>JBDHHK010000111.1:0-14539 GCA_039589395.1 Gemmatimonadota bacterium
TGAAGCGGCTGCCGCTGCTGTCAGAGTAGCACGCGTATACACAGGTAGAGAACACGTCGTCACCTGCGGTTACCACGGTTGGTTGGACTGGTGTCAGGTAGACAACGGCGTGCCGCGCGATATTACACGGCTGCGTCGCGAAGTGCCGTTCAACGATGCGGTGGCGCTCCAACGTGCAGTAGATGACTTTGGCCCAATAGCAGCGATAGTGCTTGAACCAGTTCACGAGGGCGAGCCTGATCCGGGTTGGCTTTCGCTTGCTCGTGACGTTGCGGACAGAGCGGGAGCCGTTTTGATCTTCGACGAAATCAAGACGGCGTTCAGGATCGCGGTGGGCGGAGCAGCGGAGCGCTATGGAATTCTCCCAGATCTTTCGGTGGTGGGTAAGGCGTTCGGTAACGGCTTCCCGATCGCGGCTGTTTGCGGGTCGAAGGACCTGATGAACGCGGCCAATCGTACGTGGATCTCTTCGACGCTGGCGACAGAGCACATGAGTTTGGGGGCTGCAAAGGCAGTGATCGAAACCTACGAGCGAGAAGACGTTGTGGGCGTTATTTTGTCGCGCGGGCGGCGGCTGATCGCGGGGCTAGAGGATGTCGCCGGACAACTCAGCGAGCACGGGGTAGAAGCCAGAGGGATCCCGCAGATGTGTTTTCTGAACTTCGCTGACTCGGACAAGGCTGCGATGTTCGCATCGCGAGCAGCTGCCAAGGGAGTGCTCTTCAAACGCGACGCGTACAACTTCGTGTCGTTTGCGCATTCCGATGCTGATCTGAGTGAGATCCTGGCTCGGTTGGAGGAAGTGGCTGAGGAGGTGAGACGATTATGCTGATTGACGTTCACGCACATTTCCTTACCGAGTTGTCAAACCGGGCCGACTGGCGAATAAAGAATCAGGCCCGGCTGGATTCTGGCCGAATGATCGGAGTGACGGCTCATGTGGCATCCATTCTCGGCTCCTGGGGTGCCAGGTCGCCGACATACTTCCCCTCACCCGATGATGTGGTCTTTGCCAACGATAGAATGGTCGAAATGATGGAGGAGAACGATGTGATCTTCGGATATTGCGTCGTGAATCCCAACTACACCGATCATGCACTCGCTGAGATCCAAAGACGCGTCGACCAGGGTTTGATTGGAGTGAAGCTCGCCGCAAGTCGCCGGGCCGACGATGAGCTGCTCGATCCGATTGCGAGCAAAGCTGGCGAGATGTCCATCCCGATACTCCACCACGTATGGCAAAACCGCACAAAAGACTGGCCTGGCCAAGAGGCATCTGACGCCACGGAGTTGACCACTTTGGCGAGGCGTTTTCCGGATACCTCCTTCATACTCGCTCACCTCGGCGGCGGTGGAGATTGGGCGCACACCATCAGAGCTGTGCGGGACGAGCCGAACATTTGGGTCGATCTATCAGGAAGTGGCGTCGATCCAGACATGCTGCACCGGGCCGTGCAAGTGATCGGCCCGGAGAAGCTGCTCTGGGGCACCGATCTCACGATAGACACCGCGTGGGCGAAGCTGCGGTACCTGGAACGGATGGGGCTCACTGCTCAGGAACTCGAGTCCATTTCGTACAAGAATGCCTGTGCGATCTTTCCTGAAGGTTGTTTCGGTAGGGTCCTTCAAGAGTGAGATCGTGACGATGTCCAAACACACCTTTGACCTGGCCATAAATCGAGACTTCCTCGTCGAGACCCTGGCTGACCTCGTGCGTATCAATTCCGTGAATCCCAGCTTGGCGGATGGAGCTCCGGGCGAAGCAGAGATTGGAGCATACATAGCGGCAACGCTGCGAGGTGTGGGCGTTCCAGAGGAGATCCTAGAGGTTGAACGAGGTCGGGTGAATGTCGTCTCCACGATTCCGGGTGCCGGCGGGGGGCAGTCGCTCTTGATCAACGCTCACATGGACACGGTAGGTGTCGGGGGCATGAAGGAGCCATTCTCAGGTTCTATCCGCGATGGAAGACTGTACGGGCGCGGCGCGCAGGACATGAAAGGGAGCATTGCGGCAATGATCGCTGCCGCGCGCGCCATCGTTGAGTCCGGCGTTCGCCTGAACGGTGATCTGGTCTTGGCTTTCGTGGCCGACGAAGAGTATGAGAGTATCGGTACGGAGCACTTAGTCGAGTATGTAAAGACCGACGCCGCAATCGTCACTGAACCCACTGGGCTGGACATATGCCTTGCTCACAAGGGCTTCCAGGTGTTCGAGTTCGAGACCATCGGCCGCGCAGCACACGGAGGGTGTCCAGGAGACGGCATCGATGCCAACATGCACATGGGACGCGTACTTTCTGAGCTAGACACGCTCTCTCGGTCTCTTGCTGATGGAGAGAGACACCCGTTGGTAGGTGCGCCGTCTCTACATGTTCCGTTGATTGTCGGTGGCGACCAGCTATTCATCTACTCCGCTCGAAGCAGGATTTCCGTTGAGCGCAGGACGATACCCGGTGAATCGCCGGAGAACACTTTGGAGGAAATGGAAGCAATCGTCCGTGTCCTCAGCACTGCGGACCCAAAGTTTCGTGGTAGTGTGCGCCATGTACTCGGACGCGAGCCGTACGAAATATCGCCCGAAGCGGGGATCGTCAAGACGCTTGGAAAGAGTGCCGAGCGGGTGATCGGCAAGACTCCTGGATTTATCGGTCATTCCTGGTGGGAGGATTCAGCCCTCCACGGAGCAAGTGGTATCGAAACCGTGATATATGGTCCGACCGGGCACGGAATCCACACGACCGAAGAGTGGGTCGAGATCGATTCGGTGGTTTCGCTTGCACGGATACTGACGCACACCATTACGGAGTTCTGCGGATAGACAGACTGACTCACCCCGCCCGCAAAGCCTCATTAGATTTTTGCCTGCATCATCCTCTCAGTTGAAGATTCTCATGAAGAATTGTATACCAGTTGACGAGAACGACGGTCTCGATAGCCGAGTATGTGTGTGCTGGTCCCGGTCACGGGCATGGCTGTGGAGGTCAAGGGCCTGGGTGCCACTGAAGCAAGGCGCCGCGCCGCGATTCTAGACCTCCAGTTCCGGCACTAGGCAGTTGTTGTCAGATCGGCTAGCTCAGAATCGTTCCAGATGCATAGTTGGGTGAACACTCACGTTTTCTGAGCATTTCGGCCTAGGTGCATCATGAACGAGATCTGCCGGCGAGAGTTTATGCGTCTGTCTGCGGCTGCGGCCGGGGGGGTCATCTGCGGTGCTTGTGCGGACGGTCCGACCGGTCCATCTGACCCCACTGCGAGTGTCTCCGCTGTTCGTGGAACGAATCTCCACAGTATGACGCGAGATGCGCTAGAGGCTATCGGTGGAATCGAAACTGTGGTCGGGGAAGGCGAGACGGTGTTCATCAAGCCCAACATGGTGACTCTTCCCTGGGGCGCCAGTAGCAACCGATTCACGAATGGTGAGTGCACAAAACCTGAGATCGTTCTTGCCGTTGCAGAAGAGTGTTTGCGAGTAGGTGCGTCACAAGTCACGATTGGAGATGGCTCTCAAAAACCATCCTTCGACTGGGCGAATGCAGTCACATTGGATGGCTCGACGAACATCGTCCAGGAGGTGGCCCGACTCAACTCATCATACAGCGGTTCGGTGAGTGTTGCCTCGCTGGAAGTTGCTTCACCTGCTTGGACCGAGATCCCAACGAATACCTACCTCGGCACGATCGCGACCTCCAGTCTCGTGACCGAGGCTGACCGCGTGATTTCAATTCCTGTGGCAAAGACCCATTCATCGGCACACCTAACACTTGCATTGAAGAACTTTGTGGGAGTGACGTCTCTGGGGCGCTATGGTGTGCCAACGGGAGGCGGGTCCTACAACAGAGGTGGAGAATTCGACCACAGTAGCCCCGCAGCAATTGCACAGATCTACCTAGACGTCGTGGCGGGTGTTCAACCTGATCTGTCGGTGATCGATTTCTCGATCGGCATCGAGGCCGACGGTCCCACAATCAGGGGTGGCCTTGGCAGAACCATCGACATGCGCGATCGACTCGGATCATGGCTAGTGCTGGCAAGCACGGACATCATGGCCGCGGATGCAACATCCGCGCGAATCATGAGCCACGATGTCGACCACGTAACTCAACTCACCATGGGCTACGGCATGGGGCTTGGGGAAATCCGTGAGGGCTACATCGACCTGATCGGTGAGCGACTCGAAGACCTTCAGGTTGAGTGGCAACCCGCAAATTTGGAAAACCAGCTGGCGATGGGCGGTTGTCTCAGGCGACACACGTTTGCCTGACGTCACCGCCTCAACGCGGTTCTTCCGGTCCCTGATTCAGAAAGACCCTGATGGTTTGGAAAAAGTCTGCCGGCTGTTCGATGAACGGGAAGTGCCCGGCACCTTCGACTACCACCAGCTCCGAGTTGGGAAAGTGCTCGTGCAGTGCTGCACCACCAAGCTCTAAGGCTGGCTCTGCAGATCCATAGATGATCAATGTCCTCGCAGGCACTACAGCCAATTCCTCGTGAAAATCGAAGTTGGTGAGATCGCCCATCATATATCCGAATTGGCGGCTTCGCTCAGTGTAGTCCTCGGGCACGTAAAGCTCCAATTCGCCGATCTTTGACCGATCACTGAACTGCAGCTTGAACGAAGCGCGCAGTATGCTAGCAATTGCGTTGGGCTCACCGTTATTGAAGGCTTCAGTTGCCCGAATCGCTTCAAATTCGGCCAGATCTTCTTCGGTGCGTCGCTCGGCTAGTTGGGCTTCTTCTTGCTGCCAGAGCTCCGAACTGGCGCTCATGGAGCTCACCAATATCATAGACGTGAGGTGATCGGGATATCCGACCGCATACCGCATGGCCAGCAAGCCACCCCAGGAATGTCCTAATAGGTGTATGGGGCCGAGTCCCAGCGATTGTCTCAGGGCCTCGATGTCATTGACCAGAGTGTCGACTCTGACGCTGCTGCTGTCTACTTCCCCCGCCGATCGGCCGCTCAGTCGTTGGTCGAAGAAGACTAGCTCATACGATTCGGCCAGGGGCTCCAAATGCGGGAGCAGATAACCGTGCTCTAGCACGGGCCCCCCGTGGACGATCACAATCGGTTCGCCTTGTCCCATTCGCTTCACGAAGAGCTCGGTGCCGTTGATCGAAACTAGTTCCTCGTGAACGGAGACATCCCTTGGCGCTTCACTGCATGCAGTGAGAGCGATGGCTATGATGAATGCCAAAAGGGGGCGCTTGCGCCTTGTCACTTCATGATCAGCCACAGCGCGTGGATGATTCCCGGCAACCAGAAGAAGATGCAGAGGATGATGTTGATGACGAGGTCTTTCCCGACACCCTTCTTGAGGAAGACTGCGAGAGGTGGCAGTAGAATCGCGATAATGATAAGGACGATCTTGTTTATGGCGTTGTTCCCTTATGTAAGGTGGTCATTCAGCTGGTGCTCACGGTCCTACGGATTATCTCTTCGAGTCTCTGACTCGAGGACATACTCATGTTGTCGCTGGTAGATAGAAGGGGGCCGGATTAATTATCCTCCGCGGGTCGCACGACGTCAACTACTAGTGAGAGAGAGACGCGGTTGACCGTTTGCCTTTGGAGACAATGATATCGCGCTTGGTCAATGGGTTATCCCTTGGCCCAATCGCCTTTTTGAAGAGATTTGTTTTGTTATGTTTGTGACAGATCTAGTACTCAGTTTGTGTAGAATCGACTCCCCTAGCCGAAAACCGGAACCAGGACGGGTGATCTGTGCCCAACATCCTCATACTCTTTGCCCACCCAGCACTCGAAAAGTCACGCGTCAACCGGCACCTCGTTGAGGCCGTGTGCGAATTAGAGGGTGTCACGTTCATCGACCTCTACGACGCTTATCCGGAATTCGACGTTGACGTTAGACGTGAGCAGGAACTGTTGCTTGCCCACGAAATATTCGTGTTGCAGCATCCGTTCTACTGGTACAGTACTCCGGCTCTTTTCAAGCAATGGCAAGATCTGGTTCTCGAACATGGCTGGGCATACGGATCGGAAGGTACAGCCCTGCATGGCAAGATGGCGCTAAGTGTCATAACCACGGGCGGCAAGGAGGAAGCATACCAATCAGATGGACACAACCGGTTCACAATGAAGCAATTGCTGGCCCCTATTCAGCAAACAGCAAACCTCTGTGGTGTCGAGTATCTGCCTCCATTCTTGGTGCACGGGACTCATTCACTAACCCTGGAGCAGATTGCCGCGCACGCGTCCGATTACCGAAGGGTTATCGAGGCTTTGCGTGACGGCACGCTCGACATCGAGAAGGCCCGCCGTCAACCGCGACTGAACTTGGACATCGACGAGATTGTAAGGTCCGATTTGGAGACTGCCTGATGCACGGGGGCGATTTCTTCTTCCAGGCGTTCATATACCTCGCTGCGGCCGTGATCGCTGTCCCGATTGCGAAACGGCTCGGCTTGGGCTCCGTGCTGGGGTATCTCCTTGCGGGTGTTTTCATTGGGCCGTTCGGGCTGGAGCTGATTGGTCAGGAACAGCAGGACGTGATGCAGTTTGCGGAGTTCGGCGTTGTAATGATGCTGTTCCTGATTGGGTTGGAACTAGAGCCCACTCGTGTGTGGAGGCTGCGGTCCGCGATCCTGGGGCTGGGCGGGTTACAGGTTGCTGCTACCGCCGCTGCCGTTGCTTGTGCTGCAATTGCCATGGGACTGAGCTGGCAGTCGGCGCTGGCTGTGGGTATGACGCTGTCTCTGTCGTCCACTGCCATCGTGATGCAAACGTTGAGCGAAAAGGGCCTGACCGGAACCGCAGGGGGCCAGAGTGCCTTCTCGGTTCTTTTGTTTCAGGATTTAGCCGTCATCCCAATGCTTGCAATCCTGCCTCTCTTGGCAGGGGGCGCTGAGGCACATGCTGTTGGGGAGACAGCTTCTGAACATGGCGAGCTGTGGATCGAACACTTTGCCGGCTGGACTCGCACTCTCATTGTATTGGGAGCCGTTGGTGTTGTCGTGGTTGGTGGTCGTTTCCTCGTGCGCCCCGCCTTTCGCTTGATTGCCCGGACGCACCAACGCGAGATCTTCACCGCGGCAGCCCTACTGTTGGTCATAGGCATTGCACTTCTAATGGACCAGGTCGGTCTGAGCCCAGCACTGGGGACGTTCGTGGCTGGTGTGGTTCTGGCGAATAGCGAATACCGCCACGAGCTTGAAGTCGAAATCGAGCCGCTCAAGGGTCTATTGCTCGGACTGTTCTTCATCGCTGTGGGCGCATCCGTCGACTTCGCACTCATATTCGAACGCCCTGTGCTGATCCTGGCACTCGTGGCAGGATTGATTGTTTTGAAGTCTGTTGTGTTGCTTGTGCTCGGTCGCTCATTCAGGTTGGGCCTCGATCAGAACCTGCTTTTCGCCCTTGCCCTTGCCGAAGCCGGCGAGTTTGCTTTCGTGCTCTTCTCTTTTGCGCGTCAGAACGCCGTATTGTCGCAATCGGTAACCGACATGCTCGTTGCCGTTGTGGCGCTGACGATGGCCCTTACACCACTGCTCCTCTTGTTCAACGAGAAGGTCTTGCAGCCACGGATCGGCACACGCGAGCGCGAAACACGTGAAGATGATGTGATCGAAGGGGAAAACCCGGTCATCATCGTGGGATTCGGCAACTTCGGCAGTGTAGTCGGAAGGCTACTCTCGGCAAATGGGGTGAATGCTACGGTTCTAGACTACAACTCCGATCGCGTCGACATGCTTCGCCGCCTCGGCCTCAAGGTGTTCTACGGCGACGCGTCACGGTACAGTCTTCTCGAGGCAGCCGGCGCCGGCAGTGCGAAGCTTCTCATTGTCGCCATTGGCGACCCGAAGAAGACACTCCAATTGGCACAGACGGCTCGCAAACACTTCCCTCATCTCCGAGTACTGGCGCGCGCCGGAGGGCGCTACGAGGCTTACGAACTCACCGAGGGCGGCATGGACAACGTGTACCGCGATACGCTCGATTCGTCGCTACGATTGGGAGTCGACGCTCTGCGTATGCTGAACGTACGAGCGTACCATGCGCATCGTTCTGCCCGCACGTTCCGGAGACACGACGAAGAATCGGTTCGCGATCTTGCAACGATGCGCCACGATCACAAGACCTACATCAACACCGCGCGCCAGCGAATCCAGGATCTCGAGGAGCTTTTGCTTTCGGATTTAGAGGGCCGCGACGAGATGGTAGACGTTGGTTGGGATGCGGAGTCGCTGCGGAAGGAGTTTGGGAACAAGACTGGAGACGAAGGAGACGGATCCTGAAAGAGCTCGTGGTTGTGGCTGTTAGGCTGCTTCCTTCACCCGCTGCCACCATTCGAGTACCCGCAACGCCCTGAGAGTATTCCACCTACTTGGTTGTCCAACCTTCTCCATTTCAAAGAAGGTCCTGCCGGCGTGACGGTTCTGGAGGACCCATCGACCGTCCTCGCGGCGTTTGCCTAGCATCACGCCGACAGGATCCTCGAGGCGCTCATCATACAGTGCGTCGCTAGCTTGGAAATAATCGAGCGTTCGCATGATGTCGTGATGCCACCGCGGTGGAAACGAAAAACGCGTGAACGCGGTATTCACAACATCTCCTTTACGATGTGAGCGGTATAGGTGATGCCTGAGAAAGAACTCTCGGGCCTTCTCCTCTGCCGCTAGTACGTCTTTTGAACGCTCACCGCGAGCATCCACATATTCTCGCAGGCCTTCGAGCACGCTTATGGTTGTGTGAAATGAGCTGTGCACTGCACCCATGTATCGTTCACAATTCCATCCGCCATCTTCCATCTGCTGGTCCAGTAGATACTCCACGAGATACTCACGGCGCGGATCGTCGACTCTGAACCACGACAGTAGTGCCAGGACCATACCGGTAACGCAGGTTTCACTAATGTCCAAACTCGCGGTTGGATTGATGCCGCCGTCTGCGCGGAGACCCTCGTCGAGAAACAACAAACATGGCTTGATTGCGCGTTTGTTTTCTCGCGGAAGTCCCATCCTCCTCAGTAGCACCATTGAGTATGTCGTCGATATCCACTTCTGTCCGTAGAAGCGGGGCGTCCAGCGACCATCGTCGTCCTGCTTCGCCAACAAACGCGCCGCCCAGCCAGACTCTCCGACTTTTGCTTGTTCGGCTTCCCAGTTTTTGCGGGGGGCTTTTCGTAGGTCCCGCATCGCTTGCCAACGAATTGACACGTCACCGGCGAGTAGCCAGCGAAGCGCTGATGAATCTGACTGATCAACACTCAATATTCCGCAGCCTTTCAACACCTTCTGAAAAAAACCGAGTCCTTCGCTTAGCACTTCCCGAATGCGATAATATGGTCGAGCGAGCATGCCTGCAACCAGTTACTAGACACCAACTTTGCAGTGCGTGATACTTCGGACGGGAAGTATCCGCACTCATACCGGAGCCTTGCTACGCCATGACCAAAGACGATCTCCACCGAAGGACATTTCTGAAGCGGGTCGGGTTAACTGCTGTTTCGCTGCCTGCCGCGTTCGCGGTTGGAAAGATCGGAGAGACGGAAATCGTTGCATCGCCAGCAAACTATGGCGGGTTCCTCGTCCGCAGGCTGCCGAAGGATATGCTGCCGTATCAAATCACCGAAGAGCGTCTCCAACGGTTCGACCAGCGCAACGAGGTTTTCGCCCGTGGCGACTGGGACCCCATCGTCATCGACTCGGAAGAGCCGTTCGACGGAATCGAAGCAGAGAATATCCTGGGGAACAAGCCCGGTTACACTCGACTCGACTACGCGTTTGGTGAAGCTGCATGGACGGTGGCACAGGCGCTCGGCAGCGGTGCTGGCGCCATAGGTGGATCAAACGGCGGGCTTTATTCGTGGCAACCGCTGAGCGGGAGTCCAATGCACGAGATGCTTCCCTGGGAGCCAACGGATTGGACACCCGAAGAAGTGACACAGATCGTCAAGAAAGCTTCGCTCTTCTACGGTGCCTCTCTCGTTGGGATTACGAAGTTGGATGAACGTTGGATTTACTCCCACAGGTTTACCAAACGGTTTTCCAGCCCGCCATTCATTCATGCGCCGATCCATATCGAAGATGTTGACGCGCCGCAGGAACGAGACGACGGTACGCTGCTGATTCCTAAGTCGATGGACCAGGTGATCGTTATGGCCTTCGAGATGGATGCGGATGCGATCGCCACGTACCCTTCGGGGCCAGGTGCTGCCGCTACCGGAAATGGCTACTCCCGCATGACATTCACGGCCGCCTGCCTTGCCGAGTTCATTCGCGGACTCGGCTATCAGGCGATTCCATGCGGCAATTGCACGGGCCTCAGCATCCCCATGGCGATCGATGCGGGCCTGGGCGAGCTCGGTCGACTGGGTTTGCTGATCACTCCCAAGTACGGTCCCCGCGTGCGACTCGCAAAGGTTATTACAAACATGCCACTCGCTCACGACAAGCCGATCTCGTTCGGTGTCACTGAGTTTTGCGACGTGTGCGGGAAGTGTGCCGAGCAGTGTCCCGGTGAGGCCATATCGACGGGGATGCGCAGCGAAGAACCTATCGACTTCTCAAACAGCGCAGGTATCCTACGCTGGCCTGTCAACCATCCGAGGTGCCACCTGGTGTGGGCTTCAACAGGCTTGGACTGCTCAAACTGCATCCGCGCATGTCCGTTCAACAAACCCGAGGGTTGGCTCCACGATGCGACACGTCTGTTGATTGGTGCTGGAAACCACACCCTGGACAAAGCAATGCTCAAGTTGGACGACGCATCGGGTTACGGCGTACAGACAGATATCCGCGAGTTTTGGAGCGCAGATCGCTACGTTCACATCAAGGAATAGTGACTCACTCGTATCTCAGCGCCTCTACCGGATCGATGCGTGCGGCTCGACGAGCCGGTATCCAGGACGCTAACAGGGCCACAAGGGCCAGGGCCAACGTAGTAACACCGTAAGTGAATAGGTCGGTAGTGCTCACGCCGAAGAGTAGCGAAGCGAGCACCCTGCTCACGCCCCACGCTCCTACCAATCCAATCGTTATGCCCACACCAGTGAGCACCATGCCCTGACCAACGACGTCCCTCAAAACGACACGTGCGGGTGCTCCAAGTGCCATTCGCACTCCAATCTCCTGTGTTCGGCGGCTAACAACGTATGAAATCACTCCGTAGATGCCGACGGTGCCGAGAATTAGTGCGATGCCGCTTGCGATTCCCAACAGGACAACTGTGAACGACGTCGAAGACATTGCATCACGCTCGATCGACTCCACGGTCCGGGGATCTACAAGAGGAAGGCGCGGAGCGATCTCCCCCAAGACCTCTCTTGCGGACGGGACAAAGCTCAACGGGTCGGCGTTCGTGTGGAGTACGACCGCAAAGGACCTGGCGAGTTCGGGAGCACTAGGTCGGCCCGCCACGAGTGGCATGTATACGAGGGGGGCTGGATCATCTGTCAGAGTCTCGAATCGGACATCTTGGGCAACACCTACTACCTCCCAGAACTCAGCAGAATTTCCCTGTTCTTTGATCCTCCGGCCGACTACGGTCCCTGCGTTTGGCCAAAAGTCGCGGGCCAGCGCTTCACTCACCACGATTCCACGCACACCTCCTACTGCATGTTCCCAGCTGAGATCTTCTCCCTCCACCAGGCGAATGCCCAGCGTCTCGAAACAACCTGGGCTCACTTGGCGCCGGTCCACGAGCTTGCCGATTGAACCCGCAGGAGTCGGGTTCTCTTCGGTCTCCATCGGACCAGCAGACTTACTGTCGACGAGAGGTACGGTCGTGATCAGGGCGGCCGAGCGGACACCCGGAATCGCAGCCAAACGTTCCTGTAACTCACGTTGGAAGAGGAGCACGCCGTCCTGCTCCGCCCAGTCAGCTTCTGGAAGGGCCAATCTGAAAGTGAGGCGGTCTGAGCTGTCGAAACCGGGATCTACGCTTCTCAGTTCCATGAACGTCCGGGCCATGAGCCCTGAACCCACCAGGAGCACCAGCGCCAAAGCAACCTGGGCAACGACCAGCACGCTACGGGCCCGGTGGCGTTCGCGGCCGGTGGTCCGACCCCTCGCACCCTCCTTTAGACCCCTAGATAGATCAGTCCCGGAATGTCCGAACGCTGGGAACAGACCGAAGAGGAAGCCTGATCCCACAGATATGACTACGGTGAAGAGCAAGACGCTACCGTCGATACCAATCGCCAGGGTCTGCGGAATCGCCACCGGAGCTATGGCTAGAAGCCCCTGTACCCCGAAATGGGCCAGGGCCAGGCCCAGCATACCGCTGCCGAGTGCGAGAGTAACGCTTTCCGTTAGGTACTGGCGAACTATGTCACCACGGCTCGCACCGAGGGCGGTTTTCAGCGCCAGCTCCTTTTGCCGTGCCTCAGCTCGAACGAGGAACAGGTTTGCGACGTTTGCGCAGGCGATCAGGAGCACGAACCCAACGGTGCCCATGAGAATCCATAGTGCCTGCCTCACATCCTCGACGTAAAGGTCTTTCAGCGGTTTCATGTCGGGCGCCAACCCGGCCTGCTCTATAACATCACGAGAAAGCTCGGTGGGGTAGGCATCGGCTAGCTGATACAGAATATCTCGCATTTCTGACTGGGCGGTTGCGACCGTGGCCTCGGGTGCGAGGCGGCCGACTCCAATCAATCCCATACTTCCCATCGGGGGATCCGCAACGTCGATCTCGATGGGCGTCCAGACGGCTGCCTCGTCAGGAAATTCAAAACCTTCCGGCGTCACGCCGACGATGCGTCTCAGAATGCCATTCATCTCGATCAGCCGGCCGACCATGGCCGGGTCACTCCCAAACGTCTGCTGCCAGAGCCCGTAACCGATCACGGCAACGGGCTCGGCTCCAAGGCGATCCTCTCCGACGGCGAAGCCCCTGCCTAACATCGGTTGCACACCCATTACCTCGAAAAAGGTCTGTGTCACCCTGGCGGAACGAAGGCGCTGCGGGGTACCGTCTGTGATCAGGTTAATCGTGCCCTCACCCCACACTGTGAATGCCGATAGGCTCTTGAAACGCTCTTGGTAAAACAGGTACATGCCCTCGGAATGCGGAACCAACGGCAGGTTGAGCCTGGGAGCAACGTGGTTCGCTGACACGAGCCGGGAGCTCTCCGGGAAGGGGAGGGGATTCAAGAGAACGCCGTCCACTACGCTGAAGATGGCCGTGTTGGCTCCGATTCCTACGGCCAAGGTGATGCCGGCTAAAGCTGTGAAGAATGGCTTCCGCACCATCGACTTCACGGTCATCCGAATATCTCTCGCAAACCCTTCCATGGTCCATCCTTCTTTCCGCAAATACCAGGCGTCGGGGAGGGACCCCAGCGCGTGTCTCATCCACTTGTTCGTGGCGACAGACAACTCGGCATGCCATTCCTCGACCCAATCCCGTCGATACTCGGAGGGAACCAAAATCGAAATCAGCCGTACCAAGGCCAGCGCAGCCTTCATCAGGCTTCCTTTGGCTTGGCACCGAATTGGCCGAGTAACTGCCGCATTTCATCCAGCTTGGCCTCCGCGTCGGGAAGAGCCTTGTGACCCCTGGATGTGAGTTGATATGTCCGTCTTCGGGGGCGACCCTCCGCGAAAGCCTCGTGTTGATCTTCCCATCCCGAGCGGAGCATTCCGGCCTTTTCCAGCCGCCGAAGCGCCGGGTACGCCGTACCACTCGGTATTCCACACGCTTCCATGACGTCAAATCCGTATTGATGTCCCGAAGCGACCGCTCTCAGAACTAGCGCGGTGATCTGAGTCATCCGAACCGATGGCATCAGGTTCCTCCATGTTGGCCGATCCGGCCGAACACAATCGTTGTGTGTGCAGTTTTCTACATAGCCCTACGGAGTAGAGTCTAGTTCGTTTCAAATCCCACGCTTTGACGGATTATTGACGGCTCCGCTCGACGTTAGGTGTGTCTGATTCAGGAGCTGTGCTCATGTTACGCAGTGCATCGATTGTACTTGCCTTGGTTTCACTGCTTCTTGCCGAAGTCGAGGCTCAAGAGCGGTTGTTGCAGTCTGGTGATCAAGTTCGGGTGCATTTACGACCTTGGAACGCGAAACTGGTTCATGCGACCTTGTTGGGCCATGACAGCCAGGGATTGCACTTGAAAGATCGAGGCAACGACATCGTGGTCGACGTAGATTCTGTTTCTTTTATCGAGGTCAGTAACGGCGCTGTAAGCAGGAGGTCCATGATCTTGAAAAGCGGTGCCGCAGGACTTCTGGTAGGGGCTGTCGGCGGCGCCCTAGCGGGACCGCTGCTGCTGTCATCAGACTGTCTCAGAACCACGGTCAGACCCGACAGGCACTACATCGGCTGCATGGAGAACCTGTCCGACGGCAACGCACGGGTACGGGCAGCAGCAACGTTTGGTGCTGCTGGGGCACTTATCGGGACATTGGTCGGAGCAATCCTCAAACTCGACCATCACTGGGAGGAAGTCCGCCTCGATCGTGTGCGCTTCAACGCTAGGCCACGAGCACAGGGTGGTTTAGAACTTGAACTCTCACTCAGGCTCTGATCGGTACCACGGGTGACTCTTCTCTTACCGATGTGGGGTG
>JBDHHK010000112.1:0-14476 GCA_039589395.1 Gemmatimonadota bacterium
ATGCAGGGCTCCTCAGTACGTTGAGAATCGGAGATGGCACAGGCTAGATCGTGGAGGGCCGACCCTTGAATATCGAACATCCAACACGGAATATCCAATGACGAAGTGACGCGGCACCATAGATCACTTCAGCATTCATCTTTCGTCATTGGATATTTGGATAATTGGATATTCATAATTCACCACTCTGGGTTATACCCCAACATCTTACTGGTCGAAGTGCCATAACGCAGCAGACCTTCGGCTAACATCAGCGCGCAGACCACACCGTCGAGGGTGGGAACACCTACCTTCTCCTGGATCAGTTTGTCCATTCCCGTCAGACCGGCGCAGCCGAGCACAATCACCTCGGCCAGATCTTGCGCGACAGCAGCCTTTGCGAGGTTTAGAAACAACTCTTCATCCTCACAGTCAGATGCGTTTTCCTCGGGCGCCCGAACAGAAACCAACAGATCTTGCAAGTGATATTTCCTGGCCTGCGCTTCCTTCGGAGGAACGGACCGCTTGGCGGTGGTGACGACCGAAAAGTTGTGACCCAGCATCGAGGCGATCTTCATCGATGCTTCGCCGATGCCGACCACCGGTTTGGTCGTAGCCTCTTTGATCGCGTCCAGGTTCGGGTCGCCGTGACAAGCTACAACGAAAGCGTCACAGTCTTCTTCGTGATCTCTCAACAGCTGCATCATTCCCGGAGCGGCGGCTATGTCGTCTTCGTATGTCTCGATGAACTTGGGCGCCCCTGGTGTGGGTTTGCACACGATCTCTAACCTATCGCCTGCAAACTCGACTGCAGACTTGCGGATCGCATCCGTCATATTGGGATCGCTATTGGGGTTGATGATCAATATCCGCATCAGGAATTCTCCCCGCTTTCCGAATGAACGTAAGGGTCAGCAGGCTTTGCTTGCGACAGCTTGGCTTCTATGACCTCGTCCGGATAGCTCAACAGCTGCATGAAGTCCCGTGACAGTTGCTTTCTTTCCCGTTCGTCGTACTGCCGAGCATCCTCCAAGCGTTGTTTCAAAGTGTCAATGTCCGTCATGCTAGTCCTCTATGGGCCACCGGCCACCCTAACGTAGTCCTTGGAAACATCCACGATGCTCGCCGCATAGGCATTTTGCCCACTCACGTAGTCGCGAAGCAGCGCCAAGAACGCCCCGCTCAGTGCCACTACTGCGACCAGGTTGGGTATGGCGCACACGCCCACGGCTATGTTTGCAAAGACCCAGATTCTCTCGACGTCTGCAACGCCAGCGAACACCAACGGAGGAACAAAATAGAGCCACTTCACGTAGTGGACGCCCCCCTTGCCGAACACGTTCAGTGCAGCGGTCTCGAAATAGATGAAAAAACCTATCTGGGTCGAGAGGCAGAACGTTAGGATACAGAATGATATCAACCCACTCGCAACATTGTGCGGGAATACCGCAGAGAACGCGATGATGACCAACTCGATGCCGGATTCACCCGTCGACAGCACACCGGTCGACAGCACGGCGAATGAAGTGATCGTGCAGATGATGAATGTGACCACGAACACCTCAAACGCGCCCCACATTCCCTGCTGAAACGGATGCTTCGTATCCGCCGTGGCATGAGCCATAGGGGCGGTCCCCATTCCAGCCTCGTTGCTGAACATGCCTCGCGCCATTCCCTCGCGAATCGTGACCATGACCACAGACCCCGCAAAACCACCCGCTGCTGGAATTGGTGCAAATGCGTGTTTGAAGATCAGGCTGAAGACCTCAGGGATGGCGGCGTAGTTCACGAGAAACAGAGTGAGCCCACCAATGATGTAGACGAGCGACATCAAAGGCACCAGCCTCTCGCTGAACCTGCCTATGCGCCGGACACCTCCAATCACGACAATTGCAGTCACTACCGTCATACTTCCGGCAACGAGGTACGGATTGATATCGTAGCTGGCTAGGAACGCCCTGCCGACGGTATGGGCCTGTAGAAGCGACGCGCTGCATAAAGCGTTGATGACTACACCACCGCTGAACAACACCGCAAGGAACCGCCAACCAAGTCCACGGTCGATGTAGTACATCGGCCCGCCACGTATGCGGCCGGTTTCGTCGATATCTCTATAGTGCACCGCGAGCGTAATTTCGGCGGCTTTTGTGATAGTCGCGAAAAGAGCCAGCAGCCACATCCAGAAAATCGCACCGGGCCCACCGATTGAGAGCGCGGTGGCTACCCCCGCTATGCTGCCCATTCCGACAGTGCTCGCCAATGCGGTGCTCGCAGCCTGGAAAGGAGTCATTCTTCCCCTGATCCTGGCTTCGTCCACCTCTCCCGCTCCTCCCGCCTCTCCCGCTCCTCCATCCGTCTTCACAATCGACCCAAACGTGCTCTTCAGGATGAACCCAAGCTTCCTCACCTGAAACGCATTCGTGCGAATTGTGAGATACACCGAGACGGATGCTATGAAGACCATTGTCCACGGGCCCCACAAGATCCCGTCAACCCACGCCGCAAAATTCAGAATCTGCTCTATCAACTCGAGCGCTCCCTTCCCAATGCCGCACGTCGGGCCTTTGAAATGGTCTCGATCATCTCATCGCATGTGACATCCGGAGAGATCGCGACGATGCGGAGAACGACCTTATCACCAATCTGGGATATCGAGACGGGACGTTGGCCCTCGCTCAACAGAGTGTCGTACACGTATTTCTGCAGATGATCCAGCTCGCCTTCTGCATAGGCATCGGGGACGATACGGAAGCACAGGATTCCCGTGTCTGGATTATGGCACAGTTCCAGGTCTGCTTCACCTTCCACGAAGCCGGCCAGTTCCGTGATTGCGTTCAACGGTGCGCGAAGCCTCTGGACAACTCCTGCCAGTCCTTGATGGCGAATCGAGGTGACGAGAGAGAGCACAGTCATGGGCCTCGTCGTCGGTATTGATTTGACTCCTGGATTGGGCTCAACGGCATCTTCGCGGTTCCAGTAGCTGCTGTAGAGCGTCACACGGCGGAAGTCTGCTGGATCTCTCACGAAGAGGACAGAACTCGGGATTGGCACTCCCATCTGTTTGTGCGGGTCCCAGGTGATCGAGTCGGCGCGCTCTACACCGGCAAAAAGGTGACTCCATTCGGGCACGAGCTTGTATGCAAGCCCATATGCACCATCAACATGCAGCCAAGCCCCTATCTTCTCGCAGATGTCGGCAATTGGAGGCACGGGGTCGACAGCGCCCGTGGATGTCGTCCCCGTCGTCGCCACAACGCAAAACACCTCCCGCCCCTCCCTCATCTCCATCACCTTCTCCCCCAACGCGTCCATATCCATTCGACAGTCCGAATCATTCTCGACCGACACCAAACACGACTCGCCCAGCCCTAGCATCCGCACGGCGTGCCTGAGCGAAAAATGGGCGTCGGCCGAACAGAGAACTGCCAGGCGCGACGGGTCGCCGAATCCTCGTACACCTGTCTCAGCCAACTTGAACCCTTGTCGTTCTGCATGTCGGTCCAGTGCTAGGTATAACGCCTGTTGGTTGGCATAGGTGCCACAGTACATCATCGTTGCATCTGAACCTTCTATAAGCCCGAAGAGGTCACACAAAGCTCTGCAGCAGAGTTCCTCCAACACCGCTCCGCCTGGTGATACCTGCCAATTGGTGACCCCCTGATTGTGTGCTACGGCGATTTGGGCGCCCAGCTCGGCGCCTTTCTCAGGTGCAGAGTTGAACAGGAAATGGAAGGACGGCAATTCGTAGCGACCCAGGTGAGGGACGAGTTGTCTGCTTACCAGATCTTCGACCTCGTCGAGGGAAAGCCCCTCCTCCTGAAATCGAACGAGGGGCTCTAGATCAGCGGCCACCTGTTGCGGCGACGCGCCAGAGTATATCCGCGACGTTTGATCACGCTCCATATATCACACCGCCCTGCGATAGAGTCACGATGATTTCCGCCTCAAAGCGACCGGTGCAAAAATCTCCCCCTGCCCCTCTCGGCGAGACACTCTTCACCGTCAATTATCAATTCTCCGCGAGAGAACACCTTCACGATCTTCCCCTTCACTTCGATGCCCTCATATGCAGACCAGTCAGCCCCCATGTGCAACGTGTCCTGGCCCATGGTCCAGTTGACGTTCGGGTCGAACAGCACTATGTCGGCGTCGCTTCCCGGCGTGATGCTACCCTTCGACGGCGCCAGCCCGAACAGGCGCGCTGGATTGGTCGAAACGAGTTCGACGAAATGCGGCAGAGCAAGCCGACCCTTTGCCACACCTTCCGAGTAGAGCATGTGAAACCGAGTTTCGACGCCAGGTATTCCGTTCGGGCACTTATCGAACCGATCGATGCCGCAGAGCTTGGCCTCCCAAGAATATGCGGCATCGTCAGAGGTCACCATCGCGATCTGTCCTGCCTGCAGGCCCTTCCAAAGCCTGTCTTGGACGGACGCCTCTCTGAGTGGCGGCGAGCAGATCCATTTGATGCCGTCGTCGCGCGCGAGAACGTCATCGGTGAACATCAAATAGTGCGTGCATGTTTCCGCGGTTATGTCCAGGCCTTCTGCACGCGCTGAGGTTATGAGTTCCAGGCCTCCATCACTCGCCAAGTGCACCACAAAGAACTTCGATCCCGTGTTGCGCGCCATCTCGATGATTCCGCGGATCGCCTCGGTTTCGACTTCGGGTGGCTTGCTCTTGGCATGGTAGATCGATCCAGTATTTCCGGCCTTGATCAGGCGAGGGACATTCTCCTCGATTATGGTGTTGTCCTCGGCGTGCAGCATCAACATGCCGCCGGCGTCCGAGAGCCGCTTGGCGATACGCTCGAGATCCTCTATCTCTATCAACAGACCGTCTTCTCGATAGGTCATATAACATTTGATCGTCGGAGCACCTTGTTCAACGACAAGAGGGATTTCGTCTAGTGTCTCGTCTGTCGGTTGGGTTATGACCGGGTGTGTGCCCCAGTCTACCAGCGCCTTTCCTGCGGCTTCCTCGCGCTTGTCTTGGAGTGTTTTGGCCAGCGTACCGCCCGGAACCTGGTTGGAGAAGTCGACGATGCTCGTGACCCCACCGTATGCGGCGGCCAATGTACCCGTGTAGTAGTCGTGAACACTCACCGTGCCCATGAACACGTCGTTGAAGTGCACGTGGGTGTCGACTGCCCCTGGCAAAACCAGCATGCCGCCGGCATCGACAACCTCGTCAGCACGGACGTCTCCAAGGTCGCCAACTGCGCGAATGCGCTCACCCTCGATAAGAACATCCGTCTGTGACACCGTGTGACCCAGCACAACCGTGCCACCGCGAATCAGCATAGATTTGTCTCGCATGGGTGTTAACCCTCGGCTTTGTCTAACTCCTTCACAGACTCCGCAAAAACCTCCACACCTTTACGCGCCAGCTCTTCGGTAACGACCAGCGGCGGCAAGAATCGAGCAACATTGAAATAGTGTCCACCAATTTCAATGAGCACACCTCGTTGGTGACAGAGTGTACGCACCTTGGCAGCGAGTTCGGGCGCAGGTTCTTTCGTCGCCCTGTCCTTCACGAACTCAACTCCGAGCATCAAACCTTTGCCGCGTGCTTCGCCAACGATGTTCGTGTTGGCTTCGAGTTCTTTCAGCCAACCCAGCATCTTCTCGCCGAGCGTCAGAGCGTGGTGAGCAAGGTCGTTCCGCAGCATGAACTTAATGCCCGCTGCACCACCCGCATACGCAACCATATTGCCCCGGAACGTGCCGATGTGTTTCCCAGGAGGCCACGTGTCGAGCTTCTCTTTGTATGCAACGGCCGAGATAGGGAATCCGACCCCGCCGAGCGCTTTGCTCATCGTCATGATGTCGGGTAAAACTCCGGTATGCTCGCAAGCGAACATCTTCCCCGTGCGGCAAAAGCCGGCCTGAATCTCGTCGTCGATCATAAGGATGTCGTACCTGTCACAGATCTCACGGATCTTCGGCAGGAACCTTTCGTCGGGAACAACGGAACCACCCTCGCCCTGAATCGATTCCACCAAGATTGCGGCAGGGTGACCGACGCCGGAGTGAGAATCTTCAATTACGTGCTCGAGGTATTTGCCGCACTCGAGATCGCACTTGCCCTGCTCTTGACCAAACGGACAGCGATAGCAGTAGGAATAGGGCACGAAGTGCACCTCGGGGATCAGCGGCAGGAAGTCACCTTTGAACGGCGAGCCACTGCACAGCGAAAGCGCACCGGCAGTCATGCCATGATATGCGCCCTCAAACGAGATCATTGGATATCGTTTGGTGTTGTACTTGGCGAGCTTGGTGGCCGCCTCAACCGCGTCGGACCCGGTCGGTCCACCAAAGAAGATCTTGTTCAACTCAGCCGGCAGGACGCCTGCCAGAGTCTCGACCATCGTCTGTCTTCCCGGGCTAGGCATGTCGAGCGTGTGTGTGACGTTGTCGAGTTGATTCCTAGCAGCTTCTAAGACCTCCGGGTTGGCGTGACCTACATTGATCACTCCTGCCCCCCCAAAGAAGTCAATGAAGATGTTGCCATCGACGTCCTCAATTGTGGCGCCCATCGCGCGTCGGAACGCCATCGGCAAACCTCGCGGGTACGACACCGCCGAGCTTTCGTGTTCGCTCTGGTACTTCAAGTATTCCTGCGACTTTGGACCCGGAGGCTTAACGGTTATCGCCGGGGCGTCTCGGAATGAAAGTTCTTCAAAGGCCACTTTGATTCTCCTGGGTGTGGTCGTTATTCAATGTGAAAGCAGACTGTCTTGGGTTCGGTCATCTCTTGAAGCGAAAACTTGATGCCTTCCCTTCCAAGCCCCGCATTCTGCGTGCCTCCGAAGGGCATCGAATCGAGACGATAGTCTGTCGAGTCGAGGAACATCATCATACGCTTCCTCCAGCAGAGGGTACCTCGGGACACTGCTTGTCCGTGAAACAAGCCTGGGGCGAGCAGTATGGTGTGTTGTACCGGTGAATGCAACGACTGCGACGGCAGAGATGCAGAGGTGCAGAGGGGCAGGAGTTGGAGAGGCGGGAGGGGCGGGAGGAGCGGAAGGGGCATAGGCGGCATATGCTGCGTCGGACATGGCGCCCCTGGACACGTTCCCTACAGCGAGACATACTCGAATGAGACAATACGCAATTCTCTTTCCCGATTCTGAAGCAACAGGATTATGTCAGGGGGAATCATGACCAGAGCCATCCAACGGACAAGCTCAAAGCCCATTTCCTCGGCCTCGATGTGTTTGGCCGCACTCCTCCTTTTGGGAGGAATCCTGGGCACGCCAAGAACCACGCAGGCCCAAGAGGACCCAACGCTCTTCCAGGATCTGCACTACAGGCAGGTTGGACCATCGCGCGGGGGCGCAGTAACCACCGTGGCCGGCCATCCCGCACGCCCGTACACCTTTTATATGGGCATCCGTGGGGGCGGCGGTGTGTGGAAGACCGACAACTACGGCCAGAACTGGTACCCGGTTACCGACGGCTTTATCCGTACGTCATCCACGATGGGCGCCGTACGCGTTGCGCCATCCAACCCGGACGTGGTGTACGCCGGGACCGGAACTGACGGGATCCGCAGTAACATCATCGGCGGACGCGGAATCTATAGAACCACCGATGCCGGGGAGATCTGGGAGTTTCTTGGTCTCGAGACCACTGGCCAGATCGGCGCAGTTGAGGTGCACCCGGACGACGAGAACCGAGTCTTCGTGGCTGCATTGGGTTCTCCGTTCGGGCCGAACGATGACCGCGGTATATATCGGTCGAGCGACGGTGGCCGGTCATGGGATCACGTGCTTTTTCTAAACGATTCCGTTGGTGGTATCGACCTCGAGCTTCACCCGGCGAATCCGGACATCATCTACGCTGCAATGTACAGAGGCGACCGCAAGCCGTGGACAATCATCAGTGGCTGCGGTCCCGGTTGCGGAGACGGAATTTGGAAGAGTTCTGATGGAGGGGACAACTGGCGGCAGGTCACCGAGGGTTTGCCGCAGGGCCTCGTCGGCAAGATCGACCTTGCGACCTCCACGGCCGATCCCGATCGCGTGTATGCCCTTGTCGAGGCTCCCGAACCGGAGGAGGGCTTGTACCGCTCTGACGACAGCGGTGAGACGTGGCGGTTCATGAGCGGCGGACGGTTTCCGAAGGACAATCCCTATGGCACTCTAGAGTTGATGGAGCGGCCGTTCTACTACACCAACGTGGACGCTGACCCGACAAACGCCGACATCGTATGGGTAAACAACGAGCGGTTCTTCAAGTCGGTGGACGGCGGCTCGACATGGGTGATCGTGTCGACACCGCATGGTGACAACCACGACATGTGGATCAACCCCGAGAACCCCGACATCTTCATCCAAGCCAACGACGGTGGCGCCAACGTCACGCTGGACGGCGGGAACACCTGGTCTACTCAGTTCAACCAGGCCACCGCCGAGCTGTACCAGGTAGACGTAGACGATCGGTTCCCATATTGGCTATACGCCGGTCAGCAGGACAACACCACAATCGCAGTGCCGAGCCTGCCGCCTGCGCAACCCGCACCGTCCGGACCAACTGCGTACTGGAAGGCCGTCGCCGGCTGCGAGACCGGTCCTGCTGTACCGAAACCTGGCTCAGACATCGTGTACGCTCCGTGTAAAGGAACGTTCGACCGCTTTAGCTTCACTACAGGCCAGGCAATCGGTCGCTACGTCGGCGCCCAGCATCTCTATGGTAGAAACCCCGCAAGGCTCAAGTACCGCTTCCAGCGCACGACGCCGGTGGAGGTCTCGCCCCATAATCCAGACATCGTCTATCACGGTTCGCAGTTCGTGCACCGGAGCTATGATGGTGGGATCACGTGGGATGAGATCTCTCCTGACTTGACCGCGAACCCGCCCAACCGTCAAATCCGGTCGGGCGAGCCAATCACAAACGACATCACCGGTGAAGAGCACTTCAGCGTCATCTACGTCATCGAAGAGTCACCGGTGGAGGCCGGAGTGATATGGTCCGGCGCCAACGACGGGCCAGTGTACGTGACCCGCGACCATGGAACCAATTGGTCGAATGTTACACCGCCCATGTGGCCCGAGGAGGGGCGGATCAACTCGATCGAGCCGTCTCCCCATGCGCGGGGCACGGCGTACGTGGCGGGTTATCGATTCAGGCTTAACGATTTCCACCCTTACGTCTTCAAGACCACCGATTACGGTGCAACGTGGACGCTGCTCACAGACGGCAGCAACGGTATTCCGGCGGACTTCCCGGTGCGCGTGGTGCGCGAGGACGAGGTGCGGCCGGGGTTGTTATATGCAGGAACCGAGTACGGAATGTTCGTGTCGTTCGACGATGGCGCGAACTGGCAGCCGATGCAACTCGACATGCCGCGCACGCCCATCACGGACATCGAGTGGGTGAACCACGACCTGGCGATGTCGACCATGGGTCGTGGTTTCTGGATCCTCGACAACGTCACACCGCTGCAGCAGCTGAACGACGAGGTAAAGGGCTCGAGTGCTTTTCTCTTTGCGCCTCGTGCCGCGTACCGCATGCGGTACCGCGGAACCATGCTCAGGGGTGGTGTGCGGTCACATGATCCGGAATACCTCGATCCTGGCGCGATCGTTGACTATTACCTCTCCGGTTCGGTTGGCGATGTGACCCTAGAGTTCCTGGATGCGTCCGGCAACGTGATACGCGGGTTTTCCTCATCGTCTGAGGGTTACACCTACGAAGAACGCCAAGAGATGCGCGCGCCATACGTAGCACGTACCGGTGATCCTTCGCTCGACACGGGGCCCGGCCACCATCGCTTCACGTGGGACCTGCGGCACACGGGTGTGGCGGCGCCGCCTTCGACAACGGGGCTCTACGGACGTCCCGGAGCCAACGGCCCCATGGTGGCGCCTGGGCACTACCAGGTTCGTCTCTCGTCAGGTGGGGTGACTCAAACTCAAGATCTCGAGGTTCGCATCGATCCGCGAGTGTATTCAGACGGCATTTCCCCGGCGGACCTTCAGGCGCAAGAGGCACTGTCTCTGCAAATACGCGATGCGGTTGCGGCCGGTGCCCAGGCGGCCTTTGAGCTGGAACAGCTTCGCGAGCAGGTGAGGGCGGGAAGCACCGACGCCCAGCGCGTAGAGGAACTCTGGAACGAGCTAGTCACTCGCCGGACAGGTAGTTATCCGCCGCCGATGTTGCTCGACCAGCTCGACTATTTGCACGGCATGGTGACCAAGGCGGACAGTCGGCCGAGCCGTGACGCATACACCCGTTATGCAGAACTCAAGCAGATGCTCGACGAGTTGATGGAGCAGGTAAGGCAGTTGCGGAGAGGAGTAGCGTAGATAAGACGATTGCAGATCGCAGACTGATGATTTGCGTTTGCAGATTGTTCTTGGCGTAGCACGCTGTACCTCCCGGAGCATGCCTTAGTGAGCGGCGAACCGACTTTGGATCTTTCGGTGGTCTCGCGAACTACCGCGTGCGGAGGGAGGGCACAGCGTGCGAAGCAACCAAGTGGAAACGAGGATCCTATGAAGAAGCGTATGGCACGCTGCGTGTTTGTTATTTGGACGTTGTGCTCCCTCAGCTTATCCGTCACCGACAGAGCCGTGGCACAGCAGCCCCTCAAGGTCTTCATCTCAGTCGACATGGAAGGCATCAGCGGCATCGGCACGCCGAAGATGACCAGCGGGTCGGGCAAGGATTACTCCCTTGGCCGCCAGCTGACGACAGCAGATGTGAACACGGTGGTCGATGCGATTTTCGAGCACGGCCCGACAGATGTTTGGGTCAACGACTCCCACGGCGACATGCAGAACGTGTTGCACACCGAGCTAGACGACCGAGTTCAGTACATCCAAGGTCACATCAAACCGCTTGGAATGGTCGAAGGCCTGGATCATTCTTTTGACGCTGTGATTCTGCTTGGCCACCACGCGCGCGCAGGTACAGAGAACGGATTCATCGCGCACACGGGTTCGGGGTCGGTGAAGGGATTGTGGTTGAACGGAGTCGAGGTCGGAGAGGCCGGACTCAATTCCTACTACGCCGGCTCGTTGGGTGTGCCCGTGATATTGGCGCAGGGCGACTCGACGTTCGCTGAGCAAATCAACAACCTCTTCGAAGTTCGAACAGTGGTTACGAAATACGCAATTGGTTCGTCGGTCGCACGTTTGGTTCATCCGGAGGTCGCGCGCGCTCGACTTCGCGCCACAACGCTCGAGGCTCTGACAGATCTCGGTTCAGCCGCTCCCATCGCTGTGCAGGAACCCATGACTGTCAGAATGCGCTTCGCCTCTACAACCCGAGCAGATATCCTCCAGGCAATTCCGGGTATGCGACGAATTGATGGCTGGACAGTCGAATACACGGCCGACATGATGGTGGATGCCTACAAGATGGTTCGGTTGATGTACAAGTACATCAGTTGGTGATCTGAAGTTGTGCAAGAAACAATGAGAGAAGGCCAACTACCATTTGGGTGTGGGCGGAGCTGTCGATGACGAGTAAAGAAACAGATCGAGATCTATTTGAGGCTATCAGCGAGATATTCAACGAGAAGGTCCCATTCAACAACGTCCTTGGTCTGCGGGTGGAGTCACTGCAATACGATCGCGTTGCCATCCGGTTTGATATGCGAGATGAGCTAATAGGGAATTTCCGACGCGGTAATCTGCATGGTGGGGTGATCTCCTCAGTGATTGACGTGACTGGCGGCCTTTCAGCATTTATGGGACTCCAGAAGAAACTGACCGGCAAGACACTCGACGAAAAAATGGCGCATATCGGCAAACTCGGAACCATCGACTTGCGCGTAGATTATCTTCGCCCAGGCGTGGGGAAGTGGTTCGTCTGCACCGGCCATACATTGCGCACTGGCAACAAAGTGGCAGTCACCCGTCTGGAACTTCGCAACGACAGCGACGAGTTGATTGCTGTCGGGACAGGGTCGTACGTGGTTTCTTGAAGCAGAGACACCTATCCCACAGCCACACTCCACGAGGAAAAATGATCATGTTATCCACCAAGCGCCAAGCATTGGCCTCGATATATGCAGCGAGCCTTCTTATGTGTTCCGCCTGCGCACCCGAACAGGAGCTGGCAAGCGACCCTCGCACCACGATTCTCGTAAACGCCGAGCGGCTTGCAGAGTACGTCGATGACCCCGAACTGGTGATTCTCCATGTGGGTGACAGTGCCGACTACGCGGCTGAGCACATTCCTGGAGCCTTCCATATCACGCGCGACCAGGTATCGCGGCCGCCTTCGGACGATCCAAACGCCCTGGTTCTCGAGTTACCAGAGCCAGGAAGCCTCGAGTTGTTGCTCGAGAGCTTCGGAATCTCGAACGACTCGCGAATCGTCGTCTATTGGGGCAGCGAGTGGGTGAGCCCAGCAACTAGAGTTGTCCTCACACTCGACTGGGCAGGACTTGGCGACCGGACGGTGCTCCTCGACGGTGGCATCGAGGCATGGAAGAGAGCGGGGCAACCTGTCACAGGCGTTTTGCCCACGGCAACGCATGGAACACTTTCGATCACTCCGCGACCAGAGTTGATCGTCGATGTCGAGTCAGTGAGGGAATTCTCGACTCAACCAGGATTTGCCTTGGTCGATGCCCGAAGCCACGAGTACTTCAGCGGCGAGCGCGAGGGCCGTGTGAAAACCGGGCACATACCTGGAGCCGGCAGCACTCATTGGATGGAAATGATGGATGATTCGCTCCGGTTCAAGAGCGCCGATGATTTGCGGCGTGTGTTCTCAAATGCAGGTGTCGAATCTGGCGATACAGTCGTCGGATACTGCCACATCGGTCAGTACGCAACTGTCGCTTTGTTCGCTGCCAGGACGCTCGGACATACGGTTCGGCTCTACGACGGATCGTTCCAAGACTGGGCGGCGCGTGACCTACCAGTTGAAACTGGAGACACCGCCGCAACTGGTGGGTGAACTGACGACTCGAGCACTTTGCGTAGCACCCCGGACCTCCCAGAGCGCGCCTTAGTGAGCGGTGAACGGACTTGGGATTAATCGGCAAGCTTGCGAACGTCGTTCGTGGGAAGTGGTAGCCTGTGCGGGTCATACAAACCTGTTCCCACGAACGAACAGCGCGCGGAGGGAGTGTACCGGGGTGCGTAGCTAAGAGCCAACGCCAACAATCAAACCGGTCCAGCTGTCACTTCTTCTTCATCCACCCCTTGCTTGAGCACATAACCAAACGGCCCGCCGAGTGCCGCAAGCGCCAACACGACCACGATAGCGTTCATGTGGGCAACCGGGATTATGAACAGCAGTCGCTCTATGAACACTCCGATGAAAACGAGAGTCGCTATGACGGTCATCACGACGTTGCTCGCTTTTGCAGCTCTTGATAGCAGCGTGGTGAACGGGATCACGAACAAGAACAACGGAATGCAGACCGCCATCTGCCGGAGCGGTGAATCGACAATGCGGCGCACCAAAAACAGCTGCTCTTCCGGTATGTTGCCGTACCAGATAACCAAGAATTGCGCAAAGAGCTGCCCCGCCCACAGTAGCGACCAGCCAAACAAGAACGTCGATGTATCCATGAAGGTCTTACCACGTTCGGCCTTCCCTTGCGCCATCAGCCTCATGCCCAGGAAAGAAAGGGTCGCCAATCCCAAGAACATCGCCTCGATGAAGAAATAGCCACCGAAGAGCGTGCTGATCCAGGGGTAATCGAAGCTCATCACCCAATCGAACGCGATGAACGACTGATTGAACACGAATGCAAACGCGTAGAGGACGGCAAGCATTGACGCCCGCTCGGACCCGCAGAGTGCAGCTCGGGAGAAGCCGAACGCCAACCCCCACGTGATCAGCAGCATTACCACATTGCGTGCAATG
This sequence comes from Gemmatimonadota bacterium, assembly GCA_039589395.1. GTDB lineage: Bacteria > Gemmatimonadota > Gemmatimonadetes > Gemmatimonadales > GWC2-71-9 > JBDGYW01. The sequence continues at coordinate 13,818 of JBDHHK010000112.1, forward strand.
AAGAACACCGGGCTCAACCAAAACGTTGGATGTTCGGTCCAGCTATACACGGAGATGTTCTTGGAGTAAGCCAAGAACGCGATCGGAAGCAAGAGCAACAACGGGTGCAGGCTCAGTATCGTCTTGCGCGCCGGAAGAATCCACCGTCCTTCAGCTAAATGCGCCGCGGCTGCAATTGCGTAGAGCCCCTGAACCACGGCGGCAACCATCAGCAACGCCGGAAGCACCGACGCGTCCGATGTGAGGAGCGCCAGTACAACGAATACGACACCGCCTACGACAGCCGGCAAAACCGATGCGCCCTTCATTGGGCTGCCTCGTCTTCGAGCATGATGATGAACATGTTTTCATGCTCGATTGGATTCTGGATCTTCGAGATAGACGGCATCTTACCCAAGATCAGAAATCCCGCAAACGATGCGAGCGACCCGAGAAGGATGGTCAGCGCAAACGCGATAATCAGGAACGGCGGAAGGGAGACGAGTGGCTTCCCGCCGGTTATGATCGGCCAATCCATCACCGTGAAGATCGTAAAAGCAAAGCCTAGGCTGAGTCCGGTCAGAGCACCTGCAAGCGTGAAGAAGCGCAGCGGACTCCGCTTCATCTTGAGAATCTCTTCGGTCGCGGGCACCGGTATCGGTGTAATCACGTCGAGGCGT
>JBDHHK010000113.1:0-14424 GCA_039589395.1 Gemmatimonadota bacterium
AAGGACGATTGGAGAGCCATGACAGAACACGCCGCTGAATTCCGATGCTTCGAATGTGGCCGTTTGTTTCACTCGCTACGTGCTCTGCACTCGCACGAATCCCTGGTCGAGGTGCGGACAATCACCGGCCGCCTATGCGCTGAAACACCGGGACGGTGCAGGCCCAATCGCATCTCGGGTAGGTGCGAGACTCATTCAGAGGAAGCACGAAAACTGATGCGAGATAGGCAGCGTCTGCGTTACGTCGAAGCGGGCAAGAGCGTTCCGCTACCCCTGAGAACGCAGAAGCGTCGGCCCGCGCTAGCGCGGCTCGTCGAGGCTTTCGAGGGATGATCGTTCGTCCGACTGACTCCAACAAAGGAAAGCTACGGTGTTCGCTCGTGGGATGATTGATCCCACAACCGAACACAGACCCCACCTCAGGCTGCCCATGCCTTAACCGTAACCCCTTATATGACAGCAGTTTACGCATGTCTACCCACGTGGCATGCGCGTTGCGAATGAAACCAAATGAAACCAGCAGCAGTTACTGCTCGTCAATTACAATGTTGGTAGGCCAATAAGGGGGTTAGTGGCCGTGGACATAGCAAGAGAGCCACCACCAAAACGGAAAAAATACATACCGTGGGGCATCGCGCTGGTTGCGATAGTCCTCACGACTATCGGGTTGTCGCGCCTCAAGCCGGCAGCCCCTACTGTTGATCGCGCTACCATCTGGATGGACACGGTCGAACAAGGGTTGATGTTGATCAGAGTACGCGGGCCCGGCAATCTAGAGCCGGAGCAAATCCGCTGGATCCCCGCGCAGACTCAGGGCAGGGTTGAGCGCAAATTCGTCCAGCCCGGGACGCGAGTAACGGCCAACACGATACTCGTGGAGCTGAGCAATCCCGATGTACAGCTGCAGCTGTTGGAGTCACAACGCCAGCTTTCAGCGGCTCGGCAGCAGCTGGTTATGCTCCGATCGAACCTGCAGACACAGCGTCTCAATCAGGAAAGCCTCATCGCGCAGGTTCGCTCACAGCATCTGGCTGCTCAGCGCAACGCGCGGGCTCTTGCCGACCTGGCCACCAAGGGGGAGGGCTACGTCTCCGAAACAGAGCTGCAGACAGCTCTCGAACAGGCAGAGGAGTTTGAAACGCGCGTGGACCTCGAGGCTCGGCGCCTCGAGATAATGCAGCAATCCGAAGAACCACAACTCATCGTTCAGCAGGATCAGATCGAACGACTAACTGGCATCGTCGAATTCCAGCAGCAGCGGATTGCCTCAATGCAGGTACGCGCCGGCATCGACGGAGTCCTGCAGGATATGGATCTGGAAGAGGGCCAATGGGTGATGAACGGCCAGACGCTGGCTCAGGTGGTAGTGCCGGAGCGGCTCAAGGCAGAGCTTCGGATCCCGCAGACCCAGGCGCGTGACGTTGCCATTGGACAAGATGCACTGGTAGATACTCGTACCGACACAATCATGGGCCAGGTAATCCGCATCGATCCGGCCGCGCAGGATGGTGTCGTGGTGGTCGACGTATCGTTGCCTGCGAATCTGCCTCGGAGCGCACGGCCCGGCCTCGCTGTAGAAGGAATCATCGAGCTCGAACGTTTGGAGAATGTGTTGTTCGTTGGCCGTCCTGCCTATGGGCAGGCACATTCCACCGTTGGGCTCTTCAAGCTGGTCGATGGCGGCGGATACGCCGAGCGTGTGAACGTACGCCTCGGCCGCAGTTCGGTTAACACAATTGAAATCGAGGAAGGTCTCCGAATCGGGGACGTCGTGATCCTCGTTGACATGTCGCAGTGGGATGCGTACGACCGGGTGAGGATCCGGTAACTGAGAGGAAACACTCCATGGTAGAACAGACCGAAACGTTGATCAAACTAGAAGGCGTGAAGAAGGTGTTCTTCACCGAAGAGGTGGAGACACATGCGCTGGCCGGCATTCACCTCGAGATCACAGAAGGTGAGTATGTCTGCATCGCGGGGCCTTCAGGGTGCGGCAAGACAACCTTGCTGTCGATCCTCGGTTTGCTTGACACGCCGACCGATGGTGCCTACACACTTGCCGGAACGCCTGTAGCGAACATTTCGGCGTCACAGCGGGCTCGGATTCGGAACCGACAAATCGGCTTCATATTCCAGGCATTCAACCTGATCGGCGATCTCACAGTGTTCGAGAACGTAGAACTGCCGCTCACCTACCGCGACATGCCCTCGGCAGAGCGGAAGAAGCGAGGCCAGGAGGCACTCGAGCGGGTTGGGATGTCACACCGCATGAAGCACTACCCATCTCAGCTCTCGGGCGGTCAGCAGCAGCGTGTGGCGGTTGCACGTTCAGTGGCTGGTGATCCTGCGATCCTGCTGGCTGACGAGCCGACTGGAAACCTCGACTCCACGAACGGCGAAGCAGTGATGGAGTTACTCCGCGACCTCCACCGCGAGGGAGCGACCATCTGTATGGTCACCCACGACCCCCGCTATGCCGCGCACGCCGACCGATCAATCCATCTCTTCGACGGCCGTGTTGTTGAAGACGAGTCTGGTGAGGCTGCAAAGGAACACGAGTCAAAACTCGAGGAAAGCGGTTTCGAGATGACATAATTTGCGGTGAGCCGCGTTCATGGTGACCCGTAGGCGCCGGTCGCGGGTCACTGGCTCACGCAAAAATCAAAAAGGCAGCTACACCCGGTGGACACAATTCCCACTGGCGTAGCTGCTTTTTGGCCTTCGAGCAATTTGACTGAGCCACGTAAGCGGTCCGGCGATTCTTCGCACTTCCACCCCAGATCTCAAAGTGTTCGAATTTGGGATTCTGGATTACCAAGACTGGACACAGCGATGATTAATCCTATCGGCAACAGCTACGTAAACTATTGTATGACAAGCATTTACAGTAGCTGTCATGGCGGGCACTGATATTGCTGTGTCAGTTACAGAAGTAAACAGGCTCTACACGATTCAGGAGTGGACAAGAGAAGATGGACGACCACAAGGCAAGCCAATGGCTCCAGACCAGATCCGCAAACCAATCCGGATCTGTTAAGGTGTCACGTGTTCTTGCCCGTCTATCCGATCGATATGCAATAGACCGGCGCATTGGTAGTGGCGGAACAGGGGTCGTATACCTAGCTAGAGATGTGAAGCTCGGGCGTCGAGTTGCCATCAAAGTCTTGCACCCTAAGGTCGCGCGTCTTTTAGGAGAGGACACCTTTCGGCGTGAAGTTCGCCTGACCGCATCGTTACAACATCCTCATATACTCCCCGTCCTCGACTCTGGGGCGATCGACGGCGTCTTGTATTTCATAACGCCCTTCATGGGCGAGGGCTCATTGCACGATCTGATTGAGCGAGAGGGACGTCTTTCGGTCCACTCGGCAGTCCGTATCGCCACCGATGTGCTCGAGGCGCTCGAACTAGCGCACTCGGGAGGTGTTGTGCATTGCGACCTGAAGCCGGAAAACATTCTGTTGTCGAACGGCCACGCAATATTGGCCGATTTTGGAATAGCACGCTGTGCAAGAGGAGCGGCCCCGAAAGACCGTGAAACGGTGTCGGGAAGTCCCGCGTATATGAGCCCAGAACAGGCGACCGGCGAGGACAAGCTCGACGGACGTAGCGACATCTTCAGCCTCGCGTGCGTCTTATACGAGGTGTTGGCAGGGAAACCGGCCTTCACAGGCCCTCATGCGCTTGCCATCATCGCGAGGAGATTTCGTGGTCCTGCGCCGAGCCTAGCTGATGAGTGCCCATCAGTGCCTCGCGGCATTTCGCAGGCGATAGCCAAGGCTCTCTCGGTTGACCCCGCCGACAGACACCCGACTGCGGCCAGTTTTGCTGCCGCGCTGCTTCAGAATTCAGGGAATCAGACCGCAGTTTGGCGCATGGGCTTCGGGCGAGGCAGCTTCGGGCGTGCGGTCGCGAGGCTAGCCAAGAGCGCGGTCTTCGCACTTTCCCTTCTTGTCCATTTGTAGCGGAGCCAGAGAGGCCTGTGGCGGGTGGGCAGAATCACACTTGACGTGCCCGTGGAAGTCTCGCTCTATGCTTTCAGGAGACGGGTGTGGCAAATCCCGAGCCTGCAGCTAAGATTCCTTTTAACTCAACATTCAGGGTCAAACGCATGATATCGCTGCGGAACGTAGAGAAGTTCTACCCACTCGGAGCCACCAAACAGTTCGTGCTCCGGCAAATCACGCTAGACATCCATCAGGGCGAATTCGTCACCATCATGGGACCTTCGGGTGCCGGGAAGTCAACGTTGCTAGGCATCCTGGGAATGCTCGATGGCGCGTGGGCTGGAGAGTTCTATTTCGTGGACAACGCAGTGCACGAACTGAAAACCAAGAAAAGAAACGAACTACACAAGCAGTACATCGGTTTCGTATTTCAGCAGTATCACTTGCTGGACAACCTCACAGTTTACGAAAATCTCGATATTCCCCTCTCGTACAGGAATGTTCGCAGATCCGAACGACAGGCCATTGTGGCCGACATGCTCGACAAATTCCAGATCGTCGGCAAGAAAGACCTCTACCCGACCCAGCTTTCTGGCGGCCAACAGCAGCTGGTGGCCGTAGCGAGGGCGATGGTATCGAGCCCGAAGCTGATACTCGCGGACGAACCAACTGGTAGTCTTCATTCCTCTCAAGGCGTGATGATTATGGATTTGCTGCAGAGCCTGAATCAGGAGGGCACCACGATTATTCAGGTCACGCACAACGAAGAGTACGCCAAATATGGCAATCGTATCATTCAGCTCCATGACGGTTGGATCGTCGACAGCTGATTGAGCTGAGCAAACCATGTCAACCTCAGCTTCCCCGCGTATTTTGATCGCCGACGACCAGCGAGACGTGCTCGAAGCGTTGCGATTGTTGTTGAAGGGCGAAGGATTCACGATCGACACAGCCACATCGCCAGCGGGAGTTTTGCGCGTCGTAGAGAGCAAGGACGTGGACGCGGTCTTGATGGATATGAACTACACGCGCGATACCACGTCAGGCCTGGAGGGAATGGACCTGATATCCCGCCTTCAGACTATGGATTCCCATCTACCTGTAGTCGTAATGACCGCATGGGGCAGCGTCGACGGGGCGGTGGAGGCCATGCGCCGCGGTGCGAAGGACTACGTGGAGAAACCCTGGGACAACGCGCGGCTGGTGGCGACACTGAAGACACAGGTCGAATTAGGGCGAGCTTTGCGAAAGGCCCATCACCTGGAAGGCGAAAACCGGCTGCTCAGAAAAGAGGGGTTACCAGAGTTCATCGCAAAATCACGAGCCATGCGACCCGTTCTTCAGATCATCGACAGGATCGGCCCGTCGGATGCAAATGTCCTTGTAACCGGGGAGCACGGAACGGGCAAAGAGGTGGTTGCCCATTGGCTGCATGCCTCGTCTACACGCGCGTCGAAATCGCTCGTTGCGGTGAATGTTGGAGGCCTACCCGAGGGCGTGTTCGAGAGCGAGCTATTCGGTCACGTCAGGGGAGCGTTCACAGACGCCAAAGCCGACAGAGTTGGTCGCTTTGAACTTGCAGACGACGGCACCCTTTTCCTCGACGAGATAGCGAACGTGCCGTTGAAGCAGCAGGCTACGCTGCTTCGTGTACTGGAAACAGGAGAAGTTCAGAGAGTCGGATCTTCAAAGACCAGGCAGGTTAACGTGAGGGTTATCTCGGCCACGAACGCAGACCCGCAGGTTGAGGTGGCTGCCGGTCGATTCCGAGAAGACCTGCTATATCGCCTCAATACGGTCGAAATCCATCTTCCGCCTCTGCGCGAGCGGCGAGAGGATATACCATTGCTCGCACAGCACTTTCTCGAACGCCAGGCAAAACGTTACAGAAAGCCCAAAGCAGGGTTCTCAGAAGACGCCTCGCAGGCTCTGCTGGACCACCCCTGGCCCGGCAACATCCGCGAACTCCGCCATGCTGTGGAGCGAGCGGTGCTCCTGGCTATGGACGATCACGTTCGTGCGCTCGACCTAGGGCTCGTAACGCCTTCGGAGGGAGGCGGTCATATCGATGATCTGACGCTGGACGAAGTCGAAAAGATACTCATCGAAAAGGCACTCCAACGTCATGAGGGAAACGTGAGCCAGGCCGCCGACGCGCTCGGCTTGAGTCGTAGCGCACTTTATAGGCGCCTCCAAAGACACGGCCTATGACAGACCATAAGGGGGCGAGGAGGTCTGGTATTTCATATGACCTCCTCATCCTCGGTCTCGCTCTGCTCGCCGGGCTTCCGGGCAGTTCGATTGCACTGATACTGCTTTGGATTGGCGACTATCCCGCAAGATTACAGTGGACACTCACAACCGTAATCGGAATCGGTTGGTTTGGCTTTGCAGTGGTCCTGCGCGAACGCGTCGTGCGCTCCCTACAAACGCTTTCCAACATGTTGGCAGCGCTGCACAAAGGCGATTACTCGATGCGGGCACGCGGCATGGGCAGCAGTACGGACTCGCTGGGGTTGGCACTGCTTGAAGCGAACACGCTCGGTGAGACACTCCACCAGCAACGATTGGGCGCACTCGAGGCCACGGCTCTGCTCCGCAAGGTCATGGAGGAGATTGACGTCGCAGTTTTGGCCTTCGACGACGCGCTGACTCTCAGGTTGGTCAATAGAGGCGGCGAACGCCTTTTTGCAAAGTCTGCTCTCAGCCTCCTTGGGCTTTCCGTTAGCGACCTCGGGGTTGAAGACTGCCTGCAGGGTGACGCACCACGATTGCTGGAACGAGCATTTCCTGGCGGATCCGGGCGCTGGGAGGTTAGAACCAGCACGTTCCGACAGGGTGGACGCCCTCACCAATTGTTGGTGCTCACAGATCTGAGCCGCTTGTTGCGTGAAGAGGAACGCCAATCCTGGAAGCGGCTGATCCGAGTGCTCAGCCACGAGATCAACAACTCGCTAGCACCAATACGCTCCATAGCCGACAGCTTGCAGGCCATAGTACAACGTGAATCACGCGATTCAGAGAGCAACGAAGACCTGCAACAGGGTCTGTCGATCATCGCGTCGCGGTCGGACGCTCTTAGCCGTTTCATGGCATCCTACGCTCGCTTGGCCAGACTACCTCCCCCAGTACTTGCAGAACTGGATGTTGGCACTTGGATCAAGAGAATTGCGGCACTCGAGACCCGAATGCGCATTTTGGTTACAGATGGGCAACGTGTGAAAATCCTTGCAGATGGCGACCAACTCGACCAGCTATTGATCAATCTCGTGGATAACGCCGTAGATGCCGCAGAGGAGACTGGCGGCAGTGTCTCAGTGAGTTGGCGAACAGACAACGGCGCTGTGGACGTGGTAGTAGAGGACGAAGGCCACGGTGTCCCCGACACGTCGAACCTATTCGTGCCATTTTACACCACCAAAGCAAAGGGCTCTGGGATTGGATTAGCGCTTTGCCTCCAGATCGCCGAGGGGCACGGCGGCACGATCACCCTAGAGAACCGCGAAGACACACGCGGTTGCAGAGCTCGATTACGCCTACCAGTTGGCGGACCCGACAAAACAACCCGCCGTGAGGAGCGCGCGAGCACCTGAACCGTTTTTGCGATGTAACCGCTTGACATTGAGTTCGCTGTCATCAATGGTTCTGAAGGCAATTGGCCCGACCCTTGCAATACATAAAAGGTCCGGGTTGTGGTGGGCGCCAAGAAACCCATAAAATCGGGCGAATATGGGACTGTTCGGCAACCGACGTGGCTTTACGATCATCGAACTGGTTATGGTACTGGTGGTATCGTCGATCATGGCGTCATACGCGATACTGAAGATTGCACCAACGCTGGAGCGCGCCCGTGTGCGCCGCTCGGCAACCATGATCGCCACCGACCTGCAATACGCCCAAATGCTTGCAGCCCGCCAACGTCGACCAGTTGTATTCATCGCAAGTGAGGCGCTGCGGGGATACATGATTCGTGACGCCGCTTCCGCGACAGTTTACCGCGAAGCCTACATGGGGAATGACACCGAGCTCAACCTGGACCAGTTAACGGCAACCCCAACGACCCTCGAGATCTTCCCCAATGGCGTAGTCAGAAGTGCGGGCAATTTCATCGTCAGGGTGAATACCGTTCAGCGGAACGTGCGGATCACTCGGGCGGGACAGGTACGTGTCACCAGTGTTCCGTAAGGTAGTTTCCAACCGGAAGGGCCTATCGCTCCTTGAGGTCGTGGTCGCGATCACCATCTTGAGCGTGGTTATTCTCGCCCTCGGAACCTTGATGTTCCAGATTGCTGGGCATACTCGCGCTTCGGCAGGCGTTGCATACAGAAGCGCAGCATCGGAATCCGCCTCATCGTGGATTCATGGTCTGCCATGGGACAGCATTCCTTCAGCTGTCGGATGCACGGACAGTCTGACAGTTGGAGTTCTGCAATACACCCGGTGCGTCGATCTTTTGACGAACACGCCTCGGTACCGTCTCGCGCGTATCACAATATCACCCACCGGGAATCTCCTGCCGTCTCCAGACACCATCACCGTGGAGCGAGTAAGAACACGGTCCGCGTCTCCCTTCGGATTCGAATGAACACGCGCGGTTTCACTCTGATCGAATTGTTGCTCGCCATTACGTTGACGGCGATCGTGGCAACCGCTCTCACGCGCATTCTTTTGAGCGACGCACGTTTCGTGAGTCTGCAGGACTCACTGATGGCCGCACGAAACACCGCTCGTGCAGCACAGAACGTTACGAGCGTTGAGCTACGAATGGTGTCTGACGGGGGGTTGATTGCTGCCGCACCAGAAAGCGTGACCGTTCGCGTTCCTTATGCCTTCGGAATCGGCTGCGGCGTTGACGGTGCCGAACGGGTCGCCGCATTGACACCGACTGATTCGCTGATGTATGCGACCGCTGTGCCCGCCGGACTCATGCGACGTGAGACAAACGGGAGTTACGTGCAGCGAAACGTCACCAGCCTAACCACTTCCTCCAATCTCGCGAAGTGCACTGACGATGGCGTAAGTTTGGTGCCTGGCGGTGCGTTGGTTGCGATAGATCCACAAACTGCCCTAGTAACTGGACAGATTTTCTTCCTCTATCAGACGATCTCCTTCAAATTCTCGGCCTCAACCGATCTTCCGGGCAGGATCGGACTATGGCGCCGCGTCAATACTGGAGCATATGAAGAGCTCGTAGCGCCATTTGATTCGACGACACGGTTTCGGTTTGTTGTAGGAACCGACCCTCAACCAACAGACGTTGTACCGGCTGACCTTTCGACAGTGGCAGGCTTGGAGATCAACTTCGTAGCCGAGAGTTACACAATTCCTCAGGGCAAGTCTGACTACGCAAGGTTCGATTTGCCGTTACAGATTTCCTTCTTGAACAGGGCGGGCTGACGATGCCGAACTTACGCGAAGAGCGCGGCTTTGCCCTACCTCTCACGATTTTGGTCGTCACGGTGATGACCATGTTGATCGCGTCAGCCCATGTACGAGTACGTGCAGATCGCGTTATCGCCGAGAGCAGTGGAGCGACGGTAGACGCCTTCGCTGTGGCGCAGAGCGGACTGCATCGCTACTTCTCGCACTATGACACGCTGACCCCAAAGGTACGTCCGCCAGACGGTGACTCCATGCGCATCAACGTCCCGCATGGTTATGCGGACGTTAGAGCTTTCACGGTTCGCACTCCGGCAGACACCATGGAGCCGGAGCTGTACGTTGTCCGGTCAACTGGCTTTTTGATAGAGCCCAATCGCGGCTCCGACCCGCAGGCACAACGCACCGTGGCTCAGTTTGCCCAGTGGCAGAGTGCGGCGATGAAGATTGCTGGTTCATTCACGGCGGCAAATGACCTCTCGGTGGATGTCTCCGGAGTGTTACGGGTGCGCGGATTCGACCAGTGCGCCTCACCAGCTCCAGCAGTCCCGGGAGTTCGCATAACAGGAACAAGCCCCGCGATTCCAGGTGAGTTCGATGTGCTGACTGGCGTGCCAGCGTTCAGCGAGGGAGGTATTGGTTCTGCAGTGGCAAACGAGACGCAGATCGATTGGCCCTCGATCGTCGGTGGACAGTTTGATGCTGAATACGATTCGTTTCAAGCCTGGGATGCCTCATACCCATCAATTCTCATCAGCGGAGATCTAGCCGTTAACGACGGCGGTGGCTACGGCTTGCTGATCGTGACCGGTAACCTGACTTTGAACGGGTTTTTCTTTTCGTGGCGTGGTGTCATTCTCGTGGGAGGCCAGTTGATCACCAACACCATGTTCACGACAATTCGCGGAGCCACAGTGACTGGCTTGAACGAACAATTAGGAATGAACCCACCGGTGGGACAGATCGGAGGAGGATTGTTCCAGGATTACCTGTATTACGAGTGTGAGGTAGAGAACGCTCTGCATTCCCTCGTCGGATTCGTTCCTATACGTAACGCGTGGATCGACAACTGGGCGATGTTTTGATCTAGCCCGGCCGAGCACCCCCGAACCGACGCTTGCTTTGCGCCATCAAAAGGACGCAAATTGAAGTCCTTGTCCCAGAATATTGGCTAGCCCTAGGGAAAGTCGACGTGCGAAACGATCGATTACTCCATCCAATGTGCGTTCCTCGTCGCGTGACCTGATCATTCCGATCAGCGATGCTGAGCGTGGCTTCGCGCTCCCGCTCACGATCCTGGTCATCACCGTTATGACCATGCTGATAGCATCAGCCCACGTGCGGGTGCGTGCAGATCGGATCATCGCAGAAAGCAGCGGCGCCACAGTGGATGCGTTTGCGGTCGCTCAGAGCGGGCTCAATCGTTACTTCGCATACTATGACAGTGTGACACCAAAAGCGCGCCCACCTGACGGCGATTCCGTGCGCATCAACGTCACGCATGGATACGCGGATGTGAGGGCCTACAAAGTTCTCACTCCGGCAGACACCATGGACCCGGAGCTGTACGTTGTCCGGTCAACCGGCTTCTTGATAGAGCCCACTCGTGGCTCCGACCCGCAAGCACAGCGTACCGTGGCGCAGTTCGCGCAGTGGCAAAGTGCGAGCATGTTTATCGCGGCGGTTTTCACTGCAGCAAACGACTGGGTAGTAGGCCCGTCGACAGATGTCGACGTGCGAGGATGGGACTTTTGCTCGCCAGCTACAGCTACAGTGACAGGCGTACGCACAACGGCGGCAAGCACCCTTGACGCTAATGATTTTGACGACATCAGCAGCATGGTTAAATCGGGGACCAGCTCAGAAGTCGCCGACTACACAAGAATCGATTGGGCATCTATTGTCGGCGGACAATTCGAAGCGGAATACGACTCCTATCAGGCCTGGGATGCCTCCTACCCCACCATGCTGATCACCGGAGACGCGACGATCAACAATTTCGGTGGAATGGGCCTACTCATCGTGACAGGCAACCTCACATTGACAGGATCGGTTCTCAACTGGAGAGGCGTGGTGCTGGTCGGCGGCGGGCTCACAATTAGTGTAGGGGCCGGCGTCTACGGCTATGTCCGTGGCATAACCGTAACAGGATTGAATGCGCAACTCGCAATGTCTCCACCAGCGAACGTGATAAGTGGTGGATCGCTTATAGATTTCAACTACCACCGCTGCGAAGTCCAACAAGCCCTCATCTCGCTTATCGGTTTCGTTCCAATACGGAACGCGTGGATCGACAACTGGGCGATGTATTGAGCCTCAGAGCGAGTTGATCACCTCGTCATCCCATCCCCGATAGCCGACCAACCCCTCGCGGCGGAACACCCTGACCAGGTGCCCTAACCTTTCGTCGGCCGGGTGTACTTTTTCTCCAAACTCTTCCCTCAGCAATTCGGCGACCTGCCCCACGGTACGCTCGCCATCCAGGTTCAGCCACGTAAAACTGCCGACGGAGTCGAGGCGAATTCGCCTGGCAGATAACAGAAACAGCAGGCGATCCATCAAGCCCTCGAGGCCGCGCCGGAACGTTTGTGGACGTATCACGACGACGCGCTCGGCTTTCTCTTCCCAGTCGGCGAGTCTAATGGGTATCACCTCGAGTAGATTCACCGCTTCCAATTCGTCTGGACGCTTACGTCGCCACAATTCCAACTACCTCCAAGCCGCCGGCCAAGTGAACGAAAGCCGCCTTCCTTTCGTCGGGCGGCTTTCGCAAGAGAGAATCGCAGCTACTTCAGTTAGTGCTCCCGCATCTTGCTGATGGTGAACCATGCAAGCAGGAACGCCACCGCCGGATACGCGATGACACTGAGAAGCAGGCTCGGCTGGAATCCAAACGTCAGGCCTTGGAAACTCAGTAAGGACGGCCATGCTCTCCCGCCAATGAATAGCAACGCGAGCGCGACTGCCATCAGGGACTCGCCTGCGATGAACCCGGAGGAAAACAGGATCCCAGTGTTGTTGGCGCGCGTCGCTTCCTCTTCCGTGGCGCCCGACGCCTTCAACCTGAGGTCGAACAGCCACTTGATGAGACCACCGACAAAAATCGCTGAGGTGGATTGGAATGGTAGATACATGCCCACCGCCACCAACATTGGGGCTGGCGCCTTGATCAGTATCAGACCCACGGCGAGGAACATACCTGCAATAACGAGAGGCCATGCCATTTCACCGGCGACAATACCCTGCGCCATGAGCGCCATTAGCCCAGCTTGAGGCGCCGGCAGTTGCGCTGAGCCTATCACGTACGCTTCGTGAAGAGCCATCAGCGGGAAGGTGAGAACGAGAGCGGCGAAGATCACGCCGATGATCTCGCCGACCTGCATCTTGTAAGGCGTTCCTCCCAAGATGTGTCCCACCTTGAGGTCTTGCATCATGTCACCAGCAATTCCAGCGGCACAACAGACTATACCTGCAACCGCCAATACCGCTGCCACTCCGCGGACATCCGTCAAACCAAGCAACACCATTAGGACTGCCGCGATTATTAACGCACTGAGCGTGAGGCCGGAAATGGGGTTGTTCGAACTTCCGATCAGCGCTACCAAGTATCCGGCCACAGCAGCAAACAAGAAGCCGATAATGACCATGACCACAGTGAGCGTCAACGCGCCGACCACGGAATGCGAGAAATGGAGATACAGGAAAAAGACGGCTACCGATGCCACAGCCACGCCGATTATCACCTTTTTCAGATCAATATCGATCTCGGTGCGGTCGGCTGAACCTGCCTCGCCTGTGGCCCCAATGTTCTTCATCGCCTTCGAGATGCCCGCCACCAACGAGTTTCTCAGGTTGAATAACGTGTAGAAGGCGGCGACGATCATCGTGCCGACAGCCAACGGCCTGACCTGTCGTGACCAAACCGAGTTGGCGAGGTCGAGCATAGTCGAGTCGGGGCCAAGGGCGACGGTCAAGCCCGGGTTCAAGTAGAGCGCAAGCGGAACCATCAGTAGCCAACCCATTACCGCTCCGCTGAACAGCACCGCCGAGATCCGCGTGCCGACGATGAACCCAACGCCCATCAACATCGGCGACGCTGCTGGTGTCGCCACCAACATGCCTCCGACGTACTCGAATCTCTCTTGGAGAATGTCGATGGTCGACCGGCCGAAGGAAAAGAACCGTTGAGTGCTGGCCTGAACGTATTGAATGCCGTTTGCGTTCTTCAGCAGTTCCCAGCCGGCCGCAATGCCCATCGCGGCGAACAGATGAGAAGCACCAGTCTGCCCGCCTTGGCCAGCCTTTACGATCTCTGCGGCTGCAACTGCCTCCGGAAATGGCAGGTCGGCTTCCACCACCAACGTGCGTCGCAGCACAATCACGAAGAGCACACCAAGGAAACCACCGATTAACATGATTGCGGTGCTTTCGAGGTACCGCAGCTCATCCCACGCGCCACTGATAATGAATGCCGGAATGGTGAAAATCGCTCCGGCGACGAGCGCCTCACCCACCGACGCAGTGGTTCGGGCGATGTTCTCCTCGAGGATCGATCCGCCAAATCCTCGCAGGGCTGCCATGGCGACCACCGCTGCAGGGAACGTTGCAGCAACGGTCAGACCTGCGGTCATCCCAACGTAGGCGTTTGCGGCGCCGAGTGTCACGGCCATGATTGCGCCAAGCAACACTGCCTTCATTGTGAGTTCAGGCAGGTCTGTAGATGCCGGAACAAAGGGTGCGAACGGCTTGTTCTCCATAGCGGCCTTCCTAGAGCAAAGTGGATAGAACCCGCAAATTGTAGCCGCTGTTGCAAAGCTCTGTCAAATCGAATCTTCCCTCGATTTGCTTTGCTCGAACCCGCCTCTCGTCTAGCGGCGCCTCTAGCAGTACAATTCGACTGCGAACAGGAGGCAATAATGACATTCGTAGAAACGCTCGAACCACAGGCTCTCTGGTCTCATTTTGACACCATACTCACAATTCCCCACGGTTCCGGAAACGAAGCTGCATTTCGTGAGCACATCATCGGCATTGCCGAGCGAAATGGGCTCGAATATCAGGTGGATGGGATGGGAAATCTCGTGGTTCGAAAGCCCGG
>JBDHHK010000114.1:0-14037 GCA_039589395.1 Gemmatimonadota bacterium
TCCACCTCCGATGCGACATCGAATTCGTTTTCGATCAGCAGCTGGGCGTTTTGAACGTCGAGGTTGTCGACGTTCACGCTGACGTTGTCGGCCTGCAGCTTGCCTTCTAGGTACGTGCTCAGATAGTCGGCCAACGCATTGTCGGCTTTTTCGACATGAACAAAGACCTCGGCGGTCTCGAGGTCAAAGCCGTTCAGGCTCTCCACTAGTTGGTCGATCTTGTACAGAGCTGCAGCGGCCTGACCAATTGGAGACCGGCTCGAGAGAGCCATCCACAGATCAAATTCGACGTCGTCGATTGTCGTCCGATCCTTGCCGCGCTCCCACACATGGGGAAAACGTTCGCCGACCTGGCGAACCGCACGTTCCAGCCCTGCCTCGTCCGCTCCAAGAATCACCATGGTGGACTTGTCGTCGAATGCCTCAGGTATCACTTGAATCCAGCCTTCGCCCGGACTTAGCTTCGGCAGAACGAGCTTATTGCTGTCCACCAACTGCTGTACAACGGGATGAGAATTTCCAATCAGGATCATCGGCGGTTGCTCGCCCGGTTCCTCTATCTGGTCGGGGGCGATCGCGATCGGTATCGTAACTCCTGTCGCCTCGAGCGCGATTCGCGCCGCAAGGTCAACCGTCGCTCCGCTCGTTTCACCCGCCGCACTCAACACCACGTCCACTCGGTCCGGCAAGAGGTTGCGATCGTTGTCGCTGAAGAATCCGTCAGTCGTATAGAGGTTGGAGAGATCGATTTCTTCTTTGTCTCCGCCACCCGGACGTCGGCCTGACGCTTGCCCCGGCAACTCGTCCACACCAGTCACATGGATGATTGTCGGTTCAGCACCTTCAGCGGTCAGGTGAATGCGCAATAGGCGAAGACCGTCGAATCGGAGCGAGGGTGAGGGTTCCTCCCCCTCCTCGGATTCCTCCTCCTCTTCCTCTTCGAGTTGTTCTGCCTGCTCTTGCAGAGCCCGTACCGCCTGCTCAAGTATTCCACCCGATACTCCAACCTCCAGATCGAGTCTTCGCAGCCCCGGACTTTCGTCCTCCACAAGAATTCGAGTGACTCGAATATCTGCATCAGTTACTCCAGCAGCATCGAGTGTCTCGCGAGTTGCTGTAGCTACGTCAGCAAAGGTCGTCCCCTCCGGATCCCATACGTGCGGGGCGCGAGCGCCGAATACCAGTGCCGCCGCCGCTGTGCCGACATCATCACCTCCCGCTATCACAAGAGTGCCTTCGCCCGTGCCGTCCAGCAGAGTAATCACGCCCAGCCCGGGTTCGAGGTCTACGCCAAGCGCCTCGGAGCGAATGCCGAGTGCTTCCAGAGCACCTCGGCCGACCGCGATTGTGAGACCTTCCGAACCGTTTGTGATCGGAAGGTTCATTGAGGATGTCTCGAAGCCGATCCTCGCAGCGACATTAGCCGCTGCCACGACGTCTATGTCACTTGGCTTTTCGCCGAGCACGACATGCCCGTGCACGTAGTCGATCAAGCCATCGCCATTTCGATCTTGGAGCAGGGGACCGTCGTCGAAGATCGAGGCAAGATCAGTCAAACCAGTTGGCTCACCTTGTTGGCGGTCGGTCGGCAGTAGTGGGATGGTGAACATGACGAGGGCCAACGCGAATAGCCTGGCAGACATGACTGTCTTACGAGGATGTTGTTCCATCTGGAATTCTTATGTTTGTAGTTGCAGAAAGGTATTTCGACTACGGTATGGGAGCCACCGTGAAGCTAGAACGCCAAAAGCTTGGTCAACTTCGCCGTGACAAACCGCTCCAGAACGCCGCCGCCATCTCTGACGTCGCGTCGCTCTGTGTAGACCAGGAAGAAGTCGCTCAACGGAGCGTGTATGAAGTTGAGGCGTAGGTTGGTGATCACTTGGCCCTCAGCATCGTTGTACTGCACGTACCCGCGTATATACAGCTTGGTGGAATGGGAGTATTTGATCCTGGCGCTGTACAAGTCAGCGTTGCCCGAGTTGCCCTGAATTGTCAGATTGTTGCGTGTCGCCGACAATTCCATCGAAAGGTGATAGTCGGGCCGCCATGTGAGGCTTGCCGAATACGACTCGCGTGTACCACCGAAATACCCTCCGCCTGAGACAGATACCCGTCCAGATAACGCTCGCCCGCCGCTGGCCGAGTACGAGGCCGAAGCCTCCTGGAACGAGTATTCGCCGGCAGGCACCGTGTCGGAGCCAACCCTGAAGAAGCTGTCCAGATATTCGTAGCGATCAGTGAATTGCAGGTTTAGCCTACTGCCATCGAGTAGTATCGCTCCCAGGCCGACCTCACCGGTTCTCGTTTCCAGTAGTCCATCGAGGTTGGTTATGTAGTGGCCCTCAACGTACGGGTTCAGGGTCATCACGAGTGGGATTCTTGGTCGCGGATGTGCCCCGACCGTAGCGTAATACTGACGGATGCCAACACGCCTGACATACCCGATGCCCGGGTCGAAGTTGTCGCCAAAGTATCTGAACAGAGCCGAGGCGTCCCACAACCTGTCGCGCCACCCGACCGAGAACCTTGCTGCTTCGTCGTCGTCACCCACGTCCGATCGCGTGAGTGCGAAGTAGGAGTTAAAAACCAGATTCCTCGTAGGACGCAGATTCGCGTCCACGCCAAAGCTGCGGTTGTAACCTCCACCACCGTCTCCGGTAGCCTGCCGATTCCCAAACATGAAACCGATGTCGGATGCGCGGAGCACTTTCCTACGCACGCGGACTACGGAAAAATTCTCTGCTGGATCGCCATCGAAAGCTTTCGTTTGCACATTCAGCAATCCGAGCTCGAATCGGCCTACGCCGCCAGTGAGGCGTCCGCCGACCTCCATCGGTACAGGGCTTCTCCCACTGAGGCCGATCTGTCTGGAGTGGAATAGGGAGAAGTCGCGCAGCGAAGCACCGGTGCGCGGGTCTCCGGACATGCCTCGCACGTCGCCGAAGGTGAATGTGCCCGAGTTCTCGAGGAAGAAATCCCTTCTCTCGGGAAAGAACAAACTGAAACGAGTCAGGTTGATCTGCTCCTGGTCGACTTCAACCTGTGAGAAATCAGTACGGTACGTGAGGTCCAGTGTCATTCTGGGAGTGATCCCGTACTTGAGATCCAGACCACCGTCGTAGTCGTTTCCCCTGGCGTCCTCAGACAGGTCAGTTCCAGATCCGCGTAAGGCCATCACGTACGGTTTCAAGAGGAAGTTTCGGCCCGCCCTGATTTGTTCCAAGCCCCTCAGTGTTCCGGCCCTGGACATCTTGTGGATGTACTCACGTTCACCCAACGGAGACCAGTAAACGTCCTCGTTCTTGCGCCGGATTCGCCGGTTGAGGTTCAACCCCCACGTCTGTTGGTCTTGTGACGCACTAAACCGCAGCGTCGTCCACGGAATTGCCATCTCGACGACCCACCCCGAGTCGGCGACAGTCGTCTTGACATCGATGATCCCATCCCAAGCGTCGTTTCGGGTTCGACTGTCGTCAAAGGCCTGCGCGTCCCGTATGGCTCCTCTGGGGTTGACCCAGAAAATGAAACCGTTGCGCCTGTCCAGAAATGTGTCGAGCGATATGCCGAAGATGTCGCTGTTCAGGGTTTGGAAGTCCCGCTCCAGACTGGTGACGGTTATCCGGTCGGGATCGGATTCATAACAGATTGCGCCAACGTAGAGGTTCTTGTCGTCGTAAAGAATTCGAACGAGCGTATTCTCAGTGGCCGGGGCGCCGGTGTTGGGTTTGGATTGTACGAACTCGGCAATGGGAACGCCGGTCGACCAGACCCTCTCATCTAGCCGTCCATCGATGGAGATCTCGGTAACGGTCCGAGTCGCGAAACTCTCAGGGCGGGGGACCGCTTCAGGGTCAGCTGCTTCTGTTGCAAACTCTAAATCCTGTGCACCGGTGAGATTCGGTAGAACCACCCCTAGGATGGTCAACGCACACACGGAAGGAAATCGCATCGTTGGCAAATTAACCTCAAATAGCGCCTATTGCGATTTCGGCCTCGACGAGATCGCAGACGATTCGTGCCGTAGCGATAAGAACTTCCCGGATTCTGGCGGTGCTGTCGCTCGGGGTCAAGAGGCAAATGTCTGAGACTTCGAGGAATCGCATCCTAACGGATTCGTGGGCTGAAGTTACCGTGTTGCCACATCTTGTCGGCGCGCCCGTCAGCTCCAATATCGAAGCGGATTTCCTCGCCCAGAGTGTCATCGTCGCGAACGCGCCTGAACGTGTGCTCACCGGTCTTCTCGAGCTCCATCATGGAGCTCAACGGATCGGTGGACGTTAGCGAGACTACCGCGAGCTCACCCTCCCAGACGATTACCGCGCTCTCGTGACCCCAAGGCGCGTCATCATACGTGCCCAAATAGATTTCCAGATCCTGTATCGTCGTGTCTTCTGAGTCGGGCTGCTTTTCCTCAGATTCTTCAATGGCCTCCTCGATCGCCAGCCCCACGATCTCTTGCGCACGCCGAGTGAACATGCTGCTGCTCACACCGCCTGCGTTCGTCATGAAGATGGTTGCTACTTTCCCAACAGGATCGAGGTTGAAGTCCGACCGGTACCCTGGGCAACTGCCCCCGTGGCCGACATACGTCTTATCGTCCGCACGCCACATTCCGAAGCCGAGCCCCCGCTTTGCTTCCCAGTCGCGGTCGATCCAGTGCACACGTTGCATCTCTCTCAGCGTATTCCGGCTCATCAGCTCTTCGTCGCCGTGATGAAGCACGCGAAACTGCCAGCTGGCGAACTTGGCAAGGTCCTCGACAGTGGAGGCGAATCCTGCAGCCGGAGCTATGCCGCGCGCCTCGAACCGCGTCACCGCCGGCCGAGTGCTGTCACGCCGCTTAGTGGAGTAGCCCACGGCCATTCGCTGTCCGTGTTCCGCGACCGGAATGTCAGTGTAGGTGCTGCTCATGTTGAGCGGATCGAGGATGCGGGCCCTGATGTAGTCGTCATATGACTGTCCTGATGCTGCGGCGACGATTTCACCGGCAAGTGTGAGGCCGAGATTAGAGTATTGGAAGTACTCGAATGCGGGGTACAGCTCTTCCTGGCTCGAGAGCCCCTCTATGATCTGCTCACGCGTTGGGAAGTTGAAATCGGGCGCGGACCAGTATGGCTGGTTCGATTCCCGAGGCAACCCGGAAGAGTGAGTGAGTATTCCCTCGACCGTCACCGGAGGAGCGTCCGGGTATTTGTCCTGTATGTTGAACCACTCCAGATGCTTCGAAACTGGGTCGTCCAGATGCACATGCCCGGCATCCCGTAGCTGCATCAGCCCTATCGAGGTAAACAGCTTTGATATCGAACAGATCGAGTACAGAGTGGACGGTGTGGCGGGTATCTGGGCCTCGCGATTCGCCAAACCGAATCCCTTCGACCAGATGATATCCTGATCGTACACCACAGCCATCGACATTCCCGGCACGTCATCGAATGCACGCTTTGCGTCGACCCAAAGCTCCAGCAGTTGTAACGCTTCCCGGACGCGTGGGTAATCGGTGACCGTCGTGTTCTGAGCGAGGCACGGTGATACGAACATCAGTGAGGCCAGGAATACGACTAAGCGCTTCATGGTTCTGACTCCAGAAGGGGGGGCTTCGTCTCGCGAATACCGTCGCGTTCAATCTGCATTGGCGGCAACGGGGGTGCTAGGGCGGTCGGTAGCCAGCTGCTAGGATCCTCTGAGCCGTTGCACCTGACAAAGGCTCGACTTGAGTGGCGGGAACCCCGATATTGGATCGAGTCCTTCGTCCGGAATCAGCTCGTTGATGTCGTGACCTACACGGCTGTGTACAGCGTGCACGACTCCGGGCATCAACATATCTGTCACCCATGCCTTCATTGTGACAGTCCCAAGCGGAGAAGAGATTTCTACCCAATCGGCGTCTGAAATCGCGCGTACTCCCGCATCATCTGGGTGGATTTGGATGCGAGGAAAGGGCTCTCGCTCGAGCAACGTCTTCAGAGCGCGACCCTGTGAATGCATGAAGTTCCTGCTGCGACCGCCGGTGGTGAGGACTAGCGGGTAATCACAAGCGATCTCCGGTGTCGAAACGGGGCTCCAGAACGGCTCCACGTATTCGGGCAACCCGTTCAGTCCGACGCTTTCGAGCTCAGTGCTGAAGAATTCGACTTTTCCGGTGGGAGTGCCGAACCCGAGAGATTCGTAGGAACGCTCCTCACCGAAATCCGGGTCCTCTATGATGGGTGTGGCGTCAGCTCGAAGGTCGGCGAAATGCAGACCGGTGCCATCCAGGCGCTCGTCGAAGCTCGCGTGGATGTCTCCGTTCCAAAACTGCTCGCCTAGTCCGATTCGTTTCGCGATCTCGAAGACGAGTTCCGTATCGCCGATTGCCTCACCGCGCGGTGGCACGGCGACTGGCCGGTATTGAATGCGACCATTCGGATTCACAACCAGCGATTGACGTTCGAGGTGGGTTGCCGCGGGAAAGAAGACAGTCGCAGCATCCACTGCAGGGCTGGGGAAGAAATCGCTGATCGAGAAGAACTCCAACGATCTCAGAGCGCGCGCTAAGCGCTTCGAGTTGGGCCACATCATCACATTGAGTCCGATCGAGAATACTGCTTTGACCTTCCCCGCCTCGATCGAGTCTGCGAGTCGCATGCCCTGAGCTTCACCGAAGTACTTCACGAACAGCGGATGCTCGTCTGCACCCATCGGCTTCAAGTGCGGCAACGATATCTCGTCTGCAAGGTTGACGCTCTTTTGTTGGAGCCGCTTTCGCCACGGCCTGTTGCCGCCTTCCACGTCCAGGTTTCCGCAGAGAGCTGGTAGAAGTAGGATTGCACGATGTGCCTGCATCCCGTTGCTGTGGTGTGTCGTCGAACTCGGTGATATGGTGAGCTGTGCCGGTCGGGAATTGCTGTAAAGCCTAGCAGCGCCGATCAGAGTGTCGACTGGAACGCCTGTGATCTCACTCGTCACGTCTGGTGTAAAGCGGGATACGTACTCACGATACTCGTCAAACCCGTGAGCGTGTTTTTGGAGGAACGCCTCGTCGTGCAGTCCATGCTCGATTATCACATTAGCGATGCCGAGTGCGAGCGCACCGTCGGTACCCGGCCTTGTTTGCAGGTGAATGGTGGCCAACTCGGCCAATCTGGTTCTCCGTGGATCCACGACAATCGTCGGAACGACAGCAACGTCCTCGTAGAGGTGGTGATCGTCGTATGGCAGCATGCTTTCTGCGGGATTCGTGGACCACACAAGGCGACACCTCGACTCAGGACACCTACGGCGTGAAGGTCCGAGAAAATACTCGTACTCCTTACCCAGAGTGATCGTCGCGGCCACGAATCCTGCCGCAAAGCAGCAACTTGACTCTGTGATGTAGTGCGGCGTGCCGAACAGACGAGCGAGTCTCGAGAGGTAAGGACGCACTTCCTTGGAGAAGCCAATCGCGAATGCTACAGCTTCGGGGCCATGGCGTTCCCTGATGTCGAGTAGATGTTGGGCGGAAGAGTCCAGCGCATCGGCGAGAGGGACCGTGTTCCACTCGTCTGTGTGTTTACCGCGGATTAACGCGGATATCAAACGGTTGGGGCTCTCACGCTGCTCGAGCATTCCCTCGGATCTTACGCACTTCGGATGATCGATCGAGAGGATTTGGTCACCGTTGCTCACAACCGTGATCGGACAGTTGTCGGAGCACATGTAACACGAGGAGAACGTTGTCTTCGCGGGCATTCTGTTTCCTTGATCGCACGATACACGCAATGGTGTGCGTCGCGCAGGAGTCTTGATTTGATGATACACGTGGCTGGCTCTGAACGCTACGAGGTATCCTTGCACATTCGTGGTGAAGGTTGCTCACGGTGAGTGCCCGGGATACTCTGGGAGTCAGATTGCAGACAGCCGTTGGGAGTATTGGATGCGAATCGTTGGTGGAAAATGGGCTGGCAAGGACCTGGTCTCTCCAGGTGGGCGGGTGCGGCCGACATCTGAAGGCGTTCGCGATCGTTGGCTTTCGATGCTGGAGCCAGATCTCGAAGGCGCCACGATACTCGATCTATTCTCCGGATCAGGGGCGCTCGGTATCGAGGCACTCTCCAGAGGCGCCGCAAAGGTCGACTTCGTCGAGAATGGCCCATCGAGCCTACACGCGCTCAAAGCAAACGTCGCGAAGTTTCCTATCAAACGCCGGGCGAGAATCTTCAAAAAGGACGCGATCCCGTTTGTGGAGAGATTACCAGAGGGTGCGTACGACATCGCGTTTGCGGATCCGCCTTACGGCTCGCGAAAACTTGATCGCATCGTTAATCACTGGTCTGAGGTGCCGTTCTGTAAAATCCTCTGCGTTGAGCATGCCCGAGATCACAAATTGCCCCAAAAAGGCAAGCGCTATGACTTGGGTGGGGAGACGCGGGTGATGGTGTATCGGGTGAGGTGAGAAGAGGAGAATTGCCCCAGCACTTGCTGAGGCAACTCGACATTTGCGCGAAACACCGACACCTCCTGGAGCGAACGTTAGTGAGCGCCAGGCCCGACTTGGGATCTTTCGGTCCGCTCGCGAACTACAGTTCGCGGAGGGAGTGTGTCGGCATGAAGCAAGCGCCTCATCTGCTTACCGCTCTCGTCGCTCCATTAACTCTCTCGCGGCGTGCCGCTTGTGCAAGTACGGAACCCCATGAACCATTCGCGTCATGAAGTCCTTCTGATTCTCGAGCTTGCTCAAATGATGCTTTGCGTCAGAGTACGATGCGAAAATGATCGGTTTGCCGAGAAATCTGAGAGCGTTGTAGAACTCCATGCCCTGCAGGTACTTGACTGAGCCATCCTTGGTGCCATGTAGGCAGAGCAGGGGAGTGTCCATTGTCTCGACCCAAGTGATCGGAGACTGCGACCGATACAACTCGAAGTTCGTGAATGGATCGGTGCCGTACCTTACCTGACCGTAGATATCGTAACTGTGGTTGTTCTGTCCACTGCCAAGGAATAGAATGTTGAACTCTGCCGCCATCTGAAACCTTTACGGACGCGATGCTGCGCCAGCGCGCATAGTCCTCGATCCGCAGCAATCCGCCACAGGGGACTTGACCACCGGATCGACCCGCGCGACGTTCGTTAGGACGGTGCAACCGCCACTGGTTGGTTGGAGTGTACTCTTGAGCGTACTAATGCTCCCGGGAGAACGCCGGGTCAGCCCCTTCAACGAGTCGTCGCACTTGCTCGCCGAACCCGAAGCGCTGCGTTCGGTTGCGACCGATCAGGGGTACGTCCACTTCCGCGAGTTGATTCCCGATTCCTTGCTCGCGCCTGTCCGTCGGTTTACCCGTGAGGCATTTGCCGACTTCGGCTGGGTCCATGCTAATTCTGAAGATCCCTCAGTCATGAAGGCGATCCCGGACGCGAAACTCTCGGGAAAAGGATGGGACGATCGAGACTGGGTGCAGTTTCAGCTCACCTTTAGCAAACACCCGGACTTCCTGGCTCTCGCGGAATCACCACTCTTGATGGAGATTCATGAGGCCATAATGGGTGAGCCGGCCTGGCTAGCCTCGATGAATTTCTGTTGGATCCAACTGCCGGGATGCCCCGAGCAAACCACGCTTCCACACCAGGATGAATGGTACCTACCCCATTGCGACAGCATGTGGACCTTGTGGGTACCGCTGGTGGATATGGCGTTGGAAGTAGGCCCACTCGGTGTTGTCCCGGGTTCCCAGCGCCGCTCGGTGAAAGATCACTTCACAGCATTCTCGGGCCTTCAAGTCGAACCGAAGGTCGATTGGGTTTCAAATGACGTGACCGCAGGCGATGTCGTGTTCTTCTCATCACGGACAATCCATTGCGCATGGTCGAACGTCTCCCCGACGCTCGCCCAGGTCTCGGCGGAGATACGCTATGAACCGCGCTCCGTGGGCAAGGATTCGAAACTGCGCAGGCAGAAGAAGTAGCACTCGGCAACGTGATGGCTGTTGCTCTGGTTCAGTCCGGCCTCACGGGGACTCTCGACCATAGTCCATTGGTCGCGATGGCCACGTTGTTCGGGGCCGGAGTGCTCACCAGCCTTACTCCGTGCGTCTATCCTTTGATTCCAATCACTGCAGGAGTAATTGCCGGCACAGCCGGCAAGGATGCGCCCCGAGTCAGAACGCTGACACTCACGCTCACATACGTATTCGGACTTGCTCTCTTCTATGCCTTGTTAGGTCTGCTGGCCGGCCTTTCGGGATCGCTCTTTGGGACCATTTCTGCCAATCCCTGGGTACGATTTGGAGTAGGTAATCTCTTGTTGGTTTTCGGTCTCGCGATGCTTGACGTGATCCCTGTGCGCATGCCTCAGGGGGTGACGCGCTGGGCCGGGACTCTTGGCGGCGGATCGTACCCGGCTGTGTTCCTTCTGGGAGCGACATCGGGAATCGTTGCCGCACCCTGTGGCGCTCCCGCCTTTGCGGTTGTGCTCACCTGGGTGGCGACAACTCAGAGTGCGTTCTGGGGGTTTGTCTATCTGTTCGTGTTTTCGCTCGGAATGACGATGCTGCTCGCGGCGGTTGGAGTTTTCTCTGGAGCTTTGACCTTGTTGCCTAGATCCGGCTTTTGGATGGTGTGGGTCAAGAGGGCTGCTGGAGTGATAATGCTGGCCATGGCAGAGTACTATTTCATCCAGATGGGAATGGTGATGTGATGGTCTTCAAAAAGACTCGAGGCCGAATGCTGGCCGCTTGTGCCGCTTTGTGTGTGCTGCCGATTCAGAAGGCCTTGGCACAGGACGAGGTGGGCATCCCACGTGGGTCGGACGCACCAGCGGTTGAGATTGACGACCTCGACGGCGGCACAGTAAACCTAGCCGACTTCATCGGCGCCAGGCCCGTGCTGCTCGAGTTCTGGGCCACTTGGTGCGAACAATGCGAGGCTCTTGCGCCTAGGATAGATCGTGCCGTCGAGGCTTACGGCGATCAGGTTGCGTTTTTCGCAGTTGCGGTTGGAGTGGGGCAGTCGAAAAGGGCCGTTCGCCGCCACGTCGAGCGCCATTCCCCAGCTTATTCCTTCTTGTTCGACTCAAACGGAGCGGCCGTCCGCGCCTACCAGGCTCCAACCACGGCGTACGTAGTCATCGTTGACGCGGCGGGGAAGGTGGCTTACACCGGGGTTGGGGGAAACCAGGACATCGAGGCGGCCTTGGAAACCACCGTGGGAGGCGATCCCACCCGCAGGTAGAGCGAAGCGTCGACACATCCCGTGGCGAACATTAGTGAGCAGTTCGGCCGACTTGGGATTTGTTAGGCTACTCGCGAACTACAGTTCGCGTAGGGATGGTGTCGACGTGCTGCAGACAGCAAGCCTACATCCCTTCGTCCTCGTCCGTTGGAGTCACCGCCTCAATCGCGGCCTTTAACTCATCATACGCCGTAGGATCAGCCTGCCGGAACTGCTGAACGCTCCACGCGATCTTGCCTTCGGGATCCACGACCACAACTGAACGGGCACCTAGAAAGCCGTTCTCTCTAAGTGGAATGCCGTAGCTCGAGGCAACGGACCAATCCGCGTCCGTGGCCATCAAGAATGGGAAGTCATCGTCTGCAGCCCAAGAAGCTAGTTCCTCCGGCGTGTCGGCGCTGATTCCGATTAGAACGACGTTCTTGCCGCCATTAAAAACCTGTGCGTACATATCACGGTACGCATGCATTTGGACCGTTCAGCCACGTGTCCGAGCGCGGAAGAAGAACGCCAGTACAACGGTCTCCCCGCGGTAGTCGCTCAGGCTCACATGTTCTTGGAGCAAGCCGTATCGCGTGGCGCCCGGAAGCGTGAACTCGGGAGCGGATTCGCCAACGGCGAGAAGGCTGCTCTCCTCCTGAGCGTTTGCCGGTTGAACCGCGACCATAGTCCCAACTACAAGCAAGGAGGAAAAGAGGTAACGACGCATGGGGTCTCCTCAGCATTAAGGCCTATTCAAGAGTGTTAATTCCAAGTTTGAAACGCAAGTGTCTGGTGCAGACATTCGAGGTCGTCCCTCAATCCTCGAGCGTCGAGATGTCTCCTTCAGGGAGTCCTTGAGCCCTAGCCTTGAGCAGACGTCGCATGATCTTGCCAGAGCGTGTCTTGGGGAGGCTCTCAACGAACTCGATCTCTTCTGGCTTTGCGATGGGCCCAACTTCGCGGCCAACGTGAAGCACGAGTTCCTTGGAAAGCTCCGGCGACGCGTTGAAACCTTCTCGAAGAATCACGTAGGCGTGAATGACGTGGCCGCGCACGCTGTGAGGTATCCCGATCGCTGCCGATTCAGCCACTGCGGGATGACTCACCAGTGCCGATTCGATCTCCGCCGTGCCGAGTCGGTAGCCAGAAACCTTGATCACATCATCGGTTCGGCCGATGATCCAGTAGTACCCATCTTTGTCCACTTTGGCTGAATCGCCAGTCAGATACTTTCCGGGGTACGTCGACCAATACTGTTCCTTGAAGCGCTCAGGATCCTTGTAGATACCGCGGAGCATTGATGGCCACGGTGTGGTGATCACGAGCGCGCCCTCTTCACCTGTCGGCACCTGATTCCCATCCTCGTCCAGAACCTCAGCTTGAATTCCGGGGAACGGCTTTGTGCCAGAGCCTGGCTTGAGCGGCAGTGACGGTACAGGCGTGATCATGAACGCACCGGTCTCCGTCTGCCACCAAGTGTCGATTATGGGGCAACGGCTTTCGCCCACAACCTCGTAGTACCAACGCCACGCTTCTGGGTTTATCGGTTCGCCGACGCTGCCAAGCAGACGCAGTGTTGAGGTGTCACGTTTTTTTACCCAAGACTCTCCGAACCGCATTAGGCCACGAATAGCCGTGGGTGCGGTGTAGAGAATCGACACGCCATAACGTTCCACAACGCGCCACCACCGGTCGGGATATGGGTACGTCGGCGCGCCTTCGTACATTACCGATGTGGCTCCAAGGATCAGCGGCCCGTAAACGATATAGCTGTGACCTGTGATCCAGCCGGCATCCGCTGCGCACCACCACCTGTCCTCCGGCTTGAGATCGAACGCGTATTTCAGAGTGGTAGCAATGCCAACCTGGTAGCCTCCGTGGGTGTGAACGATGGCCTTGGGTTTGCCGGTTGTTCCAGACGTGTAGAGCATGAACAGAGGATCTTCTGCGTCCATCTCCTCGGTAGAGCAGGTCGTTTCACTTCCACGAGCGATTGGCAGCATCATCAGCTCGTCGTAGAAGTAGTCGCGCTCGGTCTCCATCGCCACATCCTCGCCGGTTCGCCTGACTACCACTACATGCTCAACAGTTCCGCAACGCCGCAATGCCTCATCCGCTATTTCCTTTAGCGGAACGATCTTTCCCCGCAGGTAACCTCCGTCGGAAGTGATCAGCACTCGTGACTCTGAGTCTTCGATTCGTCCGGCCAACGCTTCCACCGAGAAGCCACCGTACACAACCGAATGAACGGCTCCTATCTTCGCGCACGCCAGCATGGCCATCATCTGCTCGGGGATTCGCGGCATGTAGATGGTGACGCGGTCTCCTCTTGCCACACCCATGCTTTTTAGTACGTTCGCGAACTGGCACACCTCACGATTGAGAGCGAAGTAGCTGAATGTTCTGAGAGTGCCGTCTTCTCCTTCCCAGATCAGCGCGATTCTGTTGCGCGTGGCGTTGCTCTGGTGGCGGTCGAGCGCGTTCAGGACGATGTTGGTTTTGCCACCGACAAACCACTTGAAGAACGGTGCTTTTGACTCATCCAACACGTCTGTCCACGGTTGGTACCAGTCCAATTCCCGCGCCATTTTGTCCCAAAACGCTAAAGGGTCTGCCGCTGCCTCAGCGCGCAACGCGTCATAATCCGGAACGTGAGCTTCGTCGATGATGTCTTGAGTCGGTGCGTAGACGTCGCCTTGGTTCGGCATGTAGCCTCCATGGTGTCGAAACATCTGGTGACGGGGGTGGCGTCGGGCCGAGTGTCGAGTCGGCCGAATTTGATATTATCCTGCGTAAGTGCATTGAGCGCAAGAAGAGACTAATAACGGGTCCAACGAACAGACGCGGAAGTAAGTCCCGCAGTCGTGCACC
>JBDHHK010000115.1:0-13946 GCA_039589395.1 Gemmatimonadota bacterium
CAATGAAGATCTATACGATAACGACTTCGTCGAACAGTGGACCAACGCTCCATTCCTGATCAGGTCGGACACAGGCAAGATCCTCCGCGCGAGCGAAGTGTCTGATGGTGAGTCAGAGAACAACTTTGTCGCTTGGGATAGCGAACGAAACAGCCCGGTGATCTGGGAAAAGGCCGAGGCGAAATACCGTGAGGACGGCACAGTTGCGGCCCTGCAAGGAGAGTATGAGATCACGCTCGCCGCCGGGAATACTGTTCAGTGCCACACGGTTTGGGACGTCTTTCGTAGCGAGGTGAACGAATACCCCACCGAGCGGGTGGCAGAGATCACCGGATTATCCGTAGACGACATCCGTGCCGCAGCTCGGTTCTTCGCCAAGAGCAAGCCGGCTGCGATTCACTGGGGTCTCCCCATCGATTCCACTCCTGGAATTACTCCGACTGCAATGGCAATCACCGACCTCTGGTGCTTGACGGGGAATCTCGAAAAGCCGGGCGGCAATATCGTTGCGCGGCACGCGTTCGAGGCGGTCGCCTACGCTCTTCCCGGAGCGGAGGGAGCCATAAAACTTGCGTCACCCGAATTGGACGAACCACGAATCGGAGCGGAGAAATACGGGCCCTTCAAACAGTTCATCTGGCGTGCGCAAACCGACTCTGTGCTCGAGCAGATTATGTCGGAAGATCCGTACCCCATCAAAGGAATTTGGCTGCAAACCAGCAATCTGATTGCGGGCATCGGGTTCGAACCGAAAAGATGGCGGGACGCTTTCAAAAAACTCGACTTCGTTGCAGCAGTCGACTTGTTTATGACTCCCACCACGCAGTACGCCGACGTCGTGCTGCCGGCAGCGAGCTTCCTCGAGAAAGAGAGCGTTAGGAGTTGGTGGATCCCGCTTCAGACCATCAACAAGGCTATCTCCGTCGACGGGTGCAGACCTGACGTAGAGATCAACTTCGAACTGGCTCGACGGTTCGATCCGAATCTCAAATGGGAAACGGTGCACGAGCTGTTCGACGACATACTCAAACCGTCGGGGATGACGTTCAAACAACTTCAGGAAAAGGGTTGGGCTTTCCCGCCAGAGGGGCACCCGAGCGCTCCTTACAACAGGCACGAACGCGGTTTGCTCCGCCACGACGGCGAGCCCGGTTTCAACACGCCTACGGGGAAGGTCGAACTCTACTCTGTGCTTCGAGAGAACTGGGGATTGGAGCCGATTGCGCACTATGAAGAACCGCCGTTCACGCCGGTGAGCCGCCCCGACCTGGCTGAGGAGTACCCGTTGATACTCAACACCGGGAGACGGTCGGCCGTGTTCTTCAACGCAGAGCATCGGAACATCCCTTGGCTTCGCGAGTTGGACCCGGACCCCACCGTTGAGATCCACCCTGACACGGCCGCGGATCTAGACATACGGCACGGCGACTGGGTGTGGGTGGAGAACTGGCTCGGCAAACAGAAGTTCAAGGCAAAGGTCACGATTGTAGTGCCGCCCGAGATGGTAATGGCCGCTCACGGGTGGTGGTTCCCCGAGAAGGAGCCGGCCGACCCGTCTAACTTCGGAGTCTGGGAGTCGAACGTAAACCAACTCATTCCGATGAGTAGCCAGGGGAAAGACGGCCTCGGTGCGCCGCTCAAAAACTTGCTCTGCAAAGTCTATAAGGCCTGATCGAACGATGACCAAATCAAACAACGACAAACCCGAATTCGGGCTGCTGATAGACTATGAGTATTGCACCGGGTGCCATGCTTGCGAGGTGGCGTGTGCGCAGGAATTCCACAGGCCAAAGGGAATCACGAAGGGGATCATCGTTTTCGAGGTGGAGCAGAAACTGTCAGAGAAACGGGCGTACCTGGCGTACGTGCCTTTCCCAACAGAACAATGCGTTTTGTGCGCCCACCTGACGAAGGACGGTGGCGAGCCGGCGTGCGTCAAGAGCTGCATGGCCAGCTGCATCGAGTACGGTCGCCTCGAAGACCTCGCGGTCGAACTGAAGAGAAAACCAAGGATGGTGCTCTGGGCACCCAAGTCTTAGGAGACACACGAGGCAATGAGAAAACACGAGACGGTAACGCGCGTAGGGGCTGCTACCCTCTTCCTCTTGGTCGCTGGGACCGCGGCCGCACAGCAAACCTCAGTTGAAGATTTGCGGGCTGAAGTCGATCGCAGGGCAGCAGAGATCGAAGGCAAAGTCATTGGGTTCCGGCGCGACATTCACGAGCATCCGGAGCTGGGTAACCGTGAGTTTCGCACCGCCGGGCTGGTGGCTGAGCACCTACGGAGTCTCGGAATAGAGGTCCAGACAGAAGTCGCCCACACCGGAGTCGTGGGTTTGTTGCGTGGCGGCTTGCCGGGGCCGGTTGTCGCATTGCGCGCTGACATGGACGCGTTACCCGTGACCGAACTCGCGGATGTGCCGTTTGCGTCAAAAGTCCGAACCGAATACAACGGGCAGGAGGTTGGGGTAATGCACGCCTGCGGTCACGACGTGCACACGGCCGCGCTCATGGGAGCGGCGGAAGTGTTGGCGGGAATGCGTGACCGGCTACCTGGGTCTGTGAAATTCGTTTTCCAGCCGGCAGAGGAGGGATCGCCCGCCGGCGAGCGAGGCGGTGCGTCACTCATGATCGAGGAAGGTGCCTTGGAGAACCCGAGACCCGACGTGATCTTCGGGCTCCACACAGGTGGTTATACAGTGGGAGCCATTCGCTATCGTCCGGGCGGCACCTTGGCCAGCGCTCAAACTCTGGAAATCAAGGTCATGGGAAGTCAGACCCACGGAGCCTCACCATGGGAGGGCGTGGACCCGATAGTTGTCGCTTCTCAAATCGTGCTGGGCCTCCAAACGATCGTCAGCCGACAGTCAGACCTGTCGAAGGCAGCCGCAGTCATCACGATCGGGAGCATCCACGGTGGCTTGAGGTTCAACATCATCCCCGACAGCGTAATGATGTTAGGGACGATTCGTACTCTGGATCCGGAAATGCAGGCAAAAATCGAGGAACGAATCCGCCGCACGGTCGAGGGCATCGCTTTGAGTGCAGGAACTACCGCTGAGGTATTTATCGATGGCGGCGTTCCCATTACTTACAACGACCCAGAACTGACTGCCCGCATGGCCCCAACGCTCGCACGGGTGGCAGCGGGAGGTGATGCAGCCGTGCGCACACCGTCCACCGGAGCGGAGGACTTTTCTTACTACCAGCAAGAAATCCCCGGTATGTTCGTTTTCTTAGGTGGGGTGCCGGAGGGTGTGAGCCCTGAGGATGCTGCGCCGCACCACTCGCCGTACTATTTCTTCGATGAAGGCGGGATCGAGGTGGGTGTGCGTGCGTTGTCGCACCTGGTGGTGGATTACATGGCTATGGAGCGGTAACGGCAGCGCGCAGGGGCGGGCAGTCAGGGATCTATATGCTGTGGCATCCCGGATTGTCTCAACTCCTTGCGCTCAGACGTGCCGCCCGCCTCTGCCTCCCAGCCACGTGTCACCCTCATTGGCTGATCGTTCAGGATTTCGATCGTTGTGAGGGCGTCGACGACCATTCGTGTGCCGTCAGGCTTACACACCGGCCACCTAGTTGGTCCCGTCGCGCAGGTGAGGATCCGGTTCTTGGCCTCGGTCCGCATCTCCGGTACAACCAATTCCCACTCATATCGCCCCTGTATTTGTTCCCGTGTCATGCCGTACAAGCCCGCTAGTCGATCGTTTACGAGAGCTATGCGGCCATCCATCGTGGCAACCAGGATTCCGGGGAGTTCCTTGGTAGGCCAGCCACGCCGGCGTCCGCGCGGAAGGAATGTGACTTGAAGCGCACCTCCTGTTTCGTTCGATGGGTACGCAGTCACCGCGATCCCCTGTCCAGACGAATGCTTCATCATGAGATCGGTGGGCGTCTTCAGAGGGGATAACATTGATTGGCGCAGCAAATCAGCATCTTCCTCGCTAGCTGCAAACTCGCAGCCCAACATGCCAACGACATCTTCCTCGCGCACACCGAGCATCGTGCATAGCTGTTCAGACACCGCGAGCATCTCACCTTCCGGCCCCACCAAGACGGCTGCCTCCTCTTGCCCGGGCGAAAATCGATCAGGAGTTTTCCCCCTGCTCTTCGATGTGGAAATAGACTTGGCCTGCCACATTCTCGCCATCCACTGAGTTGCCAGAGCAGCCGGGACACGAGCTTCTGTTGCGAAGTAGTCTGCCACCCACTTCTGAAATGCAGACATCACGGCATCCGGCGTTTCCTCAGTGGAAAACTCTCCAGCACCTCCCTGGAATTGGCCGGATTGAGTTGGGACCATCCTGCCACCTGGAGTCTGGTGCTGGTCACCTCGGGAGGTGGATGGTTGATTGTCCGACAGCAGTTGATCGACATTCGCGCCCAGTGCGTCGGCGAGCTTCCGGAGGTTCTTCCCACGCGGTACCGTCCCGGCGAAGTAGCTGCGAGCCGCTGAAGGGGTCACGCCCATGGCTGCGGCAAGGTCAGTCGTGCTCCATGCCTTACCGTCGGGACGGCGTTTCGCAATTGTCAGGTCGTAAACACGTTGGCCGAAGCCGGGTGTGACTCGCGTACGCGCCCCAGTTCGGCCCAGCCTGCCTTCGGGCATTGGCGTTGTCCTCAGTCGGTCACCGAATCAGTTGACAGAGTTCTGATCTGACATATCTTGATGCACCAAACTATTGAAATAGTTAGTGCGTTGCGTATATCAATAGTTTTTGCGTGCCTTAACTTGCGATTTGAGCACAGACCTGAAGATGCGCTCGAACAAGTACCAAGGCAAGTGGTTGAGTGAAGCGGCGATGTCCGAACAGCGTCCACTTGGCACATTCAGGACATCCGGAGGTGTGATGGGGTCAGAAAAGAGCGGAGAGATGGATCTGGGCGAGGTGATTAGCTCGTTTCTCGAAAGCGAGGGGCAGACTGCGGATGAATTCCTTCGTGAGGTGATAGATGTCGGAGGAGACCTGGCCGTAGCCGTGCGTCAGAAGATTCACAGGTCAATCGTCGAGAAGGACCGGAGGCGCCTCGAACGAATACTGGCATTTGCCGATCTGATGCCGGACGCGCGCACCGCCTATGTGTTGAAGGTCGAAGCTTATCTCAGGGAGGGCAGGATCGACTTCAACTGAGGTCAATCCTGCCACTTTCTCGAGCTTCTCACTCAGCTCGCAGCGCCTTCATTGGGTCGATCGACGCCGCCCGCCTTGCCGGTAGATATGTGGCCAACAACGCTACTGTGCACAGCACGCTCGGTACGCCGAGGAACGTGATCGGGTCGATTGCGCTGACGCCGTAGATCATGCCCTGCATGAGATTGCCTGCACCAAGAGCAAGTCCCGCACCCAATACCACGCCGACGCCCACCATCGTCATGCCTTTCTTGATTACCATGCCGACTACAGCCCCGGTTGCTGCCCCAAGTGCAACGCGGATGCCTATCTCATGCGTGCGCTGGCTAACTGAATAAGCCATGACGCTGTAGATGCCTACGGCGGCCAGTATCATACCGAGAATACCAAAGATCCCCAATGCCGCACCGCCGAGCCGGGCGGGGAACAGTGAAACGCCCAGCGTATTGGTCATGGTTCGCAGATCAGCGACCGGCATAGAAGCGTCCAGGCGTTGCACCTCGCGCCGGACGGACACGGCAAGTTCGTTTGGATCTCCGGTCGTGCGAACGTGCGCCGTCATCGGGTAACTCCAGTCCTGCGACTGCGGCAAGTACATGAACGCGCTGGGTTCTTCGCCGAGGCTGAAGTACTTGCCCGTGGGCACAACGCCTACGATTTCGCGCTCTTCACCTCCGGTTCTGACAATTCGTCCGACCACGTCCTCGCCGGGCCAGAACCGGTTGACGAACTGCTGATTGACGATCAGCACTGGCGCTCCATCACGGTCGTCCATGTCCAGGAACGGTCGTCCGGAAAGCATGGGAATCCCCATCGCCACGAAATAACCGGAAGTGACAATGTTGTACCTGATGCTCATACTCTCGTCTGGACCCGGCTCGTAGCCTGGTATGCCGACGCCTTGGTCGGAGCTGTTGAGAGTCAGCGGAACCATGCGCGCGAATCCAACCGCTTCAACCCCCGGCAGCGCCGATAATCCGGCGGTCAGCTCCCGATAGAAGACCTCTGAGCGTTCTCGGTCGTAACCTTGCAGGCCTGGATCGACAGAGGCGAGCAAGAGATTGTTCTCGTCAAATCCCTTGTCCACGTTGGTTGCGGATTGCAGACCGCGAAGGAACAATCCCGAGCTTATCAGCAACACGATGGACAAGGCGGTTTGCAGAACAACCAACGTGCGCACGAGCCTGTGTTTGCCGCCCGGTTCCCGCGACGCTTCTCCCTTCAATGAAGTGACGGTGTCGGGACGAGACGCCTGGAGTGCCGGCGCTAGGCCGAAGAGTATTCCGGTCAGGACAGACAGCGCAGCTGAGAACAGCAACACATTGCGATCGAGGGTGAGGTCGAAGTCGACCGGGAAGTCCATTGGCAACGTGAGTGTGTTAGCGAATCCCACAGCCCAGTACGCCAGAATCAAGCCAGCGGCACAGGCAATGGTTGCGAAGAGCAGGCTTTCCGTGAGCAGCTGTGTGATAATTCGACTGCGTTTTGCACCCAGGCTCAAGCGAATGCCCATTTCTTTGCGGCGTTCACCTGCACGTGCCAGAAACAGGTTTGCAACGTTGATGCAGGCGATCATCAAGAGAAACGCAACAACCACCATCGTCAGCGCCGACATGCCTACCTGCGCAGAACGAATCATAGGGTGGAGGCCCGCCTCAGCTTGAGGCACCATACTGATGCCATTGTTGTCGTAGTGGTCCGGGTGATCGTCACGCAATTGCAGGACAGTCGCATCGAGATGCTGCCTACACAAATCTGTCGTCACACCCGGTGCTAGACGCCCGACGACATTCATCCAGTTGTTGCCCCGAGCCACTATCAGGTCGTAGCCCGGAATGAGTTCCCGCTGCATCATTAGCGGGACGTACATCGGTGGATCTATCATCGGCATCGTGCCCTTGAATCCCTCTTTTGCGACGCCGACAACCATCCACGACTGACCGTTGAGAGTTACCGTGCGCCCGACAACCGATGGATCTCCGCCGAAGCGTCCCTGCCAAAAGGAGTGACCCAGGACAATCACGCGGTGAGCACCCGGATCGTTTGCCTCATTCGGCAGAAAGCCACGTCCTAGAATCGGTGCTGCGCCTAGTACGTCGAAGTAGTTCGCCGACACCATGTTCGCCATTATCCGTTCATTGACGCCGTCTGCGCTCAGGCTAACGGGAGCGAACGTCCATGCCAGCACCTGCCCGTCGAATGCTTCCACACGGTCTCTTATATCCTGGTAGTGGGGAATCGAGTTGGACCCCCAAGACATGCCCGGCCAGTCGCGATAGAGATGCACCAGCTCGCCGTCGTTGACCACCCCCGGCAACGGCCGGAACAACATTGCGTTGACGGCGCTGAACACGGCCGCGTTCAGTCCGATTCCCAAAGCCAACGTTAAGACCGCTGCTGCCGTAAACATCGGGTTCTTCAGCAGCATGCGGATTGCGAAACTGAGGTCGTGGCGCAAGTTGCCGAATACGGTCTGCAATCTTGTTCGTTGAGCACTCATGTTCATTTCCACGTTCGATTGGTTGGGGCCTCGGTTTGGAGCGGCGATGTTCCCGGCCGTCACCCGTGCCCATAGTCGTTGATCAGTTCGAAAAAGACAGTTGCGTACCGAGTCAGCCCGCACGCCTAGGGCGCTGCGCGCAAGATCCCAACTCCCGCGAAACCAGAGGCCAATCGGGTTTGCTCGACCTGGGTCTCGCATATCCTCCAGCTGCCAAAGCAAGTCTTGCCCGTAAGAATCCCGGAACTGCTTGGGGTATAGGCGGAGCAACAGTCGGTGGGAGAACCCAAGCCTGGCGGCTCTTCGCCGGGCCGGTTGTGGAGTCACACAACCTCCGCAGGTCGATCCGTGCGTTTTGCCAGAGTATCTTCAGCCATCTTCGCGAGAAACTCTGCTTCGGACAAAAGCACCCTTCCCCCGAGGTCTGTGAGCCGGTAGTAGGATCTGCGCCTTTCGTCGGCTGTCTCACGATCGTCTGGTACCAGAAGGCCCCACTGATCCAGCCGGTATAGAATCCGATATAGGTCCCCCGGTCGCGGCGAGATCCGCCCCTCAGTTCTCGAGCTCATCTCCTGCACGATCCCATAGCCGTGCAATGGCCCATTCTCGAGGATCGCCAGAACGAGGAACTCGACCGGTTTGAGCGGTGGCCTCTTGGTCGTCGAATGTCGTGCCATGGGTGCAACTCCGAATCCGAGAGCGTTTCAGTTGCTATACGCAAGTTGCGTATATGTTGTTTCGAAACGAGTCGCTGGGGCCAGTTTGAAACCTCTTTCGGGCCGGAATCGTATTACCATATAGTATATTACCAATTGGTAACACACTTTGAGGTGGAAAATGGGACGACATTCACCGCATGGCATCAAGATCCACTGGTTCCACATTCTCGTGGCACTCGCGGATGAGGACCGGCATGGTAATGGGATCGTTCGGGAGGTTCTCGATCGGACTGATGGGCAGCTACGGATCTGGCCGGTCATGCTGTACAGGTGTTTAGACGAGATGATGGAAGAAAGTCTCGTTACCGAACTCACGGATTCGATGGAGAGGCCTCCGCAAGAGAGTGAGCGGCGACGCTATTTCAGAATTACAGAGAAGGGGCTTGGCGTATTGGCCGAGGAGACCGAGCGTTTGAGCAAATTAGTCAGTGTTGCTCGAAGCAAGATGGTCCCCAGTAGGGTCATGTCCAAATGAAATTTGGTGCCTCTCGACGTTTCTACCGCGCTCTGCTCTGGCTCCTACCGCGGGATTTCAGGAGAAGGAATGGCGCCGAGCTTGAAGACGTATTCGCTCAGCACCTCTCTGCGGCATACGAACGATCAGGGTGGCTTGCGGTTGCCGGCGTCTGGGGGCGGTGCAGCCTCGAGATAATCGGAGATGGTTTGCTCGAGGCATTCAAACGATTTGGGGGCAGGCGCTCTTCATCTAGGAGAGGATCACCTCGTATCACGCCACAAACCAAGAATGGCTTAGGCGGTTTCATGAAAAACATACTGCAGGACCTTCGTGTGTCTTTGCGCGCGCTGCGCCGCGCGCCGGGTTTCGCCGCGGTTGCCATACTGACGCTTGCACTTGGGATAGGCGCTAACACGGCGATTTTCACCCTGCTGGATACGGTCATTCTCTCGCCACTGCCATTCCCCGAAGCCGATCGCCTGATAGCGGTGAGCCATCGAGGAGCCGGACCGGGCCGGGAGGATATGGGGCAGACTGCCGCATGGCATCTCACCTATCAGGATGAGAATCGTTCGTTCGAAGAACTCGGTATGTATGGGCTGGGATCGCAGCCGGTCACCGGAGCGGGTGAACCCGAGGCGGTGCCCACGTTGTTCGTTACGAGCGGAGTCTTTAAAGCGCTGCGTGTGAACGCACTGATTGGCCGTACCTTCACTCTCGATGATGAAGCACTCGATGCACCAAGTCTCATCATGCTGAGTGAGGGATACTGGCAGACCCGTTTCGGGCAGGATCCCGCCGTGATCGGCCAGACGCTGCAGGTCAACGGAGTCACCAGCGAGATCATTGGGGTAATGCCGTCGAGCATTCGGAGCCTCGGATATGACCCGGCGATTATAGTCCTGATGCAAATCGATAGGTCCACTCTCTTTGTAGGCAACACCGGGTGGGACGCGGTCGCTCGCCTTCGCGGTGGAGTATCTATGGAGCAGGCTTCCGCCGACATAGACCGGATGCTGCCAATGGCTTTCGAGAAGTTTCCGGGCGGGCCGGTGATCGACACGATGCGTGAGGCCCAACTGGCACCGCTGCTGCAACCGCTCAAGGACGACATCGTCGGTGCGGCGACGAACCTGCTTTGGATTCTCATGGGCGGCGTCAGCGTCGTGCTCCTGATCGCTTGCGCGAATGTGGCAAACCTTTTCTTGGTCCGCGCTGAAGGGAAGGGCGTGGAAATGGCTGTCCGCTCGGCGATCGGTGCGAGTACAAAACGCATCAGCTGGGAGTATCTGAAGGAAAGCTTGGTCCTAGGCGTGCTTGGCGGATTAGGCGGGCTTGGCCTTGCTCACGTAGGCTTGCGGACGCTCGTATCGTCCGAACTCGCCAGTTTCCCGAGACTGGCTGATGCTACACTGAATTCCAAGGTGCTGCTCTTCACATTGCTCGTATCGGTCGGGTCCGGTCTACTGTTCGGCTTGTTTCCCGTATTCAAAAACCGCCGAATCGAACTCGTGAACGCTCTGAAGGAGGGTGGACGTTCCGGTATGAGTGCGCGGGAGAGAAACCGCACACAGAACGCACTTGCAATCGTCCAGATGGCGTTTGCGTTGGTCCTACTGGTTGCGTCGGGGCTAATGCTGCGCACCGCCCATGAGATAAGAAACGTGAATCCGGGGTTTTCCGGTGAAGAAGAGCTTCTAGCTTTCCGCCTCACACCCTCACAGGCTGATGCAAGAGGTGCGAACAATATCGCGGCGACTCACGAAGCCATCGCACGTCGCCTTGCAGAATTGCCTGGGGTAACGGGTGTAGCGATCGCTAACTCGATGCCGATGGATGGTAGCGGCAACGTGAATCCGTTCTATGCGGAGGGTGTGACTCCGCTGGATGCGCCTACAGGCAGCCGTAGACACAAATGGATCGGAGCTGAGTATTTCGAGACACTGCGTATCCCCCTGCTTGTCGGCCGGTTTTTCACATGGGCCGACATTCACGACCGGATGCCGGTGGCCATAGTGTCGGAAACCTTGGCGCGTGAGTATTGGGGTTCCCCAGAGGCCGCGATGGGCAAGTTGGTGGCAGCGCGCCCCGATCCGCCGCGCTGGTACGAAGTAATTGGTGTCGCAGCCGACGTACGAGAGTTTGGACTCGATCAAGAACCGCCCGTGCAGGTTTACTGGCCACAGGTGACTCTGGCGTTCTGGCAGGGCATGGATGCAGATCAGCCCAACAGTTGGCGGACCATGAGCTACGCTGTGAGGAGCAATCGTGTCGGCACCGCTGATTTCCTACAGACTGTCAAAGACGGAATCTGGGAGGTCAACGCGAACCTTCCGGTAAGGAACCTTCGGACCTT
The DNA here is from genome assembly GCA_039589395.1 of Gemmatimonadota bacterium. Lineage (GTDB taxonomy): Bacteria > Gemmatimonadota > Gemmatimonadetes > Gemmatimonadales > GWC2-71-9 > JBDGYW01. Next base: position 11,168 of record JBDHHK010000115.1, read on the forward strand.
TTCCGAGCTGATGACCAGGTCTGTGGCGCGCACGACGTTTACAATCGTGCTACTGGGTATTGCTGCCGGTACGGCGCTGCTCCTTGGCATCATTGGCCTGTACGGTGTGATTTCCTACTCCGTGAGTCAGCGCAGTAGGGAACTCGGAATGCGGATGGCGCTTGGGGCGCCTGGGTCGACCGTAATGAAGATGGTTTTGCGTCAGGGTCTGGGTTTGTCGGCTATCGGCATAACACTCGGATTGGGCATGGCGTTCGGGCTCACTCGCCTGATGACCGCACTGCTGTTCGGTGTCGATCCGGTGGATCCGATGACGTTTGTCCTGGTGCCCGCTGGTCTGATGGTCGTGGTTCTGCTTGCCAGCTACCTGCCGGCGCGTCGGGCGTCAAGAGTCGATCCGATGAATGCGCTGAGACAGGAATAACTTGTCAGTCGAGCGATGCGGCCCTTTCTTCCCCTAGAGGGTGGGGAGAGAGGGCCTTTTCTTTGCTCATAACCACCACGTACGCAAGCATCGCATCAACTAACTAGCGATCCGTGTGCGTTCGAGTCATCTTTGGGAATGTGCTGTGAGTGAGTTTCTGACTTGCGGCTACGCGTGACCGTACTCGCCTGAACCCAAGACTACCACCTGTGAGATTTTGATGTTTTCGAATCGCAGAGGTTTTCTGAAGATGAGCGCTCTTGCCGGAGCCGCATTCGCAACTGCAAGTACGGTTTCGTGTCAGCGGAACGCGACGGACCGACATGTCACACCAAAGCGGCTGTTGATTCTTGGTGGCACTGGGTTCATTGGCCCGCACATGGTCGAGTACGCGCTGAGCAGGGGGCACACTGTGACGCTTTTCAATCGTGGCCGCACGAACGCCCATCTCTTCCCCGAGGTTGAAAAACTCGTTGGCGACCGAAATGACGATCTCACCGCCTTAGAGGGGCGAGAATGGGACGTGGTTCTCGACAATCACTCCACGCTGCCTCGTTGGGTAGACCGGACTACGCAGCTCCTCAAAGACTCTGCTGACCAATATGTCCATGTGTCGAGCATATCGGTGTATGCAACCGACACACCCGAATTGGCTGGATGGGGGGATACCGAACCGGGTTCCGCAGAAAGAGAGCAACTCAGAATCGATGAAGACTCCGCTGTGATGGTGTTGCCGGAAGGACATGAGGGTGAGGAAGTAACCGGCCGCACTTACGGACCGTTCAAGGCACTTGCAGAGCAAGAGGCGAGGGATGCGTTTCCTGACCGTGCCACAATCGTGCGTCCAGGTTTGATCGTAGGTCCTGGTGACCGTAGCGATCGCTTCACATACTGGCCGGTTCGTATAGACCGCGGTGGTGAAATCCTCGTTCCGGGCGACGGACGCGATGAAGTACAAATCATCGATGTGCGAGATCTGACGGCATGGATCATTAGGCTCGCTGAGTCTGGTGTCGCGGGGACCTTCAATGCCACAGGGCCCGAGTCCAGGCTTTCGATGTCAGAGATGGTGCAAGGGATTGCGGCCGTTACTGCGTCTTCTAGCAGCTTCACCTGGGCCGACACGAATTGGTTGCGGGAACATGAAATCCGACCCTGGTCGGACATGCCTGTTTGGATACCGAATGATCCACAGTCGTATGTCCGAATCGACCGAGCATTGGAGCAGGGGCTCACATTCAGATCGCTTGGAGAGACTAGTATCGATACCATCGAATGGCACGAGACTCGGCCGGAGGAACAGCGCACGCAACTCAGGTCTGGCTTAGCGCCGGAACGCGAAGTTGAGCTGCTGCGGGAGTTTCACGCGGGGCGGTGATGAAAGATTCCTCTAAGACGAAGGCGCAGCTCATTGAGGAGCTCGACGAGCTTCGGCTGAAGGTCACGCGCTTGGAAGTACGTGAGGGAGAACTAGTTGCAGTTGAGAGTGCCCTCCGAGAGAGCGAGGCCAAGTACCGCAGTCTGTTCGAGAACGCTACCGAAGGAGTGTATCAGACGAGTGCCGACGGCAAGATAGTCGCGGCGAACCCGGCGTTGGTGCAGCTGCTCGGCTACGATTCGGAGGCTGAGCTTCAGGAACTCGATGTTGCGGCAGATCTCTACGTCTCCGCCGAAGAGCGCAGCCGCTTTACAAGTGACCTAGAGGAGGCTGGAACGCTCCGGGAAATGGAGCTCACCCTCAAGCGTAAAGACGGTCAACACATAGTTGTTCTGGATAGCGCGAGGGTCATTCGTGAAGAGAGCGGGGATGTCGTCGGTTTCTGGGGTGTGCTGACTGACATCACAGGGCGAAGGCAGGCGGAGGAGCGGCTTCGCCAAACTCAGTTTGCAGTGGACCACGCAGCTGATGCTGTATACTGGATGGGTGATAATGGGCGCTTCATCTATGTGAACGAAGCGGCGTGCCGTTCTCTGGGATACACGCGGGAAGAGCTACTCACGATGTCGGTTCCCGACATCGACCCTGATTTCCCGAGAGATGCGTGGCCCGCGCTTTGGAGTAATCTCAAAAAGCATGGTGCGCTTGTTTTGGAATCTAGGCATCGTGCCAAACACGGCCGGATCTTTCCAGTAGAGCTGTCGGCGAACTATCAGGAACACAGCGGAGTGGGGTTTAATTGTACGTTCGCCCGGGACATCACCGAGCGAAGGCAGAGCGAGATAGAACGCCGCCGCCTCGAAGCGCGCGTACAAGACGCTCAGAAGATGGAGAGTCTCAGCGTGCTAGCAGGAGGAGTCGCACACGACTTCAACAACCTGCTGATGGGTGTTTTGGGAAATGCCGAGCTCGCGTTG
>JBDHHK010000116.1:0-13768 GCA_039589395.1 Gemmatimonadota bacterium
CCTTGTCGTGCTGACCCACCATCGTGTACACGGTCGCCAACAACGGGCTTCCCGCCTTTGATCTCGACCAGGTCACCCTCGGGGACCTTCACGTGCTTGAACTCTGCCATTCCGTAGTCCTCCTTCCACAAACGCACTCAGCGCATCTGACTATGAAATAACCTGTCGGTGCCCCGACAGCTCCTGTTCCCGCACACGCGCGCGGGCCCGTAATATGCCTTTGGGCACGCGGATCTCCTTCCGGATTGGCTTTCTGCCACTATGGATATACGTTTCGTACCCCCGTCGCGGCGCGGCGGGGTTTCTTGCCGTGATCTGGGCCAAAATAGCGCACCGGTACCCACGGCATTTGCTGCTGAGAGCACATAAAAAAGGAAGTACGATGAGCATAAGCCTGATAGGAAAGTCGATAGGGGAATCGGCAACCCTGAAGCTCAACGAGACAGCTGCGATTCTGCGCTCCAAAGGCGAGCCAGTGATCCACCTCGGTGGAGGCGAACCCAAGACGAAGACGCCAATCGATGCCCTCGTTGCTGCCTCCGCACTACTCAATTCGGGGGAGATCCGCTACACACCGGCCGACGGTATTCCGGCACTCAAGAAGGCCATCATCAGATACACCGACGAGTTCTACCATCGCAAGGTGGAGCCCGAAAACGTGATGGCGTCCGGTGGTGCCAAGCAGGCGATCATGGTTGCCCTGCAGGCCATCCTGAACCCGCAGGACGAAGTGATCTTCCCGAACCCGTACTGGGTCAGCTATCCAGAGATGGTGAAGCTCTGCGGGGCCATCCCTGTTCCGGTGAAGTCGGAAGACGGCACATTCTACCCACGGCTGCAGGACATTGAGCAGGTAGTCACCTCGTACACCAAAGCCGTAATGATCAACAGCCCTAACAACCCTTCAGGCGCGATGTATTCCGAGGACTTCATCGCCGACATCGTGCAATTCTGCGAGAAGAAGGGCCTCTACCTGATCATGGACGACATCTATCACCGCTTGATCTTCGACGGCAAGCAGCCCATCAACTGTTACAAATACGCCAAGAAGACCGGTGAGAACTCGAAGCTGGTCGTTATCAATGGCGTTTCCAAGCAGTATGCCATGACTGGCTTCAGAATTGGCTGGGCTGTAGCGAACAAGAAGGTGATCGAGGTCATGACCAACATTCAGGGTCATCAGACTTCGGGACCGTCGGCGCTATTGCAGCATGCGGCGGTGGCAGCAATCAATGGGATACAATCGTGTGTCGACAGTCTGCGACTCACTCTCGAGAACAACCGCAACATCATGATGGCGCGGCTCAAGTCGTTCGAGGGCGTCACGTGTCACAAACCCGACGGAACGTTCTACTGCTTCGCCGACTTCAGCAACTACGAGAAGGATTCGACAAAGCTCGCCACGATGTTGGTGGACAAGGTTCGGGTGGTAACGGTGCCCGGGGTCGAGTTTGGCATGGAGGGATTCCTGAGGCTGTCCACTTGCGGTTCTGTCAAGGACATCATAGACGGTGTCGAGCGCATGAAGTGGGCGATTGACCCGAATTCGCCCAATGAGCTGTTCATTGGCGACCGGAAGTTGGTGCGGGACTGGATGTAGAGGAGCTTTCAGCCAAATGCTGAGAGCTGAGAGCTCACATAGAGACAAGGATAAGTCAAAATGGCGAAGTATCTGAAGATCAACACGCCGGCGGCCAAACATGCGGGTGACCTTGCCAGTGACTTCAAACTGAGCAATCACGGCCTAAGCCACCTTGACCGGGTGTATTGGAATCTCCCGGATTCAGCCCTTTACGAGGAAGCCATCTTCCGGGGCGAGGGCCATATGACGGCCGGTGGACCGCTGCTGGTCAATACTGGTGTGCACACATCCAGAGCGGCGGCAGACAAATTCATCGTACGTGAGTCGTCCACCGAGGAAGACATTTCCTGGGGTGAGTACAACCGCCCGTGCGATCCACAGAAGTTCAATGGGCTGCTGACCCGGTTACAGGCGTTCTTGCAGGGTGAAGAACTCTTCGTGCAGGACTGCTATGTCGGTGCAGACCCAGAATTCCGTATGCCGATCCGGGTCATCACCGATTCCGCGTGGCAGAACCTCTTTGCCCGCAACATGTTCATCAACATCGACAATCTCGATGAGTACAAGAAACACATACCCGACTTCACTGTCATAGCCGCTCCGTCGTTCAAGGCCGACCCACGGGTAGACGGAACACGCACGCAGACGGCCATGTTGATCAACTTCGCGGAACGTCTGGCGATCGTGTGCAACTCCCAATACGGCGGCGAGATCAAGAAGACGATCTTCACAGTCATGAACTTCCTGCTTCCGCTCAAAGGCGTGATGGCGATGCACTGCTCCGCCAACGTCGGTAAAGAGGGCGACGTTGCACTGTTCTTTGGTCTGAGTGGAACCGGTAAGACCACTCTGTCAGCAGATCCCAAGCGCGCACTGATTGGCGACGACGAACACGGCTGGAGCGACAGTGGTGTATTCAACTTCGAGGGCGGTTGTTACGCCAAGGTGATCTTCCTGTCGGAAGAGCACGAACCGCAGATATACGACTGCACTCGACGGTTCGGTACGATCCTCGAAAACGTCGTGCACGATCCAGCGTCTCGAAACATCGACCTCGACGACGATGAGTACACTGAGAATACGCGTGCGTCATACCCATTGGAGTTCATCCCGAACGTGGTGCCGGACCGTTACGTCAACACTCACCCGAAAAACGTGGTGTTCTTGACGTGCGACGCCTCAGGCGTTTTACCGCCGATAGCACGACTCACGCACGAGCAGGCGATGTATCACTTCATTAGCGGATACACGGCGAAGGTCGCAGGCACCGAAGCTGGGCTCGGGATCGAGCCGGTAATCACCTTCAGCGCTTGCTTTGGTGCACCGTTCATGGTTCACCACCCGTTCAAGTACGCAAACATGCTCGCTCAGAAAATGGACAAGCATGGCGCGCAGTGCTGGCTCGTGAACACAGGCTGGACCGGTGGCAAGTTCGGCATCGGCAAGCGGATGAGCATCCACCATACCCGTGCTCTCTTGAATGCGGCTCTGGACGGCAAGCTGGACAAGGTCAAGTACCGCAAGGACAAGCTGTTCGGATTCGACGTGCCACTCAGCTGTCCCGATGTCCCCGAAGATGTGCTCGATCCGGCAAATACCTGGGGCAGTAAGGACGATTACTGGAAGACCTACGACGGCCTCGCCGCTCGCTACATAGAAAATTTCAAGCTTTATGAGGATGGCTGCCCACCTGAAGTGGTTGCGGCCGGTCCGAAGCGGCTGTCGCAGGTCTGAGCAACTAACCCTTGGGGGGAGGCAATTGCCTCCCCCTTGTTTTTGCCGCGGAGAGACGCGGATTTGGAATAGTCGTTCCACCCCACACCACCCGAGACAGTTCAATCCGCGTTCGTCCGCGTTATTCCGCGGCAGAATTGCCCACTCCCGCTCCTCCCGCTCCTCACACCCCTCATGTTACCATTACATCCGCAGTGGGCCCGGCTATGGCGGAGCTCGCGGCAGAAACAAGACCGATGACTGGAGACAATTCGTGAAGAAGTTGATGTCCGGCAATGACGCGATTGCCCACGGAGCGTGGGAGGCAGGCGTCATGTTCGCTACCGGTTACCCGGGGACCCCAAGCACCGAGGTGCTGGAAAACCTGGCAAAATATGAAGAAGTAGACGCTCACTGGTCGACCAACGAGAAGGTCGCGTTTGAAGAAGGCATGGGTGCGGCCTTGGGCGGCGTTAGAACAATGGTGACCATGAAACACGTCGGTTTGAACGTGGCGGCAGATCCCTTCATGGTTTTCCCATATTCCGGCACGAACGCCGGCTTCGTCGTGCTTGTGGCAGATGATCCAGGCATGTACTCATCGCAAAACGAGCAAGACAGTCGCTACTTCGCCAAGATGGGCAAAGTTCCGATGCTGGAACCCAGTGACGCTGCGGAAGCGCTGGCTCTGACCAGGCGGGCATTTGAAGTGAGCGAACAGTTCCAGACTCCGGTCATGCTGCGCACAACCACGCGGCTCGCTCACACCCGAGGTATCGCGGAACCAGGCGACCGACACGAAGCGGAGCCGCGTGAGTTCTCACGTAAGGTCACCCAGTACGCGATTCCCGTTTACGCACGATTTCGGCGGCCGGAGCTGGAGACCAAACTCAAGCACCTTGCCGAATTTGCGGAGGAGTTTGAGGGAAACGTAGTGGAAGAAGGTGACTCGCAGATTGGCGTGGTTAGCCACGGCATCCCTTACCAGTACGTGAAGGAGGTCCTGCCAGACGCGACAGTCTTTAAACTCGGCATGCTCTACCCCCTACCGGAGAAACGCCTCAGAGAATTTTGTGCCCGGTTTGAAAAAGTGTTCGTCGTCGAAGAAAGCGAGGGTTTCATCGAGCAGGAGATGGCGAGCCTGGGCATCACGAACCTAGTAGGAAAAGAACGGTTTACGAATATAGGTGAATTGAGTGCGGATCTCGTCGCTGCCGGTCTCTTGGACATGCCGGTACCTGCCGACTTTGGTGACGAAGCGACGATACTGCCAAGGCCTCCGGTATTGTGCACGGGTTGCTCTCATCGCGGCGTGTTCACAGCACTGAAAGAACTGGGTGTACTCGCGACCGGCGACATCGGCTGCTACACGCTTGGCTCGCTCCCACCGTTTGACGCGCTCAACACGGTGTTCTGTATGGGGGCCAGCATCGGCAATGCTACCGGGTTTATCAAGGCCGGCGAAAAGGAGGTCGTCGCGGTGATCGGCGACTCGACATTCATGCACAGTGGTTTGCCGAGTTTAGTGAGCGCGGTATACAACCGCGTGCCGACGACCCTGTTATTGCTCGACAACGGCACAACGGGTATGACGGGACACCAAGAACATCCTGGTACGGGCAAGACCCTCAAGGGCGGGCCAGCACCAGCGGTGAACTACGAGCAGTTGCTACAGGCTATCGGAGTGGACCATATCGAGGTGGTGGATCCCTGGGACCTCGATGCTACGAAGAACGCGATACGGTCCGGGCTCGAGTACTCCGGACCGGCGGTGATCATCTCCCGCCGCAGCTGTATGCTGCTGCCCGAGCAGAAGTTGAAAGAGTGGGTGCCGTATCGCGTGGAAGAAGATGAATGCATTCAGTGCGAGGATTGCATGGCGGTGGGGTGCCCGGCGCTGGTTTGGGAAAATGAGTACCCGCGCGTACGCGAGTGGGAGTGCACCGGATGTTCGTTGTGTGCTCAGCTATGTCCAGTGGAAGCGATTCAGCAGGTTGGGGAGGAGTGAGGCATGGCGGTCACTAATGTGTTGATCGGAGGCGTAGGCGGTCAGGGTGCGATCCTTTCCAGTGAGCTACTCGCTTTGGCAGCAATCGAAGCCGGCCAAGACGTAAAGCAAGGCGAATTCCACGGTGTTGCCCAACGAGGAGGCGCGGTCTTCAGTCACGTTAGGTTCGGAGACAAGGTGCACTCGCCGATGGCTCGACGGGAATCTGTAGACTTCATGCTGGCTCTGGAGAAGCTCGAAGCTTTGCGCTACGCGCATTTCGTGAAGCCGGGTGGAACGATCATCGTGAACGATCACAAGGTCGAACCGGTTCGCACTGCCGACCATCGAGACTATCCTGACAATGCGATCGAGTTCCTCGAGTCAAAGGGCTTCAAGGTGATTGTGATCAAAGCCACTCAAAAGGCCATCGATCTGGGAAATCACCGAGCAGCGAACGTGGTGTTGCTGGGCGCTCTCGCAGAGCTGCTCGAGATCTCCGATGAAGTATGGAAGAAGACACTCGAGAAACGCATTCCGGAGAAGTTCAGGGACCTCAATCGTGAGGCGTTTGCGACCGGAAGGGATTTTGCGAAGGAAGGGTAGCAGGGCGGTGGGGAGAGCAGGCGGGGCGGCTACGGATACAGCCTGCTCACCTTCCACTCGTCACCAACTTTGTCAAACCTCACGCGGTCGTGCAGTCGGTTGATTCGACCCTGCCAGAACTCGATGCGGTGCGGCTTGAGCCTGTACCCGCCCCAGAAGGGAGGAAGCGGGATTTCGCCCGCGGCGTATTCCTCCTCGTATTCACGGAACCGCCGCTTGAGCTCCTCCGGACTCGTAAGCGGCGAGCTTTGATCGGATGCCCACGCGCTAAGCTGGCTGCCCCGAGGACGTGAATGGAAGTAGGCTGTGGACTCTTCCGCGGTGATTCTCTCCACTTCACCTTCGGTACGGATTTGACGCTCCAGCACAGGCCAGTGTGAGATAACAGCTGCACGAGGATTTTCGCTCAGTTCGCTCGCTTTGCGACTCTCGTAGTTCGTGTAGAATACCAACCCTCGGTCGTCGACGCCTTTGAGCAACATCATGCGGGCGGACGGCACACCGTCTTTCGTGCACGTTGCTAGAGTGATGGCATCGTGCAGAAAGGTGCCCGAGCGCTTGGCATCTTCGAGCCACTGTCGGTACAAGCGTATCGGGTCTTTCCCGGCTGTCTCCTGAGAAAGTCCCTTCGCCATGCCGCTGCCCATGGTGAGGACAGTACGGATCTTGGATATCAATGACATGTTAGTGGCACGTAAGGTAAATGGGCTTGCAGAGTCGGGGAATGTCCAATATCGAATACCGAATATCCAATGTGCAAGTGCGCGCCCTTTCAATATTGGACATTCCTTGTCGGATATTCAGGATTCACCGTCACTATTGCAGGACGCTGCGAATTTGCATATTCGAGTTGTCCTCTAGCGCTTACGCTCCCCAGTCTGCAGTTTTGCCCAAGACCAAGTAGTCCGTTCAACGAACCCCCACGAGGACAGTCACACATGAAGCTCATTACCGAAATCACAGGACGGCCGTTCGCGGCTTTCGCCGCTGTGTTGGCACTCACATCGGCCTGCATGGCTCAAGGGGACATCACGAAATACGTCCGGTACTCTCACGACGGAGTCGTCTCCTACGGTATCCTCGAAGGCGAGACGATCAACGTTCTCGAAGGCGACTTGTTTTCCTCTCCCACTCCGACGGGAGCGACGGTAGCTCTGAGCGCCGTACGTCTACTTGCGCCCTGCGAACCAGCCAAGGTGATTGCCGTAGGCCTCAATTACCAGAGCCACCTCGGCGATAGAGAACCCGCGGAGTATCCAGGTCTGTTTGCTAAATACCCGACATCGATTGTTGCGCACGAAGACGACATAGTGATGACAGAGGGCGCGAACAACCTTCACTATGAGGCTGAGTTAGTGGTCGTCATCGGGAAACGCGCTTCGAACGTGTCGGTCGAGGAAGCAGCTGAACACATCTTCGGCGTTACAGCTGGCAACGACGTGAGCGAGCGTGACTGGCAACGCGCCGATCTACAGTGGCTCCGCGCCAAAGCGTCCGACACATTCGGACCCATGGGCCCAACGATTGTCACTGGCTTGAACCACAACGATCTGCTCGTGCAATCTCGAGTGAACGGAGAGGTACGCCAGACTGGACGTAGCAGCGATCTGATCTTCGACGTTGAGACAATCGTGAGCTACGTGAGCCGCTACGTAACACTGTTGCCGGGCGACGTGATCTTCACGGGTACGCCTGGTACCACTATGGCGATGCAGCCAGGCGACGTAGTTGAGATCGAGGTGGAGGGAGTGGGAGTATTGCGGAATACGGTCCGTCGGCGCTGATCAGAGCCAAAGTAGCGAACGTCGAACATCCAACAATGAACATCCAACGGTAGGTGTGTGCAGTTTCCTTGGATGTTGGCTGCTGGGCGTTCGATGTTCACTCTCATTACTGCAGATTTATCCGAACACCATGAGGAGACTCGTCCATGCATAGGACACTGAACGCCTCACTTCTGGTGTTGCTGCTGTCAGCGGCAACGGCATCCGCGCAAGACCCGACCCGACTCACTGGCTCCTTCTTCGATCAACTCGAGTACCGCCACATCGGTCCGGTCGGCAACCGCGTCAGCGCCGTCGTGGGCATTCCAGGCGATCCAAACACATACTATTTCGGCGCCGCGTCCGGCGGGGTTTTCAAGAGTACTGACGGCGGCATCCAGTGGAAGCCTATTTTCGATGATCAGGAAGCCCAGTCAGTTGGGGCGATAGCAATCGCGCAATCGAATCCCAACATCGTCTGGGTAGGCACGGGCGAATCGAAGGTTAGAAGCAACATCTCCGTCGGGAACGGTATTTACAAATCGACCGACGCCGGACGGACATGGACTCACATGGGACTCGACGAGACAGGTCGAATCTCGCGTGTGCTGATTCACCCGACCAACCCCGACATCATATACGCCGGCGCCCTGGGACACCTGTACGGGCCTCAGGAAGAACGCGGAGTTTTCAGGACCACCGACGGGGGCAAGAACTGGGAACACGTGCTCTTTGTCGACGAAAACTCCGGTGTGTCCGACATGGTGATGGACCCGAACAACCCGGATATCATCTTCACCGGTATGTGGCAGATGATCATTTGGACCTGGGGCAGGCAGAGTGGTGGCCCGGGGAGCGGGCTCCACGTTACCAGAGACGGGGGCGATACCTGGGAACACCTGAGTGGAAACGGGCTCCCCACACCGCCGGTTGGCAAAATTGCGCTGGCGATGTCGGCAGACAATTCTGACCGCGTGTATGCGCTCATCGAGACCAACTCCAACAGAGACTTTGCCGAACTCGACGATCACCAAGGTGTCTTGTGGCGGTCCGACGACGGTGGGTTTTCCTGGCGCATGGTGAATGCCGACCACACGCTGGTCCAGCGCCCGCACTACTACTCCCGCATGGCCGTTGCTCCGGACGATCACAATGAAGCTCACTTCCTAGCCACATCACATACAAAATCCTACGATGGTGGCCTCACGATCACCTACGCCGGAGCCGGCGGCGACAACCACGACATGTGGATCGACCCGAAGATCCCGGATCGCATGATTGTAGGGCACGATGGGGGACTGAGTATCTCAACAACCCGAGGTGCGAGCTGGTGGCGGCCCCGCCTTCCGATCGCGCAGATGTATCACGTTTACACCGACAACCAAGTCCCCTACTTCGTTTACGGCAACAGACAAGATGGCATGTCCCACAGAGGTCCCAGCAATAGCCTCACGGGAGGGAGCATACCGATCGGTGAATGGCACTCGGTCGGCGGATGTGAGTCGGGGTTTGCGATACCCGATCCAGTCGAAAACCACATCGTCTGGTCGGGGTGTTACGAGGGCATCCTATCCCGCTACGACGTGAGGAACGGACACTCGCGCAACGTGAGTGTGTGGCCCGACAACCCTGAAGGCTGGCCGGCGGGCGAGCTCAGGTACCGCTTCCAATGGACCTTTCCGGTAGCTATCTCGCCGCACGATCACACACGCATTTACGCCGGGAGCCAGCACGTGCACCAGACAACAGACGGTGGGCACAGTTGGACCGTCATCAGTCCCGACCTCACGACAAACGACAAGAGCAAACAACAGAAGACCGGTGGCCTGACGCCCGACGATGCGAGCCCGACCTATGCGGCCACCCTATTCGCCATCGCGGAATCGCCGGTGGAGGAAGGCTTGATATGGACGGGCTCAAACGACGGGCTCGTGCAGATCACACGTGACGGCGGAGCAAGCTGGACCAATGTGACGGGAAACATTCCCGACCTCCCACCCTGGGGAACGGTGAGCAATATCGAACCATCCAGGTACGACGCCGGCACGGGGTACATCTCGGTCGACTTTCATCAGGTAAACAACACCGACCCGTACGCGTACAAAACCAACGACTACGGGAACAGCTGGCGACTCATTAGCGGGGGCATTCCAAAGAGCGTATTCAGTTACGTGCACGTCGTCAGGGAAGATCCTGTGCGGCCGGGCGTGCTATACCTTGGAACCGAAAACTCGCTTTACGTGTCCTTCAATGACGGCGACGACTGGGTATCGCTGCAGACCAACCTACCTCATGCGCCGGTCCACTGGCTATCGATACAAGAACACTTCAACGATCTGGTTGTAGCGACGTATGGACGCGGGTTCTGGATCCTCGACGACATAACACCGCTGCAGCAGCTGAACGACGAGGTGTTGGCATCCAGCGCTTTTCTGTTCGCGCCGAGGCCGGCGTACCGGTTCCGGTACAGGAGTTCGTCCGTAAGCCAGCCGGGCGACCCGGGAGCCGGGGAGAACCCACCGAACGCCGCAACGATTCACTACTACTTGAACGCTGAGACTGACGATCGAGTTGGGATCAGCATTCTGAACGGAAGCGGCCAAGTGGTGCGCAACATCGCCTCTGGTTCGGCAGAACCAGGGATCAACCGCACATACTGGGATTTCCGGCTAACCCCCTCACGCACACCACGGATGCGTACTCCCGTGCTAGAGCATTCCCATGTGCCGATCGGCGACGATGGCTGGCGGCCTGCCGGGGAGTCAGGCCGGGTTAATCCGTTAGCCCCTCCCGGGGAGTACACGGTACGCCTCACGGTGGGCGAACGGGAACTCACGCAGCAGCTCACCGTCCTAAAGGATCCGAACTCTACAGGCACTGAAGCAGACATCAGGGAACAGTTCGCCGTGATCCTCGAACTGCGCGACAATGCAAACGCGGCGGTTGATCTCATCAATGAAGCGGAGTCAGTGCGCGACCAGCTACTCAGACTCATGGATCGCGTTCGGGGCAAAGACGCGGGAGACGAAATCATCGTTGCAGGCAACGAGTTGAACCAGAAACTGATCGATCTCGAGATGAAACTCACGGACCTCAGAATGTCCGGTGGCTCTGCCGGTCAGGATCGCCTTCGCTGGCCACGCAGGCTCTACGCGAAAATTACGAGCTTGGCGGGGTACATCGGTGGGTCAGACCATGTACCGACTGCCCAGCATCTCGAGGTCCACGAACGACTCAAGGAGCTTTTGCGGGAATATCAAGCGCAGATGCAGGCAATTAGAGAGCAGGATATCGCCGCGTTCAACAGGCTGCTATCTGAGAGAGGACTGGCAGGAGTGATCACAGGGGAAAGCCGCTAAGTAGGTAAACTTGAACATCCAACACTGAACATCGAACATCCATCGTCCAACGGTAGCCTGCCCCACCCTCCGTTGAATGTTGAATGTTCCTTGTTCGATGTTCAGAGTTCTCTTTCAGTACCGCAGAATCCCCAGAAACGACCGCGACTACCGCCCCTTCTTCTTCGCCTCCTTCATCGCCCCATAAACCCGTTCCGCGGTCAGCGGCAACTCGTGCAATCGAACTCCCGTCGCATCATACACAGCATTCAGAATCGCTGGGATCGTCGGCATGATCGCGCCTTCCCCAACCTCTTTGGCGCCAAACGGTCCGTTCGGTTCGTGGCTCTCGATGATGATTGACTTGACCCTAGGCATGTCGAGGGACGTGGGGATCTTGTATTCCCCGAGCGATGCGTTGAGAATGCGCCCGTTGCCGTCGAACTTCACCTCCTCGAGCAACGCTTCTCCAAGCCCCATGGACAGTGATCCCTGCATCTGACCTTCGACTGACGTGCGGTTCACCACTTGGCCACAGTCGTGTGCGTCGGTCATGGCGTCGACGGTCACCTGTCCAGTCTCGAGATCTACTGACACCTCTACAATTTGTGCAGAGCATCCATAAGCAGGTGAGGTGCCTACAGCTGCTCCCTTGTGTTTTCCGCCGAGACGCGGCGGTTTGTACTTGCCTGTCCCGACGATCGATCCGTTGGCAACCGTTGCTAGCCGCGCAGCCTCTCGGAACGTCAGATCGTCACCCTTCGGTACGTCAGCCCAGCCGCGATGTTCCTTGACGTAACGCAGTCGGAGTGGTTCGATGTCCGGCTTCTCGCCTTTGATCCTGACTCGGCCGTCCGCGATGTCGAGCCTCCCAACATCCACCCCTAACTCATCTGCTACCACTGCCAGAATCTGCCGCTTAACGTCCTCTGCCGCGTCTTTTGCGGCGTGCCCAGTCATTAGTGTCTGACGTGATGAATACGCGCCGAGGTCCATCGAAAAATCGGTGTCGCCCGATGCGACCTTTACGGCTGACATCGGGATCCCAAGTTCCTCGGCTACAATCATGGCAACCATTGTGTCCGATCCTTGGCCGATATCAGCGGAACCCGTGAAGGCGGTGACCGAGCCACCGTCTTCCGCGACTCGCACGATCACCGTCGAGTGATAGGTGTCAGATCTGTAGATCGGATACGCAGCCCCCGACACGAAAAAGCCGCATGCCATGCCGATGCCCTTCCCTTTCGGCAGCTTGCCCTTCTTCTTAACCCAATCCGATCCGTTTCTCACCGCCTCAATGCACTCTCGCATGCCGAGTGACGACATGTCGAGTTCGTTACAGGTCACGTCGCCGGTCTGCATGATGTTCTTTAGCCGGAGTTCCACCGGGTCCATGCCGATTTCTTCGGCTATGATGTCCAGTTGCTGCTCGAAACAGGCTCGCGCTGCCACACCTCCATGTCCGCGCTGCGCTCCGCACGCGGGTTTGTTGGTGTACACACGCATACCGTCGTACTTCATGTGCGGCAACCTGTAAGGCCCGCCGAGCAGAGAGCCCGCATAGTAAACCGTCGCAATTCCGAATGAACTGTACGCGCCACCGTCCAATACCGCGCGATGATGTAGAGCGTGTATCGTGCCGTCCTTCTTCACACCGGTAGTCATCTCGTGGAAGAACTGATGGCGGGCCCGGGAATGTAGAAACACCTGCTCTCGTGTATAAGCCATCTTCACCGGACGGCCCGTCTTCATCGACAGGAAACAGGCGCTCATCTCGAGCGGAGTCGCTTCGGCTTTCGGCCCGAATCCGCCTCCCACGTGTGGCTTCACTACGCGAACGTTGCCAACGGGCAGACCGGTCACCATAGCGACTGTGCGCTGAACGTAGTGTGGTGTCTGTGTGGACGAATGGAGCGTGAGGTTCCCGGAGCTGTCGTAGTCCGCCACGCAAGCGTGCGGCTCAATGAACGCTGCGTCCTGGCGCTTGCTGACCAGCCTGTCAGTCCGCACGTAGTCGCACTCGCCGAGTGCGGCTTCGTAATCACCAAACTCCTGATGAACTTCCGCGCAGATGTTGTTGGGATAGTCGGAGTGAAGCAATGGCGCGCCATTGAAGAGGGCATCGTCAACGCTGAACACAGCGGGCAGTTCTTCGTATTCGACCTTGATGAGATCCAGCGCAGCGAACGCTGTCTCCAAATCTACGGCTGCTACGGCGGCGACCTCGTCGCCAACATAGCGGACCTTTTCATGCGCGAACAATGTCTCGTCGTAGCGCGCAGGTGACACGCCATACTTGGTGAGCCCAACGTCCTTTGCGGTGATCACGGCCCTCACGCCACGTAACCGGCGGGCTCGCGACACGTCAATACGCTTTATGAGCGCGTGGGCGTGCGGGCTTTGCAGAATCGCTCCATAAAGCTGGCCCGGCAGATTGACATCTTCGGCGTACTTGGCACGGCCGGTCACTTTGTCCGGAGCGTCGAGCTTTGGCGCGCGCGTTCCCAACACGGAGAATTTCTTCGTCATCGGACTACCTCCCCGCCCCGGTTTTGCCACGGCTCGCAGCTTGAACGGCATCAACGATCTTCTGATAGCCAGTACACCTGCACAGGTTGCCGGAGACGGCAGATCGGATCTCATGCTCCGTCGGCCGCTTTTTCTTGTCCAGCAGCGCCTTCGCGGAAAGCACCATGCCAGGAGTGCAGAATCCACACTGAACAGCACCTTGGTCCACGAATGCCTGCTGGATCGGATGGAGGTCGCTTCCGTTTGCCAC
>JBDHHK010000117.1:0-13755 GCA_039589395.1 Gemmatimonadota bacterium
GAGCCCAGCGACGCTATCGTCGTGTCGTTCGTCTGAAACTCCCGAACCTGGACGTTCACCTCGCTGGTGAAGTCGAGACCGACGGTCAGTCGGTTCGTGAGCCACTCGAACGCCGTATTGTTGAGGGTCACGCCACCGGTAAAGCGGTCCAGATCCTGGCTATTGAGGAGAGAGCGATCCCTCGCCGGAACGGCTCCACTGATGAACCCGTCGAACAAATCACAACCGAAGCCGGGCCTCTCCTCACACCTGTGCTCCGGCAGCCAGCGCGGACTGCCGAACTGGAGCCCCTCCGCGACGCTCCGGTAGCCGTCTATGGGAATACGGTCATCGCCCTTCGTGTATCCCATGCTCAGCGTGGTTGAGACGTTATCGGTCAGCTGCGCATCGATATTGGTGCGGAGGTTCAGCTTCTTCGAATAGTTGTAATCGAGGATCCCGACCTCGTCCGAGTATGTGCCGGCAAAGAAGTACTGCGCGTCCTCGGTACCGCCAGTGAGCGTCGCGCTGTAGGCCTGGATGTGCCCAGTCGTGTAGATGTCCCGTCCCTGCGCACTCCAGTGGGCAATCACGTTGACGGAGTGCACTTCACCATCGGGATCCCTCCAGTAGTTTTCGTGGCCGATCCTGCTCGCAGGGTTCGCCGTCCAGTTGAACCCCTGTCGGACCATCATGGTCAGCCGTGTTGCGCCGGTGGCGCCGCGCTTCGTGATGACATTGACGACGCCTCGTGAAGCCTCCGTTCCGTACAGCGTCGCGGCCGCCGGGCCTTTGAGCACCTCGATCCGCTCGATCTGCTCGGGGTCCAGGGAGCTGAGAGCCGAACGCACGCCCGCATTGTTCCCCCCCCCATAGCCCGTGGTTTCCCGGCTGTCCGACCGGACGCCGTCGATGTAGACGAGGGGGTTGCTGGTGAGCGAGAACGTCGACGTGCCCCGGATGCGCATGCGCGGAGCGGTGCCGACCATGGCGGATCCCATCATGTTCACGCCTGCGGTCCGTCCCTCGAGCACTTGCTGCACGCTCACCACCGGGGCCAGTTCCGTAACCGCTTCAGTGTCGAGCCTTTCGAGCGCGTTACCGATCGCCCGTACTCTGGTCTCGCCGGGCACACCCGTGACCACGAGCGCATCGAGAGCAACGACCTGCTGAGACAGGCTGAAATCCTGCACGACCGTCGCCCCGGACGTGACCGTGAGCACCGCGGTCTGACTCCCGTAGCCGATCTGCCGCGCGGTCAGCCTATGGCGCCCCTCCGGAACGTTCTGCAGAACGTAGCTGCCGTCCTCGGCGGCCAATGTCCCCAACCCGAGCGCCTCGATGAGGACCTGTACCGACGAAATGGGTTCTCCACTAAACTCATCGGTTACTGTTCCGCTGATGGTTCCCGGGTCCTGCACGGGTTCGGCCGCCGTCACCGCAAAAAGCGCGGCCAGCAACGTGATTGAAACAATGAAAGATCGCATCACACCTCCTGGTCATGGTCCTTCAGTTTACGCCCATCGTTCAGAACACAGATTTATGAAATAGAGCTCGCGGTTGCATGTTGATCGCCGCCTCGTCTCTCTTAACCCGACTCCTGCTGTTCTTGCTCTTTTCGGTCAGTCGCCCAGTTGCCTCGTTCTCCCGATCTACGCATCACCGTTTCGAACCGCACCGTAGCGTTGTGCCAGTTGGCCACGGCTGAACGCTCCGCCAGATCCGGGTCACCGGCCGCGATCGCGTCAGCGATGGCGCAGTGCTCGTGATAGATCTCCGTAAAGAGCTTCCGGACGAGCGCGGTTGCGTAGAAGGTGCCGTAGCGTTCGACGTGCGGACCGACCATGGCATACTGCTGAAGGAGCCTGGGCCCCCCTCCGGCCTGCACGAATGTATTGTGCAGATCGGCATCGATCCGTTGGACCTGGTCGTGGCGGGGATCGTCTCCGCTGCCGGCGTCGAGATGAGCCTGCGCCAGCTCGCGGACGCATTCGGCGATCTCCCGTCGCAGCGGCCCCGCCAACATCGCCGCACCCCTGGCCGCGATTCCTTCGAGCGCGCCGTAGATCGAGTACCACTCGCGCATCTCGTCGATCGTCAGAGGCCCGACATCGAACCGAGAGTGATGGTCCCCGATACTGACGGATGTCACGTATCCCTCGGCAGCGAGCTGCCGCAGCGCGCTGCGTACGGTCGTACGAGACACTCCCACCACCTCAGCCACGCGTTGGTCCATGACCGGACTGCCCGGTGCCATAGCTCCGCTCACGATGAGATTCCGCAGTTCGAGGTAGGTGCGGCGGACGGCGTTGTCCTTGGGCGCCGCCTCGCTCGTTTCAGGAGGCATAGCTCGCAGGCTCGGTCCAAGATCATTCCAATCATCTTTGGTCATAATCTTCTCGACGAACTTGACACCAAATGTGACACCAAACTAATATGATCGAGCGGACAGGTCGTCGCAAGGTGCGCTACCAGGTATGCCTGGCTCCAACTTCGTGGGACTGCGCCCGGACGCTCACAGCGAGCAAAACGGATGAAGTTTTCGGTCGTGCCGCAACCGTGCGGGAGTGGGTCGCTACGTCGCCTCGCAACCGCGGAGTACGACGCGCGACACATTTTCTTTTATAGACAGAACCCATCTATGAGCTGAGGAAGGTGTAAAATGGGCAAAGTGAAAATGACCACCGAAGAGGCCTTTATAAAGGTCCTTCAGATGCATGGAATCGAGCACGCGTTTGGCATTATAGGCTCGGCATTTATGCCGATATCCGATCTCTTTCCCAAAGCGGGAATCACCTTCTGGGATGTGGGGCACGAAGGCAACGCCGGGATGATGGCGGATGGTTTCACGCGCGCTTGCGGTAAAATGTCCATGATGATCGCCCAAAACGGCCCTGGCATCACCAACTTTGTTACCCCGGTAAAAACGGCCTACTGGAACCACACGCCCCTGCTGCTGGTCACCGCCCAGGCGGGCAACATGACCATGGGCCAGGGCGGTTTCCAGGAAGTTCCCCAGATGGCCGTGTTTGAGGAAATGGTGGCCTACCAGGAAGAAGTGCTGCATCCATCGCGCACGGCGGAGGTTCTCAACCGAGTCATCACTCAAGCCAAACGGGCTTCGGCGCCGGCCCAGATCAATATTCCGCGTGACTTCTGGACCCAGGTCATCGAGATTGCATTGCCGGCGATGGTTGAATTCGAGCCTCCGGCCGGCGGCGAGGAAGCCATCGCCCGGGCTGCCGCGCTTTTGTCCGAGGCCAAGTTCCCCGTGATCTTGAACGGCGGCGGTGTGGTCATCGGCGGCGCCATCCAGGATACGGTCGCCCTGGCCGAACGTCTGGACGCCCCGGTCTGCTGCGGCTACCAGCACAATGACGCCTTCCCGGGCAGCCACCCGCTATTTGCCGGCCCCCTGGGCTACAACGGTTCCAAGGCCGGAATGCAACTCATTTCCCAGGCGGACGTGGTGCTGGCCCTCGGCACCCGTTTGAACCCCTTCTCCACCCTGCCGGGCTACGGTATCGACTACTGGCCCGCCAACGCGTCCATCATCCAGGTTGATATGAACCCCAACCGCATCGGCCTGACCAAACCGGTCACCGTGGGTATCGCCGGGGATGTCAAGAAAGTGGCGAACGCCATTCTAGCCCAGCTTTCGGACACGGCCGGTGATGAGGGCCGCAAAGCACGTAAGGCCGCCATCGAAAAGGTCAGAACGGATTGGGCTCAGGAATTGGCCACCATGGACCACGAAGAAGATGATCCCGGCACGACCTGGAACCAGCGCGCCCAGGACGCCGAGCCGGATAAAATGACCGCCCGCATGGCCTGGCGCGCCATCATCAAAGCGCTACCCAAAGAGGCCATTATCTCCTCGGATATCGGCAACAATTGCGCCATCGGCAATGCCTATCCGACCTTCGAGGAGGGACGCAAATACTTGGCCCCGGGCATGTTCGGACCCTGCGGCTACGGTTTCCCGGCCATCTTAGGCGCGAAAATCGCCAAGCCCGACGTCCCGGTGGTGGGTTTTGCCGGTGACGGTGCCTTCGGTATCTCCATGAATGAGATGACGGCTTGCGGACGCGACGAATGGCCGGCCATTACCATGATCATCTGGCACAACTACCAGTGGGGGGCCGAGAAACGAAACTCCACCCTGTGGTTCGATGACAATTTCGTGGGCACCGAGCTGGATACCGATGTCTCCTATGCCGACATTGCGAAAGCCTGTGGCATGGAGGGTGTCCAGGCCACCACGCCGGAAGATCTGACCGAAATGCTGAGCGTCGCGGTAAAGGCCCAGATGGAAGAAGGCAAGACCACCTTCATCGAGGTGTTGAACAACCAGGAGTTGGGCGAACCGTTCCGTCGCGATGCCATGAAAAAACCGGTTGTGGTGGCTGGCATCGACAAGGCCGACATGCGTCCCCAGCAAGGCGCCTAGGGGCAAAACGCCACCACGTATCGTCGTATCGGGCGAGGTATACCGAACCTCGCGGTTGCCTCGGCCGATACGCGCCGGAAAAACGCAAAATGAATAAATGAGGATCGACGCCAGGAGCGATACACCAATCGGCCTCTCCTGGCTTTTTGTTCGTTTTTGGATTGATCAATGGAGACAGC
Source organism: Gemmatimonadota bacterium (assembly GCA_039589395.1). Classification (GTDB taxonomy): domain Bacteria; phylum Gemmatimonadota; class Gemmatimonadetes; order Gemmatimonadales; family GWC2-71-9; genus JBDGYW01. Next base: position 4,609 of record JBDHHK010000117.1, read on the forward strand.
AAGATGATAGACCTCAAAAGTATCCCTTCAAGCAAGGAAGATTTGGATCGCTACGAGGTGGAGAACAATTTTCATTCCTGGTCCTATCAGCCGGCCCAGTCGCCCCCGCGGGTGGTATCCGCCAAGGGGGTGCGTTTCAAGACGGAAGACGGTCGTGAGCGGCTGGATTTCAGCTCCTGTTTCGTGAGCCATAACATCGGACATCAGGACCCACGTGTCATCGATGCCATCTGTGAACAGGCCCGCACGCTGGCCTCCTTTGCCCCCGTCCTCTCCACCAAGCCTAGGGCCTTACTGGCAAAGACGCTTGCTGAAATCACGCCGGGTGATCTCTCCCGTTCATTCCTTTCTCTCGGGGGTACCGAGGCGAATGAAGCGGCGGTCAAGATTTGCCATCAATACACGGGTCGGCGCAAGATGCTGGCGCGATACCGGAGCTATCACGGCGGTACGGCCACATCCATGTCGCTTTCGTCTGGAGATGCCCGCAGTTGGGCCCAGGTTTTGGGCGGCACAGATCTGATAAGCGTTCCCCAGCCATACTGCTACCGCTGTATGTTCGGGCAAAAGTACCCCGAATGCGATTTACGGTGCGTCAAATACATCGACGAAGTGATTGAGTTGGAAGGCGGTGGTGAGATGGTCGCTGGTATCATTTGTGAGCCGGTGACCGGGGCCAACGGAATCATCGTTCCACCACCGGAGTATTTCCCTTTGCTTCGAGAGGTTTGTGACAAATGGGGCGTGCTGATGATAGCCGATGAAATCATGAGCGGATTCGGCCGCACGGGCAAATGGTTCGCCCTGGATCACTGGGACGTGGTGCCCGATATCATTACTCTGGCCAAGGGGCTCACCGGAGCATACGTACCGTTGGGCGCCACAGTCGTGCGCGAGCACATCGGCAACCACTTCAAAGACAATTTCTTCAGTCACGGTGCCACATACGCCGGACATGCCTTGGCATGTAGCGCCGCACTTGCCGTCATACCTATATACCGGGAAGACAATCTCATTGAGAATTCAGCAGAGATGGGCAAATATCTTTTGGACAGAGCGCTCGAGCTCAAAGATAAGCATCCGTGCGTGGGTGATGTGCGAGGATTGGGATTGTTCGTAGGCCTGGAGCTGGTAAAGAACAAAAAGACACGAGAGCCGATCATTCCGTTGGCTGCAAAGATCCGGCCGGGATTGAATCCGAAACTGGAGGTAGCAAAACGGCTGGGTGAATTGGGAATGATCGCCATGGCGGCAAATCCGAGCAATGTCATCGCCATGGCGCCGCCTCTGATTGTCACGAAGGATGACATCGACGAAGGAGTCGGCATCATGGATCAGGCCTTGGAAGCTGCGGATTCATATGCGGATGGTTGATTTCGGCCCTTAGGGAATGCGGTTCTGATATCGGAAGGTCAGAGGATACTAGCTCAAAATAGGCATTTGCTTTCACCCCTCCGGAGCATGCGCGCCGGTTTTGAAGCTGTCCAGCTGGCGGGTTGAGGTCTTCGGCGGCGTTATGATGATCGTCAACAATCTTTTCCCGGTATTTGCGCTGCTGCTTTTCGGCCATTTGCTCAAACGCACGGGATTAACGCATGACGCGTTTTTAGAGACGGCCGACAAACTCATCTACTTCATCTTCTTCCCGGCGCTGCTCTTTTGGAAGATTGGCGCCGCCGCATCCGACCACATTGGCGATCCCGGACTATACAAAGCTGCAATCTGTGGCGTGATCAGTATCTATATTCTCAGCACTTTGTATATCAGAGTTTTCAAAGTCGACGCTTTTCAGGCCGGTTCCTTTTCCCAGAGCTGTTATCGCTTCAACACCTATATCGGCATGGCGGTGGTCATCAGTGCCTTAGGGGAAGATGGTGCCCGACAATTCAGTATCTTAATAGGTCTGATCATCCCGCTGATCAATATCCTGGCAGTTAGCACCCTCTCCTGGTTTGCCAAAGATAAGGTGACGCTGCAAAAACGGATGTTGATGACCACCAGGGCGCTATTCACCAACCCGTTGATCATCGCCTGTCTGGCCGGCATCGCCTATTGGAAATGGATCGGCGGCTTTCCGGTCTTTATTGACAACACATTTCGCCTGGCTTCTTTTGTGACCCTGCCGCTCGCCCTGCTTTCCATTGGTGGCGCACTGACGTTGAGCGGTATGAAGAATCACTTCAGACTGTCTTTAGTGGCATGTGTGTTCAAACTGATCGTTTTGCCGCTCGCCGGCTATTTTTTTCTAACGACCTTCGACGCCGGCGGAATTTCTTTCAAGGTCGGCATGATCTATTTTTCACTGCCGACATCAACGGCGCTTTACATATTATCTGCCCAGCTCAGCAGCGATACCCAGCTGGCATCTACGGCAATTGCACTTTCTACGCTATTATCGTTTTTTCCCTTATCGCTGGCGTTGCTTTTCTAAAGCAAACGCGTGCACGCCCGCGCCGATGCGCATCTCATCGCCGCATCGAGGACATGCGAGCATCCCTTGCGCCGCGACTGCCAAGGTTCTCGAGTTCATTCCGGGGTCGGACTCCACCCCTCAAACTCTCTCTACGTGAGGTAAATCGATGATGCGAACTATTGTCGCGCTGGCGTCCGTGGCTATTCTGGCAGTTGCATGCACTCGAGAAGAATCGATCCGGGTCTTCAATGGTCAAGGTGAGATGGCCGGTGAGGTCACGGCCGGGAGTGTCATACTTCAATCCCGGCTCACCATCGGCAGTGAGTTGATCGACGGCGACCTCCCGGGCACGGAAGGCGTAGCCCGCTTCGAAGTCGCGACGTCCGCGGAATTCGACGATTTCGCCACGACGGAGTGGCTGCGGGCGACGTCCGAGCATGACTTCATCGTTAAGGCCAAGATCGATGGCTTAGATGCAGGTGGCCGCTACTACTATCGCATCCGCTTTGGACCCGAGGAGGACCGGACGACCGTAGGACCCACGCGCTCCTTCAAGACTCTAGACGGTCCGTCGGCGGCAACCGAAGTCAGTTTCGTCGTCGTGACGGGGATGAACTACTACCGCTTCTTCCACCATCCGGACCGCGCCTACACCGATCCTGACAAGGAACTGGGCTATCCGGCGCTCGAGACGATCCTCGATTCGAAACCGGATTTCTTCGTCGGCACCGGAGACAACGTCTACTACGATACCCCGCGTGAGGGGCGAGCCCAAACCGCAGCCGCGATGCGAAAGAAGTGGCACGAACAGTTCCGTCGGCCGAGGTACATCGATTTGTTCGCGGAGGTCCCCACATATTGGCAGAAGGACGACCATGACTACCGTTATAACGACTGCGATAACACCAGTGACGCGGAGCCGTCTCCGGAGCTGGGTGCTCGGATCTTTCTCGAGCAGGTTCCTGTAGTGGATCCGAACAACTCGAGCCCGGTCACATATCGCACACACCGCGTCAATCAAATCCTCCAAATCTGGCTGACCGAGGGCCGCGATCACCGCAGCCCAAACATGATGGAGCCGGGACCGGATAAGACGCTGTGGGGTGCGGAACAACGAGAGTGGCTCGAGCGGACGCTGCTCGAGAGTGACGCAACGTTCAAGCTCCTTATTTCCTCCACGCCGATGATCGGGCCGGACGATGCCGAGCAAGCGGGGCAAGCGGCCGAGGGACACGATACCGTCAAGCGGGACAACCATTCCAACCCCTACGGGTTCCAGCACGAGCGGGATGAGTTCTATGCGTGGCTCATCGAGAATGACTTTCTGAACAAGAACTTCTACATCATCTGCGGCGACCGGCACTGGCAGTACCATTCCATCCATCCGCTCGGCTTCGAGGAGTTCTCGATCGGTGCGCTCGTCGATGCGAACTCGCGGATGGGTCGGCCTCCCGGCGATCCCGAATCGAACGATCCCGACGCGGAAATCAGACAGCCGTTCACGCACGAGGAACCGACTGGAGGATTCTTGCGTGTCACCGTCTTGCCTGGCTCCGAACCAACGGCCGTCTTCGGGTTCTACGATGAGCGTGGTGTTTTGTTATACGAGGAACGGAAGGTCGCCCGGGAATAGTAACCGCGAGGTGGCGGCATATCGGCGGGAGAACCGGAAGGAGCCCCACTGCAGTCTGTCAGTTGGTCCGCTGCCGCAGTGCCCGCAGCACGTCCTCGGTGAACGGGTTCTGTCCCGACTCGAGAGTCCCGATCCAACCGATTCGCTCGACTCGCTCGTCACTCGTGAGTGCTCGCGCCGCGGACCGTTCGAGATCCTCGATGGCTCCGGTGTAGTCAAAGGTCATAGCGCGTGCCACGCCACGCGCTTCTCTCGTCTGGGGCATGAGTGGCTTGAGCTCGACGGCGTGCTCACACGCGAACATGACGTCTTCGGCATAGCCCCAGAGGCTGCCGTGCCAACAGAGCCCGTGCCAGAAGCCAACTGATAGATTCAACCGGGCATCCAACGCCAATGCATCGGAGTAGGCCGTCAGTGCGTCGTCGACATTGCCTTGGCGAGCCAGCGACGCACCTTCCGTCGCCAGTGCGGCCGCGGCCGCACTATCAGCGGAACCGACCCTATACGCCCGCTTCAAGTCGAACGTAACCGGCAAACGAACTTGTATCGGTACTGCTCGCGCTCCGGTCCGGCTTGGTGTGAAGTGGCTGTTACGCAACATATCGATGGCTGGTTGCTCGAACGCCGATCGTGTTGCGCTGACGACTTTTATAGTGCTGGGATCTACTCTGCCCGTGCTGTCGACCATTGCCTCCAGCACCACCCTGCCCTCCACACCTGTCTCGAACATGGCGGGAGGATAGGCCAAGGGTGGGGTCCATACGAGCTGTGGTGGTTGCCCGGCTTCCGGAGCCACCTGCTCCGGCTTCGCGCAGGACAGAGACAGGATTACCGGTATCAGCGCCACCAGGTAGAGCGGACGGAGGTGCGAGCGGGACCAACGTCCACTGCTCGTGTGGGGAAAGCGCATCCAAGATGCGATGTGCGGAGACATACGAAAAGCCTCGTTCGGCGGTTATGTCGGTGAAGTGGACCTATCATAATACCTCTTTCAGGTACCTAAATGTTCCCTGCTGTGGAGGCTGATGCTCACAGTTCTGGATTTCGATCGTTGTCGGTGTCTGATCGCCGTAACGGGATCCCGCGTCGAATTCATTCGCCGGTCCACTCGGGCGGCCGCTTCTCGACGAAGGCCTTCGCCCCTTCCTGGGCGTCACTGCTCGCGAGCATCTTCATGAACGCCGGCCACGACCTCGATCGCAGCGCAGCATAGCTCTCCTCGAAGCTCAGGTTCTCGGTGAGGTGCACCGCCTCCTTGATGGCGGCCAGTGACAGTGGTGCCGCGAGACAGAGAGCCGCGGCGAGGGCGCGGGCCTCGTCCATCAACCGGTCGGCGGGCACCACCTTGTTGACGATCCCGTGCGAAACAAGCTCGTCGGCTCCGAAGCGCCGGCCGGTCATGAGGATTTCGAAGGCTTTTTGCCGCGGCAACAGCTTGGGCAGGATTGCGGACGCAGTAGCGAGGCGGGGCAATAGGGAAACACCTCTCCCATGCCCCCCGGCAACTTACAACTCGAGAGTCTCGTACGAAGCAACCTACGAGCCGACCGTAAGCATCATCTTTTCCAATCGAGCGGATAGGAAGACGAAGGCGGGAGGGCGTCACCGCCGCTCCAACCGGCCACGGAACCGTCGCGCCGCCAGCAGGCGCCGCCGTAAAGGAGTCCCGTTTCCGGATCGCGCAGCACACCGTTCATGCCTCCCGCCACGGTGCGGACCCGCTCGATGGTATGTCCCATCTGTTCCAGCTCATCGGTGACGTCCACGGAGAAGCCCTCCTCCACATTGAGAGCCCCGTACATCATCGTCCATATACGCGGAGCTTCCACCGCTTGTTGGATACTCATACCGTGGTCGATGACGTTGACGATGCCTTGAAGCACCGTCGCGTAGATTCGTGTTCCACCGGGAGTGCCTAAAGCGAAGAACGGCTTGCCGTCTTTGAGCACGATGGTCGGCGACATGCTGCTGAGTTGGCGTTTGCGGGGGGCGATGCCGTTCGCGCGCTCGTAACCCGGCCGCGGATCGGGATCGAATAAAGCCATGGTGTTGTTCAAAAGAAGGCCGCTCCCCGGCAGCTCGCCCGGTAAGGCGACACAGGATCCGAATCCGTGGTTCAGCGTTTGGGTCATGGACACCACGTTGCCCTGGTCATCCATCGCGGTCGCATGAGTCGTGTTGGCGGATTCGACGAGAGGCTGCCCTAGGGCGACCGCCGGCAACCCCTCGAAATGGCCGGCCTCGAAACTGCCGGCCCGCGTCGGGTCGATCTCGGCACGGCGGCTCGCGCCGTAGTCCTTGTCGATCAAGTCCTCGACGGGTGGCGGCGGGTACGAATAGGACGGGTCCCGGTGCGCGTAGTCCGGATCACCCATATAGGCGTCACGGTCGGCCCACGCAATCTTCATGGCCTCGGTCATGAGATGCAAGGTCTTAGCTGTACCGAATCCCGAAGCGGCCAAGTCGAATCCTTCGAGGATATTCAGGATCTCGACGATGTGGGTTCCACCGGAGCTCGTCGGCGGCATGGCGATGATTTCGAACTCCCGATAGGTGCCGCGAATAGGCGTGCGCAGGCGGAGTCCTTGCCCTTCTGAAAGATCAGCCAGGCCGTCCCCGTAATACCAGGCCAAGTCCTCCATCGATAAGATGCCGCCGTTCTCACGCACGTATCGAACGACGTTCCTCGCAATGTCGCCTTTGTAGAACTTCTGTCCCGCTGCCTCCAACTGCTCTTCCAAAGAGGCTCCTTCGAGAGCGGCAGGGGCAAGTGCTTCGAGAGTCGACGCATAGGCCGGTCGACGCAATAGCGCACCCGCTTCCGGTGGCTCTCCGTCCAAAAGAAACTGCTCACCCCAGCCGGGAAAAGCTCCACAGCGTTCTTCCGACCGCCCAATGGTCAGAGCCACTGCGGGAGAGAGCCGCACACCGTTTCGCGCGAAGTCGATGGCCGGCCCCATGAGCTGACGCAAACTGAGCTTACCGCTTCCATGATTTCTAACCGCCCAAAGCCAGGCCTTGAGATTTCCGGGCACACCGATCGCCTTGAATCCCGTTCGGTTCTCTTCATCAACCGTTACGTGCCCCGCCTCGGCTTGCGCTTTCTCGTCATCAGGATGCTCGAGCCGATACATATCCGGCGCCGCTGCACCCGGCGCGACGGTGTAGTTATCGAGCGTAATGGCTTCGCCTTCTGCGGTATATAGATTTATGAATCCCGAGCCAAACGGGCTCGACATCGCCGGCTCGACAACGGAAAGAGCAAAGTAAGCCGCAACGATCGCATCGACTGCGTTTCCGCCTTTGGCTAAAATCATCTGCCCGGCCGCCGAAGCCAGAGGATGATTCGTCGCCACCACGCCGCGTGAGGCCGCTACCGATTGCTTGAACGTCGGGAGGCCTGCTGGTTTTTCCGGCTCGGGCTCCTCCACAACACACGCCGGACCGGCAAGGCTCAGCAGAACCACAATGGCAAAGGCCGCATAAACGACAGGCTTAGTGGCCATAGACTGCTTCTCCTTTGTAACCGCGCGGGTTTGTGGTCGGACGAAGTTGTGACCTGAATTTAGTCTACGCATCATACCGAACTCAAACCACGAATGCATCGTGATTACGCTCTTCGGACACGCACATTGCTTATCTGATAGAGGATCTGTCTTTCATCTCACGGAGCTGCCTAACCGTTCGCAGTTCAAAGATCGGCTTGCTCGGGCCCTCCCCGAGCCTGACCGCCACGAGAAATCGACCGACGTCATGTTCATCGGCCTAGATGAATTCAAAGCGATCAGCAGATCACTGGGGCCCGTCGGCAAGCAGGGTTTCCTCGAGCCAGATGCCCCACAGCGCGAGGCGCTTCGCGTGGCAGCTTGGACAGAAGTATCTGCGCTCCGTTCGCCCCATCGGTCTCGACGATCGGACCGTCGTGCGGGTGTTCCACACGCTCGATCCGACAGGAAAAACAGGAGGTAGGGGCTATCGAGTTACCGCGCTGGCAAAGCAGTACATAGGTGTTTTCGGCGGCTCCTCGACCTGCGTATGTTCGAAGCGGGTCAACTCGAGCCCGCACTGCTCCACGATTTTTGCCACGGCTGCGCGCGCAGGTTTACGGGTCGAGATGCCGTATGTCAATTCTTCTTCGTAGTATTTGATGCTCCTTTTCATCGTGCGCGAGCCCAGCTTTTCGTAGGGTGGTTCAGAGCGGATCAGTTCCCTGCTGAAGTAGTCAAAGGCGATTTCACTGCCAGGCGGCAATGCCGACGCGAGTCGGAGCGTATCGAGTACAGCCTCTTCAGGCAGATACATGGTCACGCCTTCCCACAGGATAAACGTGGTGAGGCTGCTGTCGAAACCGGCCGTGGTCAATGCGTCCATCCAGGTTTCCTGGTTGAAGTCTGTCTCTACGAAAGTGACATGGCCGTGGTGGACGCCGGCTGCTTTCAGCCCCTTCTGTTTGGCATCGAGCGTCGGCGCCATGTCCACCTCGAAGCACTTTATCTCGATTCCCTCCGGCAAGTCGTAACAGCGCGTGTCATACCCGGCACCTAGCACGACGAATTGCCGAGCCGGGTTCTCCGCTCTGGTGAAAGCTTCGGTGACTGCGTTATCAAAAAACTCTGTCCTGTGAGACATCATCGTCATGAGCGTCGAAGGCCGTGGACCAGGGAAGTCAAAGAACGATCCCTTGTAGCCGCTGAGCCGCAGCACCATGAGCGTGGTCTTCACCATCAGGACATTGACCAGCCAGTTGTACACGGGCAGATGACCCGCCAGTGCATAGGCGCCGGGATCCTTGCGCGTGCCGGCCAAATGAAAGAAGAGGCGTCCGCCATACGGTTCGTTGGCAGTACCGGAAATCTTCTGTGGAATCGAGATTCGCCGAATTCTATAGGTGAAGACGATCAGGCCGACAACCTGCAGGGGCAGCACGATGATTTCGAAGATGATGAACACGAGCAGCCGCATGGTCGATCCCTTCGTGATTGTGCTAGAGGCCTACGGGCTGGAGGTCAGTATAGGCATTTACTTTCACCCCTCCAGAGTATGCACGCCGGTTTTGAAGCTATCCAGGCGGTGGGAGGAGGTTTCCCGGGCGCTGACCCAA
>JBDHHK010000118.1:0-20393 GCA_039589395.1 Gemmatimonadota bacterium
TCAATGTTCGAAGTTCGACGGTCGATGTTATCCCACCCGCATCAGAGCTCTGTACTAAAGAAAATCATCGTGCGACTCACGAGTTTCGAACGTCCTCTCGCATAAATACATACAAGCTCCTAAATTCCAATATTGCAATGACTTGGTTATTCAGGCGTGATTTTGGTGCCTGTTAGGTCGAGCTGTTGCTCCTGGGTACAGCTACGTCGCACTTGAACAACACGCACCGATTACGCGTATGACATATAGGGGAGAGAGTTGGAACCAAAGGTCCTTCGGCTCGGTATTGTCCTTAGCCTGATCTTTACCTCGGGAGAAGAAGACGTCTCATGCAACGAGCGATTCTGGAACGTCCCACTTCCATTTTCCCGCGGCTTTTCCCACCACACTCACACACGAGTCTGATTTTGTGATGGATTCGTTTTCTCAGCGACTCTTCGAATTCCTGTTCAAGTACAGGCCAGTCGTCTTCGAGCGAGGTGACTTTGCGCTTGGGGCTCCGTGGCCCGTGTGGGTGTTGTTCGCGGTAGTGGCTGGGATCGGCGCTGTGACGACATTGAGCTATGTCAGGGTACGGGGGAAGCTATTGTTGAGAGACAGGGGCCTCCTGATCGGCGTCAGGATCGGTCTTATTGCCGTTCTCCTATTCTGCTTGTCTCGCCCGATTCTCGTTCTTTCCACAGTGGTGCCACAGGAAAACTTCCTGGGAATTCTCTTCGACGATTCCCGCAGCATGCAGATTGCCGATGATGGAGAGGTTAGCCGCAGCAGCTTCCTGTATGAACACTTCGGACCCGAAGGGAGCGAACTACTCGACGCCTTGTCTGACCGGTTCAAGTTGCGATTCTTCGGTTTCGCGGAGACCGCCGAACGCGTGGCGAATCTTGATGAGATGAGCTTCACCGGTACCCGCACCCGTCTTGGTCCAGCTCTTGAACATGCGTCGAGCGAGTTGTCCGCCGTGCCGCTTGCCGGCCTCGTGGTCTTCACCGATGGTGCAGATAACTCCGATACCCAATTGTCCGAGACAATCCTCCAACTGCGGGGACAAGGTATTCCCGTGCATGCGGTGGGGCTGGGCAACAGGCAGTTCGAACGGGACGTGGAAGTCACCAGAGTAGAGGCACCTCGGTATGTGTTGAAGGGTTCCTCAGTCGCCGCCGACGTGATGGTGGTGCACTCCGGGTTTGGCGGTGAGACCGTGGAGCTGAACATCGAAGAAGATGGGCGGATTCTCAGCACGAAAACTATTGAGCTGCCGCGGCAGGGTGAGACGATCACCACCCGAGTTTTTTTCACTGCGGCCGATGCTGGACCCAAGGTGTTCAGCTTTAGGATTGTGTCACAGGCTGAAGAACAGGTTATGCAGAACAACGAGCGTGAAGTGCTCATCGATGTTCGGACCCGTCCAAACAGGATTCTCTACATCGAGGGTGAGCCACGCTTCGAGATTGGCAATCTTCGTCGGGCAGTTGCTGAAGACGAGACGATTGAGGTGGTCAACCTCATCATCACCGCGGAAAACAAATATTACCGGCTCGACGTTAGAGACGAAAACGAAGTGCTGACAGGGTTTCCCACTACGCGCGAGGAGCTTTTCCAATATTCCGGAGTCATCCTGGGCAACGTGGACGCGAGTTACTTCACTCACGACCAGTTGGAGATGATCACCGAGTTCGTGGGCGATCGTGGGGGCGGCTTGCTGGCGCTTGGGGGTAGACATGCCTTCGCAGAGGGTGGCTACGCGGGAACACCCATCGACAACGTTCTGCCTGTGGTATTGGATACGCCGGCGGATGGGGATACAGCTTCGAACGTTTTCATGGTCAAGGTAGAGCTGACGCCGTTCGGTAGATCGCATCCCGTAACCCAGATTGCTGACTCACCGGAAGATTCAGAAACTCGTTGGCCGGAGCTGCCAGAGCTGTCGACGGTAAATCCGATCACGGACATCAAGCCTGGAGCAAGCACGATACTGGCTGGCAGAACTGAGGGGCTGGATAGACTGGTGGTCCTGGCATCACAGAGGTACGGCCGAGGACAGTCAGTCGCATTCACGGTTCAAGATTCCTGGCTGTGGCAGATGCACGCAGACATCGCTGTCGATGACTTGACGCATGAAATCTTCTGGCGGCAACTGCTGCGTTGGCTAGTGAATGCAGCGCCGGAGAGAGTCGTGGCGAGCGTGGCGCGAGACAGGGTTGGGCCCCGAGAAACCGTCGAGGTTACGGCCGAGGTAGTCGACTCCAGTTACCTGAGCGTTAACAACGCGCACGTCGTGGCAACTCTCACGTCGCCGGCGGGCGAAGAGACGCGGGCTCCGATGGAATGGACAGTGGAACGCGATGGTGAGTACAAAGTTGCCTTTGAGCCCGAAGAACACGGTGTTTACGACGTTCGAGTAGAGGTCGAGACCGAGGGCGACACTGCGGAGGCTGTCTCAACACACGTTCAGGTTGCAGATCCAGTTGATGAATATTTCGATGCTGAGCTGCAGGAAAGCCTGCTCGGCCGACTCACCGATGAAACGGGAGGTGGATTCTACACCCCGGAGACAGTCGGTTCACTGCCTGAAGACGTGCGATTCACCGAGAGTGGCTCAACAGTCTACGATGAGCTCGATCTGTGGGACATGCCGGTCGTGTTCCTTCTCCTGGTGACGCTCGTGACGGCAGAATGGAGTTACCGGCGATGGCGGGGGTTGGCATGAGGGTTATGTCTGCAACTCTGTGCTCTCTGGTTCTCTGCACTCAGATTGTCACGGCGCAGACACACCTGCTAATCGTGAGTGGGCTCGGTGGCGACGAGTTACACCGCGAGAGATTCCATGGTTGGGCAACGGCGATGCTCGACGCTGCCGCAAATCGGTACGGAATCTCAGACAGCAACCTCGTCTACCTAGCCGAGCGTGTTGAGAAGGATCCTGAGCGCATCGACGGTAGGTCGACGAAAGAGAATGTGGAGCAAACGCTTCGGGCTCTTGCAGAACGGGCGCGTGCGAACGACGAAGTTCTCATTCTCCTAATCGGGCACGGAAGCTATCAGGGAGAAGAATCTCGCTTTTCTCTGCCCGGCCCAGACATGACCCCACAGGACTTCGCCACCGCGTTGGCCTGGTTATCAACCCAGACAGTTGCGCTCGTCAACACAACTAGCGCGAGTGGCGACTTTGTCGAAGCGCTCTCGGGCGAGCGTCGCACGATCATCACTGCTACCAGATCTCCATTTGAACGAAATGAGACGGTCTTCTGTCACTACTTCGTGGAAGCGTTCACAGAAGACGTTGCTGACGTGGACCATGACGAGCGTCTCTCGGTGTTAGAGGCATTCGAGTACGCTCGACATGAGGTGGCACGGTTTTACGAGGATGAGAACCGGTTGCTCACGGAGCACGCTGTTCTCGATGACAATGGAGACGGTGAAGGAAGCAGCGAACCAGATCCGGCTACCTCCGACGGCAGAATGGCGTCGTCGTTCCTGTTTGATGCGAGGGCGACCGTCGTCGCGGAGCTTGCCGAAGAAGACCCGTATTTATCGGAGCTGTATCGGCGGCAGCGAATCTACCAGGACTCTCTCGCAGTACTGCGCACTCGCAGAGACGAGATGGATACGGAAGAGTACGAAGAGGTACTAGAGCGGTTGTTACTGAACCTCTCACAGATCGCCCTAGCGATCCGTGAGCGCGGCGGGAGCGGACTTTGAGAAACCGTCTGCTGCTGGCGGGCTCGGTTGTTCTGCTTGCCGTGTGTGCTACGCAACCTGAGATGGCGGCACAGCAGCTAGGCGAAGCGCAGACTGCGTTCAGGACGGGCCGCTACGACGATGCCATCGATCTTTTCAGAAGCGCGGTCAGACGTGATGAATCGTCCGTGGCCGCCGCGCGTGGACTCATCGCGGTGCTTCGAGAGGTTGGTCGCTACGCCGATGCCGTCGATATCGCAGAGAGTTACGCGCGGTCAAACGAAACATCCGTTGAACTCGCGAACTCGCTGGGCGAACTGCTCTATCTGCGTGGAGACAGAGATGGTGCTCGAGATGCGTTCCTCCGCGCGTCAGTAGCAGCATCCGACAGTCTTACAGCTCGGTTCAATCTCGCAGTCTTGAAGTACGAGCAGGGTGAGTTGGAGGCTGCACTAGATGAGTTCGAGTACTTCATCGATGTCTACAATGGAAGCAACGAGCTGTCATCGCGGGAAATCACCGCGGTCGCCAACGCCGTGCGTCGTCTAGGTGTGCGCGACCCACAGCTATCGAGAGACGCACTCCGTGCCTACGATGAGGCAATCGCTGCAGACCCAAGCGACCTGGAACCGCGAGTGCAGGTGGGTGAGCTGTTTCTGGAGCGATATGGAGGCACGGATGCGTTTGCCGCGTTCGATGATGTACGACAGCTGAATCCAAACCACCCTCGTGCACTACTCGGCTTGGCGCGGACGGCGTTGTTCAACGGTGAACCGAATGCGATGGAGTTGGTCAACCGAAGTCTCGAGGTGAACGAGAACCTCGTGCCGGCCCGAGTGTTCCTCGCGACCCTCTATCTGCAGCTCGAGGACTATTCGCGTGCGAAGGCCGAAGTAGAGAGAGCACTGGAGGTGAACCCGACCTCGCTCGAGGCGCTGTCGGTCCAGGCGGCCGCTCGATACTTGAACGGAGACGAGGCTGGTTTCGTTGAGTCGCGGAGTCGAGTTCTTTCGCTCAATCCGCGCCACGCTGGCTTCTATACCACGCTGGCTGAGGTCAGCGCCCGCAACCGGCTTTATGAACAGGCCTCACGTTTTGCCCGCTTGGCCACGGAGATCGATTCAATGTCCTGGCGCGGTTATGCGCTGCTCGGAATGAACGAACTGCGCAACGCCCGGATGCGAGAGGGCAGGGAGAATCTCGAGATCGCGTTTGAGGGCGATCCCTACGACGTATGGACCAAGAACACGCTCGATCTCTTGGACAATCTCGATAGGTACCCCGAAGCTCAGTCACCTCATTTCAGTTATTTCATCGACGGATCCGAGTCTGAGCTGCTCGCTCTCTATTTGAGCGACATCGCTGAGGAAGCTTACGACCGGCTTTCTGCGAAGTACGGGTACCAGCCTCCCACTCCCATCAGAGTAGAGGTGTTTCCGCATGAGGCCGATTTTTCGGTTCGCACCTTTGGTCTCGTGGGGCTACGAGCACTTGGAGTGAGCTTCGGGCCCGTGGTAGCCATTTTATCTCCTTCTGCCAAGGACGAAGGATATTTCAATTGGGGCTCCACCCTCTGGCACGAGCTCGCGCACACGTTTCATATGGGAGTCAGCGAGTTCAAGGTTCCGCGCTGGTTCACAGAGGGCTTGTCGGTGCTCGAAGAACGTAGGGCCCGGGCCGGCTGGGGCGACGATGTCAATCCAGGTTTCCTTGCCGCATACTTGCAGGGCAGGCTCCATGAAGTTGGTGAGTTGAATAACGGCTTCTCGCGCCCCGCGTATCCGGAGCAACTCGGCTATTCGTACTATCAGGCGTCACTCGTGTGCGAACTCATAGAACGGGACTATGGCTTTGAGGTGCTGGTGGATTTCTTGCGGGGGTACGGCGCAGGAAGGTCGAGCGAAGAGCTGTTTCGTTCTGTGCTGGGCACACGCATTGAGCGGTTCAACGACACGTTCGACAACTACATGCGAGAACGATTCGCCGCACCGCTCGCAGCGCTTCGTGTTCGCTCAGATGGTGACACCACAGCAGTGCCGATGTTTGAGCGAATGCTGGAGCGGGCGCGCAGCAATCCCAACGACTATCTCGCGCAGTTGGCAGTGGGCACTATGATGTTTCGTGAAGGAGATCGGGAGACAGCGCTCGAATACCTCGAGCGCGCAAGAGCTCTCTTCCCCGAATACGCTGGCGCGGGAAGTCCCCATTGGTATTTGGCACAGATCTACAGAGACCGTGGCGAGAACGAGCGGGCGGCCGCTGAGCTTCGCGCGCTGACGAGCGTTGACGAAAGCCACTACGCGGCACGTTTGGAGCTCGCTGGGATATTCTTGGAACAGGCTGACAGTGGTGCTGCGGCTTCGGCACTGGAGGAACTCCTCTATATCCATCCGCTGAGCTTGGAATTGCATACACGTCTTGCCGAGCTGTATGCGCAGGATGAACGGTGGCCGCAGGCCATTCGCGAAAGGCGCGCCGTGATTGCGCTCGACCCTGTGGATGATGCGGAAGCCCTGTATCAGCTCGCCAAGACGTACTTTGACGCCGGAGATCTGGAAAACGCGCGACGTAGTGTAATAAGGGCTCTCGAAGGGGCACCAAACTATCAGGAAGCTCAGGAACTGTTGCTGGAAATCCATGCCCGAAGAGGGCAGGCGAGGTAGCTGAGATGCCGATGTTATGGCGACTAACGCTGATGGCTCTTTTGTTGGCAGTCACGACCGCAGAAGCTGCAGAGGGGCAGCGGTTTGGGAGGCGTCGCGGCGGGTCCATGTATTGGAATGACGGAGACGACTACACCATCTACAATGTGCCATACGACGGACGGTTCACGTTTGTGAGGCTGAGTTTCACACCAGGATCGGGTGGTGACTGGTGGGGGAGAAGAGGGCGTGGCCAACTCTGGTGGGACCACGACTGGCCAACCGCTGAACGTAATCTGATGCAGCTGGTACGCGAACTCACATCGATCGGTCCGTTTCTGGATGGCAGCCAGATTCTCGCGGCGGACGATCCCGAACTACACAAGTATCCGGTTGCCTACGTATCGGAGCCTGGTTACTGGGCGGTAAACGAAGCTGAGGCTGAAGGATTGAGAAACTACCTGCTGAAGGGCGGATTCCTGATCTTTGACGACTTCTCGGGACCGTACGAATTCTTGAACTTGCAGCAGCGTATGGCGCAGGTGCTTCCGGACGCGCGCATAGTTCCATTGGACGCGACGCATCCGGTATTCCATTCGTTCTTCGCCCTGGACACGCTCGATTTCCGACATCCGTACGAGGGTGTGCAATCCGAATTCTGGGGCATTCACGAAGACAATGATCCCGATAAGCGGTTGATGGCGATCATCAACTACAACAACGACATTGGCGAGTTATGGGAGTTTTCGGCGACGGGCTGGTTCCCGATTCCGCTCACCAACGACGCCTACAAGTTGGGTATCAACTACATCGTCTACGCGATGACGCACTAACAGGAGAATCATGACTACTTCGCCCGCAACACTAGAAGCGGCAGACGACATTCAACTTGCGGACCGCCTGAGAGCGGGACGCGAGCGTGTGTTGGAAGAGGTGCGCAAACTCATAGTCGGTCAGGACGACGTAATAGAACAGGTCTTGCTTTCGCTGCTCGTAGGTGGGAACAGTCTCATCGTCGGCGTCCCGGGTCTCGCGAAGACACTCCTGATCCATACCGTGGCTCAGGTTCTGGATCTCAAGTTCTCACGGATCCAGTTCACGCCCGATCTCATGCCATCGGACATCACCGGCACCGATCTAGTGCAGGAGGATGCTGAATCCGGTAGGCGAGAAATGGTGTTCTTACCAGGTCCCATCTTTGCCAACATCGTGTTGGCTGATGAGATCAACCGTACGCCACCCAAGACTCAGGCTGCATTGCTCGAGGCGATGCAGGAGCACCGCGTCACTGTGCAGGGCCGCACCTACGACCTGGAAGAACCGTTCTTTGTATTTGCGACGCAGAATCCGATTGAGCTCGAGGGGACCTATCCTCTTCCGGAGGCTCAACTCGATCGGTTCATGTTCCACATAATCATGGACTATCTCCCAATCGACGAAGAGATGGAAGTAGTTCGCACAACGACAGCCATCCAGGCGCCTGAATTCGAACACGCAGTGACCGGGAAAGACATCGTTGCGTTCCAAGAGCTAGTGAGAAAGGTGCCTGTTTCCGAGCTGGTATTGCGGTATGCCGTTGACCTCGCCAGGACGAGCCGCCCCAGCGAAAACGGATCGCCGGATTTCATCCAGAAGTGGGTGTCCTATGGCGCGAGTGTGCGCGCTGCTCAGTACCTCATCCTCGGTGCTAAAGCGCGTGCACTCATGAACGGTCAGTACCACGTGAGTTTCGAGGATATCCGAACGCTGGCACACCCGGTATTGAGGCATCGCATTCTATTGAACTTCCATGCCGAGTCGGAGCAGAAGACGACGGATAACCTCATTGATATGTTGCTCGACATCGTCCCGCAGCCGAAATCGGGAATGTGAAGAACTCCCAATTCCTCGACCCAAAGGTACTTGCCAGGATCGACAACTTGGAGCTTCTGGCGCGGACGGTGGTGGACGGTTTCATCAACGGCCTTCATCACTCACCGTACTTCGGGTTGTCAGTCGATTTCGCTGAGCACAGGCAGTATACCCCGGGTGACGATATTCGCCGCGTAGATTGGCGTGTGTTTGGACGCACCGATCGTTTCTACGTCAAGGAATACGAGGCCGATACCAACGCCAACTTCTGTGTGCTATTCGATGTTTCGCGGTCCATGGACTACGGAAGTCAGGGAGTGACCAAACTCGACTACGGCCGCTACCTGGCGGCTTGCCTCTCGTACTTTTCGCGCACTCAACGCGACCGCGTGGGAATGCTGACCTTCGACTCGGAGGTTAGGGACTATGTGCCGTCCTCGGCCAAGCATCTCGACATTGTCTTGCACACCATCGACAACATCAAGGCGTCAGACGCAGGCGCATTCGCGGGGCCGATCAACAAAATCGCGGAGATCCTGACTCGGAGGAGTATTCTGGTATTGATCTCAGATCTCTATGAAGATCCCGACGTCGTGGTGGATGCTCTCAATCTGCTGCGTCACAAGGGACACGACGTCATCGTGTTTCACGTACTCGATCCCGCTGAAATCGAGTTTCCATTTGAAAGTGCGGCGCATTTCCAAGACATCGAGAGTGGTGAGTCGATCCCAGTAGTTCCGGATACCCTTCGCGATCAGTATTTGGCACTGATGAACGACCACGTCGCGACTCTGGAGCAACGACTGGTTCGGAGCCGGATCGACTACTGTAGGTTCGATACGTCCCAGCCACTCGATTTCGCCTTGTTCGAGTATTTGGCGCGCCGACACCGCATGAGCCGAGTGAGATAACGATGTCTTTGCTTGCCCCTCTGTTCCTCGCCGGACTCGTCGCGCTCGCGGTACCGATTTTGATTCACCTGACCCAGCGGACGAAGAAGGAACCGGTGCCGTTTCCCTCGCTCATGTTTCTGAGTCGTGTACCGTTCAAGACCACTCGCCGCCAGCAGATTAGACACTGGCTGCTCTTTCTGCTCAGAAGTACCGCGATCGTCATTTTGGTGGTTGCGTTTGCTCGTCCGTGGTTGCAGAACAGCCTCGTTGGCACTACAGGACTCGAGCGGGCCAGAGAAGTTGTGCTGATGCTCGACCGTTCCTACAGCATGGCGCGTGGGGATCGCTGGAGTAGGGCACTCGATGCTGCGCGTGAAGTGGCAGCAAGGCTCGGGCCCGACGATAGAGCGAGTTTGGTTCTGTTCTCGGACCGGGCGGAGATCGTCTATCAGCCTTTGGACAATCCGGCAGGTCTCGCCGCCGCGATCAACCGCGCTCAACTCGGATCTCGGATTACGCGTTACAGTCCCGCACTACAACTTGCCGAGCAGATACTCGAAGAATCTCAACTGGCGCGTAGGGAGGCTGTTCTGATTAGCGACTTCCAGAGATCCGGTTGGGACTCCGAAGAAGATGCTTTATTGCCCGACGGTGCACGGTTGACCACGATCGATGTTGGTGACCACGAAATGACTAACAATGCTGTTACTGAGGTTGTTTTCGATCGTGGCATGAGCGGTGGCCGTGAGCGTGTTAGTATCCTGACACGCATCACAAACTTCGGCGATGAGCCAACGAACGATTTGGAGGTATCTCTAGAACTCGACGGTCAGACGATTGATTCCAGGACGGTGGATATCGATGCGGGTGCCTCTTTGGCGATAAGATTCCCAGAGTTCACTCCACCTCAACGTGAAGTGCTCGGGGCCGTGCGGATTCCCGAAGATGCACTCTCGCTCGACGACGTGTTCCGTTTCGTGCTCGCGCCTGGTCAGACGCTACCCGTGCTGATCCTCGAACATCCCAATGCGACGGCAGACGAGAGTCTATATTTGGAGCGCGCCTTGGGATTGGGGAGCAATCCTCCCCGTAGTACTACGCGCAGGAGTTCGACGCAGTTCAACGCTTTGCATCTGGCCGGTAGCTCGGTGGTCATCCTCAACGACGCGCCGTTTCCTCGTGGGACTGCGGGCCAACTATTGCGGCAGTTTGTCGTCGACGGCGGAGGTCTCTTCGTGGTGTTGGGTCGGCGAACACTCTCGGGAGCTTGGCCAGGCGACCATGAGGATCTTTTACCAGGTGGGTTTGCCTCGATCGTCGACCGACTCTCCGATCGTGGGGCAACGCTTGCGGTCACGGACTACGATCATCCTCTACTGGAGATCTTCAGCACACCGAGGAGCGGAGATTTCTCTCGCCCGCGTTTCTATCGGTATCATCGCCTGAACCAGAGCGAAGCAAGCGACTCCGATGTGTTGGCTAGGTTCGACGACGGATCTGTGGCCCTCGCGGAGGTCGCTGTCGGAGATGGTAGGGTGCTCGTCTGGACGTCGGACATCTCGAACGCATGGAACGATTTCCCAATTCAACCGGTGTTTCTCCCCTTTGTACATCAGGTAACGAAATACCTAGCGGACTATGCACCCGACAGAGCATGGTTCAGCACGGGAGAAGTGGTCGATCTCAGCGTTTATCCGAAAGCGACAGCTTCGGCGTTGGCCCGACATGTCGCTTTGGGGACTGACCCGGAATTGGTTGTAGAGCGGCCGTCGGGAGAACGCAGTATCCAGCAACCCGGCGCGGACGCTCGTTACCTCACTCTAGAAGAACATGGTGTTTATAGGGTCCGATTCCTCGGAGAAGAGGACGACAACCCTGGAACCGTGGCCGTGAACGTGAGTACCGCTGAGTCTGACCTTTCGACAATCGATCCCGAGGAATTGGCAAGTTCGGTTACGATGTCTGCATCCGGAGAGCGGCGTTCGAGCTTGGCTGCGGCTCTGTCGCCGGCCGAGCGGGAGCGGCGTCAGGGGCTGTGGTGGTATCTGTTGCTGGTGGCAATTGCTATTCTGGTGGCTGAGACAACTCTCTCCAATCGCGTTCCCAACAGGGCCCGCTGAGGAAGAGATCGGAGAACCATATGCGAATGCTGTTTGCTGCGTCTAGCCATGAAGATCTCGTCAGAATCGTCCGCTCGGTGAAACACCGCTGGCGGCTCAGAGTTCTATTGCGCGGCCTCGCCATCGTTCTAGCCACCGGTGTCGGTGCGCTCCTGATATCAGCCTACGGAATGGACTACTTTCGATTCGACGACAGGGCTGTCCTTTGGTTCAGAGTCTTCGCATACCTAGCCCTCGTAGTTGTCGCAGTGAGATTCCTGATCTTACCACTCACCAAAAGAGTATCCGACGAACGGGTCGCACTGTACCTGGAGGAACACGAACCTTCACTGTCGGGTCACGTAATGACGGGGATCGAGCTCGGACCTGATGCGGCCCAGGCAGAGCAGACTGCGAATTCCCCTGCTCTCGTGAAACACTTGGTGCGCAGAGCCATCGAAAGGTGCGTGAAAGTTGACGAAGGCCGACGGGTCGAGCGGAAGAGCCTATTGAGTTCTTCAGGGATGGTAGCCGGGGCGGCGCTCGTGGGCGTGGCTTTCTTCCTGCTGAATCCGCCCTTTCTGAAGCACGGTGCACCGTTTCTGTTTTCGCCGTGGAGTGGCTCAGAAGTCAACAACCCGTATGCGATTGATGTATCACCAGGGAACATCTCGGTCGCGCGCGGAGCCGATGTTCGCGTGTCCGCAGTTCTTCGGAACTTCGACGCTGCAGAAGTTGATGTGGCACTACGTCGCGGCGAGGCAGGTGGTTGGGAACGGTGGCCAATGATCGTCGATGACGAGACGGGCGAACATGTTCTGCTCTTGTTCGAAGTCGATGACTTAACCGAGTACTTCGTTGAAGCTAGCGGTGTGCGCTCGCAAATGTTCCGGATCGATGTGTCGGACCTACCCTATGTGGAAAAGATCAGTCTGATCTACTTCTTCCCAGCATATACGGGGCTTAGCCCGCGTAGGCAGGATGGAAGCGGAGACATTGCTGCGCTGTCAGGTACCAGAGTTAGGCTCGAGATAAATCCAACGATGGCTGTGTCTGGTGGCGTCGTAGTGGTCGACGAAACCGATACCACGGCGATGGAGCTCAGAGATGATGGGATCCTCACCGGAGACCTGAGGGTAAGGCGGGAGGGTCTCTACCGAATCCTCCTCGAAACACCTACCACCGGGATTGTGGTCGGCTCCCCGGATTATTTCATCGACGTACTCGCTGACTTACCCCCGACCGTCGCGTTTGAGAAACCGGGAAGGGACATCACGGTTACCTCCGTCGAGGAGGTCTTCACTCAGGTAACGAGCGAAGACGACTACGGAATCGGCGCACTAGAGCTGGTGTACTCTGTCAACGGTGGGGAAGAGCAGACGATCAATCTGTATGCTGGTGACGGATCGCGAAGGGAACTCTCCGCCAGCCACACTTTCTATCTAGAAGAAATTGAACTGGTGTCGGGCGATATCGTCTCCTATTACGCGCGCGCCGTGGAAGTTGTGCGGAATGGAGGAGAGCAAGAGGCGAGTAGCGACATCTACTTCCTAGAAGTACGGCCGTTTGACAGAACGTACAGGCAGGCGGAGGCGCGGGGTGGGCAACAGCAAGGCGGCGGTGAGCGTAGAGACGACCTTTCGGCGCAGCAGCGGCAGATCATAGCCGGAACGTTCAACCTCATCAGAGACAGATGGCGTTACACTGACGCTGAGTTCGATGAGAACATGGCTACTCTCGCTCTGGCTCAGGGGCGAGCGCGCGAAGAGGTAACAACGCTTGCGGGCCGAATATTGACGCGCGGCATTACTCAGGTGGATTCGACTTTTGTTGCGATAACCGCGGCGTTGGACACTGCCGCGGCGGCGATGGAAGTAGCCGAGGAATTACTCCGGGGTGGTCAAGCACGTGAGGCACTTTCGCCCGAGCAGAAAGCGCTTCAGCATCTTCAGCGGGCTGAGGCTCTGTATGGCGCGACAGAGGTGAGCCAGCAACAGGGCGGCGGTGGCGGGGGAGGCGAGCAAGCGAATGCGGAGGATCTTGCCGACCTGTTTGAGCTCGAGCTCGACAGAATGCGCAACCAATACGAAGAGGTCCAGCGGGGCCGTCGTGAGCAAACCGATCAGGAGCTGGATGAGGTTATGCAACGCCTTCGGGAGCTCGCGCGCCGCCAGCAGCAACAGAACGAACGGATGCGGGCGCAACAGCAGAACATGGCACAACAATCGGCCGGCGGGGGAGGTGGGGCAGAGGGGCAGCGGCGCCTTGCCGATGAAGCAGAAGAACTCGCCCGACAGCTGGAGCGGCTCTCGCGGGAGGAGGACCGACCCGATCTCGAACAAACGGCACGGGATCTCCGCGAAGCAGTGCGCCGCGCCGCAGCAAACGCGCGCAACAACGGAGTTGCACAGGGAGTAGAAGCGCTCGATCAATTGCGTGATGCACGCCGCTTGCTGGATCGCAACCGGTCTGCGCGACTCGAGCGTGATGCGCAAGAGGCTCTACGCAGGGTCGAACGGTTGGCTGAGCAGCAGAACGATATGATCGACGATGTCAACGATCTATCCGACGACCTCCGAGAGCGCAGAGAGGCAGCGCCGCCCCTTCAAGAACGCAAGGGAAGTATGGCGGAAGAGGTTGCCGAAATCGAAGCGGACTTGGATCGAATGGCGAGAGAGTCACGCCAAGAGCAGCGGGATGCTTCACGCATGTTCGAAGCGGCCGCACGCTCGATCAGAGATAACCAGCTGCGCGAGAAACTCCTCTGGTCACGTGGTGTCGTGTGAAACACAAGAGCAGCGGTTGGGGGAGGCTCTCGATGATACGAGGGACGCGGTTACCGCTTTAGAGTCGATGGCTGAACGTCTGCGGCAGAGGATGGGGCAGGAGCCGGAGGGGACGGAGGCGAGTGCAATGGGGCAGGCCGGACAGCAGGGCCAGCAGTCGCAGGAGGGGCAGGGAGGGGGTGGGGGAGGGCTCAACAGAGAGGACCGGCGTCAGTTTACTCGCGAGTTGCGGGAACAGATCCAGGAGCTGTCGGAACTCAGGCGCGAACTCGTTCAGGAAGGCGTCGATGTTGGGGAGCTGGACAACGTCATCAACCAGATGGGTGGCATGGATCGGCGGGGCACGATCGGCGAAGCTCTCGGCGTCGCGTTGTTGGAGGACGAGGTGATTCAAGGGCTCAAAGGATTCGAGTTCAACTTGCGGCGTTTGCTGCAGCCCGACGCGGACCAGCGTCTGTATCTGTCTGGCTCCGATGACGTGCCTGACGGATACCGCGAACTCGTAGAGGATTATTACAGAGAGCTTGCCAGACGCAGGGGCGCTGATAGTGGGGCGGTGCGACGGTAGGAATTTCGAATATCCAATTTTGAATAACCGATGTCCAAGTGGATCGGTGACGGGGCTAGCTGTGCTGGCACCACATGGGAGTTCGCGACTGAAAAACTTCGATATTGGATATTTCTTTCACAACAATCCGCTTGCTGCTGACTACCCGTATATTACTTACCCATGGACAAGTCACCTTTAGAATTAGTTATCGCAAGACATGAATCGATACTCGTCGGATTCTCAGGCGGGGTGGATTCTGCCTTGCTTTCAGTTGTTGCACGAGGAGTGTTGGGGAAGGAAAGGTCGCTGGCTGCTGTTGGAACGAGTCCGTCGCTGCCCTCAAAGCAGCTGGAGCAAGCCAGACAAATCGCTGCCCAGTTCGACCTCAATCTGATCGAAGTCGCCACAGCCGAACTCGACGATCCGCAATATGCGGCCAACTCGACGCAGCGCTGCTACTACTGTAAACGCGAGTTGTGGAGCAAACTCGTTGCAGCCGCTAAACAACATGGCATGTCGGCTGTAGCTGAGGGCACAAATGCCGATGATTTGGGCGAACATCGTCCTGGGCTCGTTGCGGCAGACGAATTCGCAATAGTCAAACCGCTCGCCGAAGCCGGCTACACGAAAGAGATGGTTCGGGTAGAGGCACGGAAACTCGGGATTCCGATCTGGGACGCTCCAGCCGCGCCATGCCTTTCCAGTCGACTGCTCTACGGACTCGAAGTGACACCAGAACGGTTGTCGCAGGTGGAGAATGGAGAAGCGTTACTACGAGCGTTGGGTATAGAAGGCGACATGAGGGTACGTCACCGCGGCGACGAAGCGAGAATTGAGGTTGCTGCTTCCGAGTTCGCAAAGCTACGTCAGGCAAAGGTGGCCATCGCTGCCGAGTTTGCCAAACTCGGCTTTGCGCAGGTTACTCTCGATCTATCAGGGTATCGAAGAGGGAGTATGCTCACCGACGCACCTCCCGAACTCGAAGTCCTGTCCTGACTGCGAACAACAATCGTGCGCCTGTTTTTTGCCATCAACGTACCAAACGGGATTCGCGAGAAGATCTGGGAAAGTGCAGAACAAATGCGTGAGCGGGACTATGCAATACGATGGGTCTCGCGCGAAGCGATGCACGTCACGCTCAAGTTCCTAGGTGAGGTCTCCCCCCATCGTGAGGATGCTGTCAAGGAAACGCTCGAGGCAGCAGTGGACGGAGTAAGTCCGTTTGTCTTACGGCTGACTGGATACGGTGCATTCCCCGACGCACGCCGCGCAAAGGTGATCTGGGTTGGCTGTAATGCGCCGGCAGAGCTTCAGAGATTGTACGAACAGGTTGAAGAGAATGCGTGCAACATCGGGTTTGCCAGAGAAAGTCGTTCGTTTCATCCACACGTTACGCTAGGGCGACTCCGTCGCGGTGCTTTGTCCACCAAGCTCAAGGGATTGCCGGGAATACTCGACCAGCTTGATTTCAATGCTGAGTTTCCCGTACGATCGGTTGAGCTGATGCAGAGCGAACTTTCACCTGCCGGGGCGAAATACACCGTCCGCGCATCGATTGGACTAACCGGATGATTCGTGGTTGTTTCTCCAACATCTTCGCAGGGATTGGCTGTCTGACGGTGCTCGTCCTCGGGGTGATCGGGGTATGGTACTTCAGAGAGGACATTTCTGACCTTTACCTTTCGTTGGTCGAGCGCGAAACAGAAGAAGGAGCGCTGGAGCCCACGATTGGAAGCCCGTCCCCGATGGCGCTGCAATCTGCTTTGGAGAAGGAACGGGCGATCGCGCGACGCGGTGGACCGGAGCGTGTAGTTCTCTTTGCTGATGAGATGGCGTCGTTGATCGAGGACCGACTTCCAAGCACAGCAAGAGAGGCACTCGATTCAGTCACAGTGACTCTCGAACGGAATCGGTTCACACTCGAGTCGATGCTGGAGACCGAACGGTTTGGCCGCGATCTTCTGGGCCCACTTCGGGGTATGATTGATCCACGTGAGCCGATTCGCATTTCGGGCCCAGCCGAGGTAAGAGCGCCAGGCGTGATAGGGTGGGACGTCGACGAGTTTCAAGTGGCGTCGTTTCCATTTCCAGGACCGGCCATCCCGGTGCTCGTCGACCGCCTCACGGGAGGGGAGGGAGGGGTGATGTTATTTGCCGTTCCGGCCGAGGTGGATGATATGATGATTCGGGCGGACGGTGTGACCTTTTACCGAAGAGCCAACTGATGGCCAAAAGAGTACTGGTTGTTGACGACGAAAGAGGTGTCCGCGAGGCACTCCGACAGACTCTCGAGTATGAAGGCATTGAAGTCAGGACCGCTGAGTCAGGTGACAAAGCGCTGAAGGTCGTTCCGGAGTTTCACCCACATCTGGTTTTCCTGGACATCAAGATGGCTGGGATGGATGGACTGGAGACACTCGCAGAGTTACGGAAGATGGACGCTGAAGTCTATGTGGTCATGATCTCCGGCCATGGCACGATCCAAACCGCAGTCGAAGCCACTCAGCTTGGGGCGTACGATTTCCTCGAGAAGCCGCTCGATACCGACCGCATACTCCTCACGCTGCGAAACGCCTTGGATCACGTCGATCTCACTTCCGAGAACGAACGGCTGCGAGAGAACGTTTTGGACCGCTATGAGATCGTCGGATCAAGCCCTGCTATCAAACAGGTCCTCGAAGTCATAGAGAAGGTTGCGCCCACACCTGCTCGGGTTCTCATCACTGGGGAGAACGGCAGCGGAAAGGAACTCGTCGCGCGCGCGATCCACCGACTATCTCCGAGGGTCAATAAGCCGTTCGTCGAGGTCAACTGCGCCGCGATTCCGAGCGAGTTGATCGAGAGCGAACTGTTCGGCCATATGAAAGGCTCGTTCACTGGAGCGTTCGCCGATCGGTCAGGGAAGTTTGAGCAGGCAGACGGCGGCACGCTCTTTCTGGATGAAGTCGGTGACATGAGTGCTGCGGCTCAGTCGAAGGTGCTCAGGGCCCTCGAGGAAGGGGTAGTCACTCGCATCGGTGCAACGAAGGCTGTGAATGTCGACGTGCGAATAGTGGCTGCCACCAACAAGGCGCTCGAAGGTGAAATCTCCGACGGACGCTTCCGCGAAGATCTGTACTATCGGTTGAACGTTGTGCCGATCCAAGTTCCTCCTCTGCGCGCTCGCCGCGAAGACATACCCGCGTTGGTCGCGAAGTTTGTTGGCGCACTCGCAAAGGACTCGGGATTCAAGCCAAAACAATTCGAGCCCGATGCTCTCGAGGCAATGGCTTCTCGCGACTGGCCCGGCAATGTTCGAGAGCTGCGCAACGCCGTGGAGAGACTCGTGATACTCGCAACCGACAATGTGATTACCGCAATCGACGTGAGTCGCCTCACTGGATTGGCGCAGGACGCAGCACTCGGTGACCTGATGATGTGCGAGACGTTTGACTCGTTCAAGCAGGATGCGGAACGCGCGTTTCTACAGGGCAAGTTGTCCGAGAACGCATGGAACGTGAGTGAGACCGCACGCAAACTCGCAATGCCCAGGAGCAACCTCTACAAGAAGATTGAGAAGTACGGTTTGGAACGAGGCTAGCGCAGCGGCTCAGCGCACTTCGTAAACGGCAGAGTTGCAGAGGCGCAGGGCGGCAGGTACCATCGCTCTGCACCTCTGCACCTCTGCACCTCTGCACCTCTGCATTCTTTTGTACTTCTCTGCGACGAAATGGTTAAGTACTGAGTACGATCTCTACTAACCTCTCCCCATGCTAACCTCATCAATAGCTGTGATACTCAACACGAGTGGAGTTACTCTCGACATCGGTGCGCTCAAAACGATTCCGAATGCACGTGTTGTAAGAGCAGAATTTGCGCGTGGCGAACAAGCCGCTTGTGTTGCGGCAACACTCGAACATGAATGCTCCATAAGAGATCTTTTGAACGCTCTTCGTCCTTGGGCGGCTCAGAATGGATGGTCCGTAACGGTTGCGCCAACGACCAGACCTTGCTAAACTGTTGTGTAGTCAGGGTTTGCAGCGTGCAGCCCGCGGCTCTTTTTTTGTATATGGAGCTGATCTGAGAACGAAAGACGTTTCTCCCAAAGATGTTGTAAGGCACTGTTTGAACTTGATCAGTGTTGGTCCCTCCTTCTCTCTCCAATTCTCACGTACACCTTATCCGCTGATGTGTTTTAGACAGACGTTGTCTCGGATCGTGTTAACGGTGGGTGTTGGGCTAGGGTCACCAGAACTCCGAAGAGGGAGTTGACGTTATGGTACTCGCCACTGCCAAGAAAAGGCAGGTAGACGATGGATCGCTGGATCAGTATCTACGAGAGATCAGTCAGTATCCGTTGATTACTCGCAGAGAGGAAGTCGATCTAGCGATACAAATCAAAGACGGTTGCCGTGTCTCACTCGACAAACTCGTTAGAAGCAACTTGCGGTTTGTCGTTTCGGTCGCCAAGAAGTACCAGAACCAGGGTGTCAGTCTCGCGGATCTCATCAACGAAGGCAACCTCGGGTTGATACGAGCGGCGCACAAATTCGATGAGACGCGTGGCATCAAGTTCATCTCCTACGCCGTTTGGTGGATTCGTCAAGCTATCCTGCAAGCTCTCGCAGAACAGAGCCGCATCGTTCGAGTTCCGCTGAACCGTGCCGGCACACTGCACCGGATAGGCAGGCGATCCTCAGCGTTGTTGCAGGAACTGGGTCGGGAGCCCACTGTCGAGGAGATCGCTGAAGGGATGGACATATCTCGCGAAGAAGTCGCGAAGACGATGTCGATATCCCAGAGCCATCTCTCGCTCGACGCACCTCTCACTCCAGGTGAGGACAACAAGCTCCTCGACTACCTGCCGGACCAGCAAAACCCCGGTCCCGACGAGCAGGCATTCGAGCGTGCACTCTCGGAATCCATTGAAGAGATGCTCACAGACCTGAAGGAACGTGAGGCAAGGATTCTTCGCTTGTACTTTGGTCTCGAAAACAAAGAACCAATGACTCTCGAGCAGATCGGCCAGATGATGGGGATCACACGGGAGCGTGTTCGTCAGATAAAGGAAAAGGCACTTGCGCGGTTGCGGCACGCCAAGCGCGCGCGAGCGTTGTCGAGTTTTTTGGCGTAACGAAGACTACAAGACCGCAACAATGAAAACGGGAAGCGGGAGGCGTTTATTGGCGCGGACCTCTCGTTTCCCGCTTTCCGTTCCAACTACTACTCATGAACGTTTCCATAATATCACTCGGCTGTGACAAGGCGACCGTAGACTCCGAGCGACTCATCGGAGATCTCGTTGGTCACGGCGCACAGTTGGTGGCGGAACCCGAATCAGCCGATGTGGTTCTCGTCAATACATGCGGGTTCATCGACGCCGCAAAACAAGAATCGATTCAGACGATTCTTCAGGTCGCCGCCCTCAAGGAAAGCGCAAGCGTTCGCGCTGTTGTGGCTGTCGGCTGCCTAGTTGAGAGATACAAAAAAGAACTCGAGCACGAGATACCCGAGATCGACCTGCTGATAGGGTTCAACGATTTGAACAAGCTCGTGCCAAAGCTCGCATCGTTGGGTTTGATTGCCGATCCGGTGGCGAGTCATCCGGGAGTGCGTCGATACTTGGGCGATTCACCGCACATCAGGTATCTCAAGATCTCCGAGGGATGCGATCACTCGTGCACGTTCTGCGCGATCCCACTGATGCGCGGCAAGCACCGGTCAGAACCGATGCATAGACTAGTGTCGGAAGCTTTGGAACTCGAGCACCAAGGTGCCAAGGAGATAACGTTGGTGGCGCAGGACCTTGGACACTTTGGAAGGGATACTGGTCCAGAGGGAGCACGGCTTCCAGATCTGCTCGACGCGCTGCTGGCGGCGACATCGGTGCCTTGGTTCCGACTCCTCTACGT
>JBDHHK010000119.1:0-22914 GCA_039589395.1 Gemmatimonadota bacterium
TGTGCACCGCAATCCGACTCGTTTTCGCATTTTGTCGATGAGTATTTAGACGGCTTCGCGCAGCGCCATCCATCCATAGCGGCCGGCAACGGTATTCACGATCACGACGCGTTGCTCGACGACTTCTCTGCCGACGCCATCGAACGCGAGATTGTCGCGTTAAAGGATGCCCGCATGCGCCTGAGCGCGTTTGACCCCGAGACTCTCTCGCCGGATGAACGGGTGGACCAGCGCATCCTGGACGGCATCGTCGACGGCTGGTTGCTGGAGCAGGAAACGGTGCAGAACTGGCGCCGCAACCCGATGCTTTACGCGGCTGCTCTGTCGGACGGCGTGCACAACCTCATGGTAATGGAATACGCACCGGCGGAGGTTCGCATGCGGCGCGTAATCTCCAAGTTGGCAAGTGTGCGGCAACTGCTCGAGGCCGCGCGCACAAACATAACAGACCCACCGCGCGTCTTTGCGGAGCGGGGCGCGGCGATGATGCGTGGCGCGGCGGGGATGCTCGGGAACGATCTGCCACTGGCATTCGAGTCGGTAGCTGCCTCACCGCTCAGGGATTCGCTCGAAAGCGCTGCGGCAGCCGCGCGGCACTTAGTGGACGAATATGCCGAGTGGCTCGAGACTGAGGTGATCCCCACCGCATCGGGAGACTTCGCCACCGGGGGCGAAAATGTGGCCCGCCGCTACCGGTCAGAAGATTTGATCGACCTTCGCTTGGACGAACTCCTCGCGCTCGGCGAGCGGGAGATGGCTGTGACGCAGCAGCAGTTTCGGGAATCTGCCGCGCAAATCGATCCGAACCGGGATCCGCAGCTCGTTTGGCGGGAAGTGAGGCGCGACCATCCCGAGCGCGGCGGCCTGGTTGCTGCCACGCAGCGGGTGGTCGACTCGCTGACCTCCTTTGTCATCGACAACGACCTGGCCACGGTCCCCGACGGAGAGCGCGTTATCGTCGCTCCGGCGCAGCCGTTCGACCTGGGGTTCGCGTCGATGCACGCCTCCCCGCCACTCGAGCCCGTTCCGGTGAAGAGTTTCTTCTACATCACCGACGCAAACGCCGATTGGCCATTGGAACAACAGGAGGCATGGCTCGAGCGGTACAATTACGCGACACTCGCCAACACAGCGGTGCACGAGGCGATGCCGGGCCACTGGCTGCACTCGGTCTACATGCGTCGCACGCCGGGGAAGATTCGTCGCATCTGGATCTGCCTCAATCCCTTCCCGCAGCCGTCCTCAGGCCAGGACGGTTGGGCGCACTACACCGAGCAGCTAATGGTCGACGAGGGATACGGCGGCGGCGACCCACGGTACCGGCTCGCACAGCAGAGCGATGCATTGACTCGCATTTGCCGCCTCCTTTCAGGCATTCGGTTGCACACCGGGGAATGGTCGCTTGCTGACGCGCAGCACTGCTTCGAGGATGAGGCGTATCTCGCAACGCCTGCGGCAGTACGCGAGGCCGAGCGCGGTACATACGATCCGACATACGGTGGATACTTCCTCGGTAAACGGGCGGTGCTGGCCCTGCGGGAAGACTATGCGGCGAAGATGGGAGATGAGTTCGACCTGCGGGAATTCCACGAGCGGCTAATGTCGCAGGGCATCGCGCCGATCTGGGCGCACCGTCAGCTGATGCTTCCGGGCGACACGGGCGCAGTCATTCGCTGAGCGTTACGGCGACTATCACGGGAGGGGCGGTGTCGTAGTGCAGCGGTATGTGCCAGGACAATTATCGGACAGTATCGAAGCCAATTAGACAAAACGCGTGGGTTCAGCCCCCAATGGAGGATGGAGAAGAAATGACCAAAGAAGAGATCCTGAGTGTGTTTGAGTTCAGGCATGCTTGTAAGGAATTCGATCCAGTGCAGAGGATCAGCGATGACGATTTCCATTTCATAATGGAGACCGCACGATTGTCGCCCAGCTCCTTTGGAATCGAGCCCTGGGAGTTCTTGATAATCCAAAACCCCGAGATCCGAGAAGAGCTGAAAACGTATACTTGGGGAGGCCAAAAGCAGCTACCGACCTGCAGCCATCTGGTTGTCTGTCTCACGAAAAAAGCCTGTTTCATGAGACATGATTCGGACTATGTCTACACCTTCATGAAAGAGATTCAACAGAACACCGATGAGTTGCTGGAGAAGAGACGGCAAATTTTCAAGAAGTTTCAAGAATCCGATTTCTCACTTCTGGAGAACGACCGAACGTTGTTCGACTGGTCGTGTAAGCAGACCTACATTGCCATGGGCAACATGATGACTGCTGCTGCGATGATCGGGATTGACAGTTGTCCGATTGAAGGCTTTCAGAAAAAGGAAGTCGAGCAGGTACTCGTTCGGTCTTGTGACATGGATTTGGAGAAACATGGCGTTTCCTATATGGTTGCTTTCGGCTATCGAGTGAATCCGCAAAAACCGAAAACAAGGCAAGCGGCCAAAGAAATCATCCGTTGGGTGCACTGAGAAAAGAGTCAAGACGATCTCGGACGGTGGCATTCCGCGTCGCTTTCCTGACAATGTTTAATCACCACTCTCCTCGGCACAGAGATTGATGTCAGGCATTGGTTTGCTGAATGAAAAGCCGCTCCATGCATCATTGAAGGAATGGTACGCACAACCTGGAGATCGACTCGAAATCGCCGTCGATGGATTCGTGATTGACATCGTTCGAAAGAACCTGCTGCTGGAAATCCAGACGGCGAACTTTGTTTCCGTAAAGAAGAAGATGAACAATCTCGCACTCTCGCATCGGATTCGGTTGATCTATCCGCTAGCTCGGGAGAAATGGATTGTCAAACTGCCGAAGGATGCTAGCGGTGAAGTGACTCGTCGCAGATCGCCCAAGAGAGGTAGAGTAGAAGAGCTCTTCCGGGAAATGGTGAGCTTCCCACAGTTGCTGGCGAATCCGAATTTCTCGCTGGAAGTCGTGATGATAAGGGAAGAAGATGTGAGGCGTTATGCGGGGACGCGGCATTGGCGCAAGAGAGGATGGATTGTCGAGGAGCGGCGGTTGCTTGGTGTGGTGGAGCAGAGATTGTTTGAGGAGCCGGCGGATTGGCTGGTCTTTCTTCCCGAGGATCTGGAGACGTTTACCGCGAGCGATTTGGCGGATGCGATCGGCATCAGGAGGCAGTTGGCGCAGAAGATGGTTTATTGTCTGCGAAAAGCTAGGGTAATCGACTGGATTGGAAAACAGGGGCGTGCCAACCTGTACGGAATCGCTGGTGCCTAACTGGAGCATGAACGTATCGATTGCGTTCGAAGCAGTTGGTGTTGTCTCTGGACCGCGAATCGTGAAAGGCTCGAAGTGATAGGATCTCTCAGGCAGCTGTGCGGATCGAAGAATCCACACGATCCTGGAAGGGACGATGATGTGGAACTGGCCTGGATGTGTCCCTCGGAGGATCCGAGGGATGCGACCGGATGGCACGAGTCGTTTTTTTGGGCTGAACTGGAATGAATCGACATGTCGTACCACGCTCTTGATTAGGCCTCCTTTGTAGGGGAACACTATGCAGCGATGGAACAACGCGCACTGGGCTTTTCTCGGTTTACTCACCTTTGGCTATCTCGGCGCCCGCGCCAGCGATCTCGGAGCCCAGCCTCTAACCACGGATACACTTGTCGCAAGCCTTCGCGGCGATTGGCAAGGAAGTGGTCTGTACGAGGGGAACACACTCAGACTCACTCGTAAGTGGACTCTCGATCTTGGAGATCAGTTCCTGCGTGCCGACATGAGCGTCAGTATGCCCAATGGTGCGTCGTTTGCCGCTGTGATGTACTGGAAGTTCCTCGACCAGAACGTTTACGAGATCGTATGGATGGACGGCATCGGTCGACGTCAGGTGCTACGCGCGACGCGAGATCCCGTGTCGGGGGTGGTGTCGACGACGTTCTTGGACGAGTTGACTGGGAGTGATCCCGAGTGGCGGACATGGGAGTTCGAACTACTTGGACCGAACTCGTATGTCGAAAGGCTTTACCGGATTGGCGCCGACGGTCGTGAAGAGTTGACTGTATTCTCATTCGCGCGAGTGGGTGGTTTGTAGCATCAGGCCGGCAGGCAGTATTACGCAGAGGTCTACCACGCTTATGAAGAAATGGAACGCGGTGACAACAGTCGATGCGGGCCCAGGGTGCGCTTTTTGTGCCCTGGTGTTGTCCTCCACTGGTTGTTCTGATCGTTTGCCAGACTATGTCGCGCTCGAGCACGGCGCCAGGTGGGAATATGCGGCAGAGGTCCGTGTCGGGACGGACACTCTTACCGGACGCAATGTCTTTGAGATCGCAATCGAGGAAGTGTCAATCGGCGATAAGTCGTATTTCAAGACGACAGAGACGGCGTTCGGCTTTGGTGATCAGGAGCCCGTGGTTCGATACGCGCGGCAAACAAGTGATGCAATCTACGAACTGGATGGTCAGTCACCTGAACAGT
Source organism: Gemmatimonadota bacterium (assembly GCA_039589395.1). Classification (GTDB taxonomy): domain Bacteria; phylum Gemmatimonadota; class Gemmatimonadetes; order Gemmatimonadales; family GWC2-71-9; genus JBDGYW01. The sequence continues at coordinate 4,444 of JBDHHK010000119.1, forward strand.
CTGAGTATCAATTGATGCCGCTTGCCATTGAACCGAACGAGGAATGGGCCATACAGACTACAGCTGGGGATTCACTCGCCTGTCGAGCCGCGAGCCTTGAAGAAGTTGATGTCCCGGCCGGTACATACGAAGAATGTCTGAAGTTCGTGTGCTCGGGACGGAAAATCATGAGTGGCCACGAGGCACCGGCTAGGATCGTGGAGTACAGAGCCCCCAACGTGGGGTTAGTGAAAGCAGTAACGGAGTGGGGCACTGCAGTCATAACTCTACGATTGTTACACCACGTAACAGGTCGAGCCCGTGGGACTAGGAAGCAGGATTCATGATATCTATGCGACTTGTTGGCCGCGTACTCCCTGTTGTGTTCGTCGCGGTAGGAGTCGGATGCAGCGATGCGCCGAGGCCAGGTGCTTTGGACTCCGCACCGATATTCGAACCGTTGGACGACGGTCGTATCGTCACTGACGGCGGTGCGTCACGTGGTGTGGGTTGGGCCGATTTCGATCAAGACGGGGATTACGACCTGGTCGTGGCTAACACGGGCGGTCAGTGGAATTCGTTCTACTTGAATACGCTACGTGGACGAAACGACGATCGGAGAGGGGATAGTCCTGCGAACACACGAGCGTCCACTATTTCCGAGGGCCCTCAGTTTCTCAAGGCATCAGATCCAGACCTGTCATTCGTCGGATCGGTGGCTGCTTCCGGAAGCAGAGCGGAGGGCGTGAGTTGGGTGGACTACGATGGCGACGGGGACCTCGATCTACACATCGTGACCAGAGGACAAGAAGCCGATCTGCTGTTCAACAATCAGGGCGAAGCCGGGCTGGTTCGTGTGCTGGATGGTATGCTCGTGCGACCAATCAGCAGCACGATGGCATGTTGGGCTGATGTGGACGGCGACGGTTGGCTCGACGTGTATCTCGTAGCGTATCGCGACACTCAGCGGAACTCGCTACTACGGAACCGAGGCCGAGGTGTCTTTGAGGACATGTCAGACAGCCCCGCGGCGTTTGGCTCCGGCACAGGTCGCTCATGCGGATGGGGTGATCCCAACGACGACGGATTGCCCGATCTCTACGTTGGTCTCGCTCGAGAGCCGAATCGATTCTTCTGGAATCGGGGTGGCTTTGTACTCCAGCGAGAGACCGATACGAGTCACCTCACAGATCATGTCGGTTACAGCTACGGACTTTCGTGGGCTGACTTTGATGGAGACGGCAGCCACGATCTGTTCGTAGCCAACTTCGATGTAGAAAACGTCCTGTACCGCAACGACGGAACGGGGCGACTGGAGCCGGTCGCCGATGATCCTATTGCCAGGACAACGGAGGGCGCATCAAAGGGACACTCGTGGGGAGACTTCGATCTCGACGGCGACCTAGACTTGTTCGTAGCCAATGGTACGTATGGCCCGGACATGCGAAACTTCCTCTACTTGAACGACGGGCAAGGGCATTTCGCTCGTGATATGAATGGTGAGTTCGCTTTGCATGCCGACACTTCTGCGGGTGCTGCATGGGCTGATATCGACCTCGACGGGGATTTGGACATATTCGTGGCAAACTGGGGAAGCAGTGACCAGGTCAACCGCCTGTACCGCAACACAACATCTCAAACAACCGGTCGAAGTTGGGTAACATTTCGTCTCAGCTCGACATCACCAAACTCATTCGGCTGGGGAGCTAAGGTCAGAGCCAAGGCCAGAATCCGTGGGGTGCAACGCTGGATGACGAGATGGAACATTCCAACCACAGGCTATGGGAGCCAGAATGGCCTGATGGTTCATTTCGGCCTCGATGACGCAACCAGTGTCGACTCGCTTTTTGTCAGGTGGCCGTCAGGGAACACCGACATCCACACGGACATTTCAGCGCGCGCGGCGTGGGCCGTGATTGAAGGAGCGGGCATTGTGGTTGACCAAAGTTCTTCCGGGGCGAGCCGATGACCCTCAGGGAATGGGGCTGGGACGACCAATGGGCGCAGCATGCAGATCAGCTTGGTGTCGATTCCTCCTTTTTTGCCCGCATCGTGGGACAGGATCGGGCGAGTTGGTCTATTTGGACAGAATCGGGACCAGAGAAGGCAAGACTTCGCCCTGTATCAGAGCGTGAGCATTCGCCCGTGGTTGGAGACTGGGTTTTCACTGAACCCGGACCGATGCCGACTGACCCTTGGTCGATATTGGCTGTGCTGCCGCGCAGGTCCTGGATATCGAGAGGCTCTCCTGGCACTGGAGGGAATGAACAGGTACTCGCTTCGAATGTGGACAAGGTTTGGGTGGTTCACGGCATGGACAGGGAGCTGAATCTTCGTCGTCTCGAGCGCTACTTGGCTGTGGCGTGGGAAAGCGGAGCGTCTCCTGAGATCGTACTCACAAAATCGGATTTGGAGGGAGATCCGAAAGCTTGGGTATTGCAGGCTCAGACCGTCGCAATGGGGATACCGGTCAGGTGTGTCAGCTCTGAAGATGCCGCAAGCATCGACGATCTTCAGGCCACGCTAAAGCCTGCCTCCACAGTTACTCTTCTCGGACCCTCAGGAGTCGGAAAGTCGACTTTGGTGAATTTGCTCGCCGGTGCATCTATCACTTCAACGGGTGAGGTACGCGGAAGTGACCGGAAGGGACGCCACGTCACTACCCGGCGAGAACTTTTCCGGATACCGGGTGGTGCGCTTCTCCTTGACACGCCCGGCATCAGAGAGCTGCGCGTCTGGGCGCTGGAAGAAGGACTCGAACACGCCTTTCCGGACATCGAGGAGCTTTCTTTGGGCTGTCGTTTCCGCGATTGCCGACACGAGGGCGAGCCCGATTGTGGGGTTCAGGGAGCCGTACAGCGCGGCGAACTGGAGCAGGGTCGCTTGGACAGCTTTCGGAAACTCCAGGCAGAGGCCGCATATGAGCGGCGGAAGACCGACCCCGTGGCCCGAGCTGCAGCAGTGTCGGATTGGAAAACAGCAATGAAGACGCTGAAGCACCACCCGAAATATCAGGAACGCAAGAAAGACTAGTTCCCAGATGCTGACAAAGAGCCAAGACGCCCATGGTAGGATGACATACGATCACTACCTCGGCGTAGACACCCCCGTCTTCGTCGAGCGGGACGACGGCATCATCCAGCAGCCGCCCAGCGTGGGCATGTACTTCGCTCCTTTCAGGCAGTGGCCGAAGCATGAACGTGTAGCGATGCGGTATGTGAAAGGGCGCACGTTGGACGTGGGGTGTGGTGCCGGGCGAGCTGCGCTTCACCTGCAGGCTCGCGGCCAAGAAGTGGTCGGAATCGACAACTCCCCACTCGCAATCAAAACCTGCCGGCTGCGCGGCGTGCGGCGCGCACGGGTTCTCGCGGTTACGCAAGTCAGTACTCGACTCGGGCGTTTCGACACGGTTTTGATGCTGGGGAACAACTTCGGCCTAATGGAGAACAGGACGCGGGCGCGCTGGCTGCTGGATCGGTTTGCGTCGATCACCAGCGACCGTGGACGTATCATTGCCGAGACGCTGGATCCGTACGCCACGGATGACCCGCTCCATCTCCGCTATCACAGACGCAACCTCAGACGCGGTAGGATGGCGGGTCAGGCGCGAATACGAGTCCGCTATCAGACCTTTCGGACTCCTTGGTTTGACTACCTGCTGGTATCGCGAGCCGAGATGAAAGCCCTAGTTGAAGGGACTCGGTGGTCGGTCGAACGGTTCATAGACTCGGACAGTCCGGTGTACGTTGCTGTGCTAACTAAGGTGTCGTCGAGCAAGGCGTGAATGGGAGTAGGGATCCCGCGTTGCTACCCATAAGAAGCCACTGGGCTGACATACCGGACAGAGACCGAGGAGGAAGTTGAGAAATGAAGGATAAGAGACTGAGCGTATTACTACTGCTGTTCACTGTTTCCGCTGTGTCAATGAATGGTCAGGAACACGCTGGAGTGGAGGCCGAGATATCCGTTGGGGCCACCGGCCGAGTAGAGATCCCGGCTGACTATGCGATTCTGACTCTCGGTGTACACGTTCGAGATTCCACCCCGACTCTTGCCGCTACCGCAATGGATGATCGAATCGGCATGGTGATCGACACGCTCAAGACCATTGGATTTTCTCCCGAGTCGCTGCCTACTGCCCATTACCGTGTGACTCCGATCAGAGACCGCGACCGCGCTCGGATCATCGCCTACGATGCGAATTCCTCGGTGCGTGCGACCGTACGCGACTTTGACATTTTGCCAGCAGTTATCGAGGCCGCGCTTGCGGCGGGCGCCACCGATGCTTCCGGGCTTCAATTTGGTGCTTCCGACCAACGAGGTGCGCGTGACGAAGCATTGAGGAGAGCCATAGCCGAGGCGAGGAGAGACGCAGAGGTCATCGCCGCGGCGGCTGGCGGACACTTGGGCCAGCTTGTTGAAGTCTCAACTCAATCGTCTCCGATTCCTCAAGCTCGCGCGCTGGAGTTTTCGGGAGCCGGCGCGCGTGGCCCACAGATAACACCACGTAACATCGTGGTGGTCGCCAATGTGAGCGTCCGATGGGCGTTCGTGGAGAACTAGTGACTACACAAGAGCTTTTTTGCCTGTTAAAGAGGTTTACGGAATCGATTTTTGGCTCAGTCGCCGTGGTGGCGTTCACTGTTCTTACAGCGACCGCGTCGCCGGCCTGCGCTCAGGAGGATCGTGAAGCCATCTTATCGACAGTGCAGCAGTTCTTTGATGCTCTCGCCGAAAGTGACACAGCGTTAGGCAGGGCAGCGGTTCTGTTGGAAGGACAGTATTTCCGGCTCCGCGAATCTGGGGACAGTCTTGATCTGAGTCGTACACCGCACACGCAGTTTCTGCGCGATCTGGCGGCAGGTGGCAATGACTTTCTCGAGCGGATGTGGGAACCGACCGTTTTGCAGCATGGTCGGATGGCGATCGTGTGGACTCCCTACGACTTTCACCGAAGTGGTGAGTTCTCTCATTGTGGTGTTGATGTGTTCAACCTGATACGCACATACGACGGCTGGAAGATTGCAGGAATCATGTATACCGTGGAACCAACCGGGTGTGCCCCGAGTCCTCTGGGCCCCCCGCACCGATCGTAGCAGCACGTATGAAAACAGCGATGTCCAGTTTCGGTGACATGCTGTGGCGAGGGATAACGGAAGGAGCTATGCTCAGATGAACCTATCCAGGCACAAGCTGTTGCCTTTGTTTGTAGTGGGTATTCTGGTCGGATGCGGGGACGGTGCCCAATTACACCAATCATCGGAGTGGTCGATCGACCAAAGGTCATACAATCTCGGTGGTATCGGCGCTTTCGCGGAAATGGTAGGCGCCGGCGTCAAGAAGTTGGCGCTCAGTGCACCGTTAGATCCAGAGGAGATGGATGCAACCATCGAGGAGGCGCAACGGATCGCCGCCAACCATGGAGTCGGGGTGTACCGTGAAACCGACTTTTTGATAACCAACCTGTTCTCAGCCGAACTCACTGACGGCAAGCACGTACTGCTCATATGCCATGACTCCACGCGCCAGGAATACATGGATCTCAAGGCTATGAAGCAGCAGCTCATTGAGGACGGGCAGTATGACGCTGATGCCCGAGTGGAGGTTGCAAGACGCATGGGTGAGCTGCTGAGTTACACTGAAGAGAAGATTGCGTCACTTCTTGCTTCGGAGGGTGAATCTTAAGCGCGCGCGGAAAACATGTTCATCTGCGCCAACACAGGTGGCTGAGCCTCAGGGCGAGCCGTACCGTGGCGTGCGCAACGGTAACCAGCTTGGTGTCGTCGCTGCTGATCCAGGGGCTCGCGGCGCAGGAAACCGGCATGATTTTCATCGAGTCGCCGACTCTACTCGCAACATTCGTCCAAACGCCCGCAGGCTACGATCCCGAAGATCACAGGACTGTTGTTGTTGGACTCCACGGCTTTGGTAGCCTTGCCGAACGCTTCATCGGACTGGCTCCGCCATTCGCCTCTGCAGGCATCATCTTCGCGGCCGTTCGGGCGCCGTATGCTTTTACCTACGAAGATGGAAGACTCGGCTACGATTGGAGTCTACGACATCTCCGTCGACGGGAACCCGCAGACCGAGCTTCTGAGTTGACGCTCGACTACATCAAAAGGGTGCTGGACGGATTGCGGGCCAGATATCAAGCAGAGCGGATCTATCTGATGGGTTTTTCGCAGGGAGGTGCTTTTGCTTATCAGTCCGCGGTGGCAAATCACGCCACATTGGATGGACTGATTATATTCGGCTCCCGATTCGACACAGCATGGTTTCCGGAGGGCAGTCTGGCTGAAGCTAATGCCATGCCCGTCTTCATTGCCCACGGCGAGACCGACGAGTCAACTTCGCTAACAACTGCGGAACGGGCTCGGGACATCCTCCGGGGCCTCGGTTATGACGTGACATTCCAACCGTTTGCGGGAGGGCATTCAGTTCCGCTCGACATTGTCGCCGAGGTGGTCACGTGGATCGGAAATAGATGAGCAGTAATTGATGAGCGTTACAAACCGACTGGTTCTCAAACGCGTCGCCTGTGTTGCCGTTGTCATTTCCGCAAGCAGCTGCCGCGCCGCGGGTACATCCGAGTTTTGATTCTGCATACGCCTTTTCGGGAATCGAATTGGAGACATCGGGCCCGAATGGATGGTCGGAGCAACAGATCGAGAAGATCAGGACAATGGGCCTTGCGGTGACACCGATCCCGCGCCTCGGTAGTTTCGGGCGTGTCCATGGGATTCGTTTTGTGGCCGAGTCAGGATTTTGGGTGGGTGTTGCAGATCCGGATTCGGAGGGAGCCGTATACGGTCCGAGGCGATGACGAACGGTGTCGGCGCTGCGACGCTCGCGTTTCAGTGGAGGTCTAGATCGATGGAATGGGTGATAATCGCGTTGGTACCCGTGCTCATCATAGCGTGGAGGTATCTCTGGGCGAGCTCCAAGCCGCCGCAGCGGCACGTTATGACTGACGTACGCGGAGCGCTCGCCGATCGTCTTCAGGAGTTGGCCTTAGACGCACGTGACGAGGAGCACAATAGGGAAGCTCAGCGGCTCGAGTATCAGGCGAAATGGCTGCGGACCAGGCCGACTGACATCGGTGGGGATGAACCGCCCGAGAACCTGCTGGCGTCGGAAGAACGTCACGTTCGTTTTGCCGGAGCGGTGTGGGAGGATTTCGGCACCTTCCTAGCGGGACAGAACAGCTCAGACGAACATGAGAGTGCTAGGTTGGAATCGACGCTGCGCTATACAAAGGAGGGGATTGCGTCAGCAGTTCAGCTGCTCCTCGAGATCGGTGAGGGCCGTACACCGTGTTCGTACATAGACACTCGGTCTATTCCTGATGAAGCGTTGGTAGCGATGCGAGAGGCGCTTCAGCAGCTAGACGAATTCGTTGACCAAGACCAGAATCCTCAGCCATGACAGATTCGTCCGAGATCAAAAACAGGATCGAGATCAAGCAGGTTGACATCACTACTCTCTCGGTGGACGCCATCGTGACTGCCGCGAACGAACGAATGCTGGGCGGAGGTGGAGTGGACGGCGCTATCCACCGAGCGGCAGGTAGTGAATTGTTGGAGGAATGCAAGAGTATGCCGGAATCTCGACCTGGTGTACGATGCCCTACCGGAGAAGCGAGACTCACGGCTGGGTACGGCTTGCCGGCCAAGCACGTGATTCACACCGTGGGACCGGTTTGGAATGGCGGGGATCGTGGAGAGCCTGGACTGCTCGCTGCGTGCTATCGCTCTTCGCTCGAACTCGCAAGCGACCACGGCATCCAGACGATTGCCTTTCCCGCCATCAGTTGCGGTGTTTATGGATATCCTCTCCGAGAAGCAGCGGCGATCGCTGTGCACGAGGTTGTAGAGTTTCTGAACATCAACCCCGACATCAAGAGAGTAGTGTTTGCCGCTTTCGATTCAACGGTCCAAACGGTCCTCGAAGAGGCTCTTCTTTTGGAGCCGTCACTTCACTCATCGGGCTCGAGCGGCGTTGCCGGATGCGCGCTCACCGAGGCAGACAAACAGGCGTTGCTGACTCTTGCACGTGAGACTCTGCTAAAACATCTGGAGCAGCGGGACCCCGGTAGCCCGGAAGTGCATTCTGAAGCGTTAAAGGAACACAGAGCTGCCTTTGTAACCTTGCGGCAACGAGAAAGTGGAGCGTTGAGGGGGTGCATCGGAGAGGTGATAGCGCAACGTCCATTGATCGAATCGGTTGCCCGGATGGCAGTCGCAGCAGGTACACAGGATCCTCGCTTCCCCGCGGTTTCGGTCGACGAACTCGAGGATCTCACGGTTGAGATCAGCGCACTCACCCCAATGATGCCAATTCTGCCTGAGGAGGTTGAGGTAGGTCGGCACGGCTTGATGATCTCCAAGGGACATTTTTCGGGCCTGTTACTCCCACAAGTTCCACTTGAGCAGGGGTGGGATAAAGAGGAGTACCTGCGCGGTCTTTGTGCCAAAGCTGGACTACCAAGTGACGCGTGGCGGGACGAAAACGTGGAACTCCGATCGTTCGAGGCGGAGGTGTGGGGGGAGGATTAGCGGTTGGCATCGGCAACGTGAATCGATATGGTGCTACAATAAGATAACTTGCAGGTTGGAGGGCCAATGCCAGATCTCGACGTGAAGATCGTCCGCCTCGAGCCAATGCGAGTGGCAAGTGCGCGAGCGGTGAGTGAGGAGCCGGAACACGATGCCTGGTTGAAGCTGCAAGCGTGGGCCGAACCCAGGGGTCTGCTCGAGGACCTCGAAAAGCATCCAGTGTTTGGCTTCAACAACCCGAATCCCTCAGAGGATCGTAAGGAATACGGGTACGAGTTCTGGATCCGAGTCAATCCCGACGTTGAATCCGATGATGAAGTCACCGTTTTGGAGTTCCAGGGCGGTCTCTATGCTGTGACGACATGCAAGCTCATGAACGATCAGAACGGGAACATGCCGGAAGTCTGGATGAAGCTTTATGAATGGGTGAAAGAAAGCGAGTATGAGTGGCAGAAGACGCAGGAGTTGGAGAAACCACACGACCTCTCCTCTCCGGACGAGGATTGTTCTGCTCGAGGATTCCTCTATGAGTGATGAGATGGACAAACAGCTCGATCGAATCCGCAAAGCTTACGATCTGACCGTGCACCAATATGAGAGCGGCATCGATCCACTCAACGGCGTACCGGATGATCTGAGGCTCGACCCCGACTTCCAGACTTTTGTGGAAGAGGCGGGTGACGCCTGCCACGGTGGTGCACCGGACGTGCGAGCGTATCTGAATCCTGGCCCGGAAATGCGGTTTCTAGACGTTGGGTGTGCCGCAGGCCTGAAGACGCATCACTTGCACGAGTGGGCGTCAACGTATTATGGGGTAGATATCAGCCCACTACTCATTGATGCAATGAAGAGGTTTGTATCAAAAAACGCCGTCGATGTAGGAGGACTGTACGTCGCTGATGCAGCAGACCTCCCATTCGAGGACGACTACTTCGACATCGCGGCAATGGTTGGGGTCCTGGAGTACTACACGCTCGATTACGTTGAGGCCTCTCTCCTGGAGTTGAGTAGGGTGCTGCGAGATGGCGCGAAGATGGTCGTGGACATTCCCAATCTGACACATCCACACGTGGACATGATGTTCTGTCTCGAGGAGTGTTTGAGCCGGCCACAAGTTTCCCACGAAAGATCAGCTTTTGAGGAATTGCTTTTGAGGCAATTTGAGATCGATACCATTGATTCGTCACGGGTTATGCTGAAGTACTTTTGTCGGTCTCGATAGTCGGGCTTGTTTCATGCGGTCAAGGATCTTGGGCGTGAGACGTAAACAAAGACCATATCGGCCAACGGTACGGTGACGCTGAGGCGGTAATGAGTGATTTGAGTTTGGCAGACGGAACTGCCCCTGCCGCACCCAAGGAATTGTTTGAAAGACTCGATTCGCTGGGAATCGAGGTCTCCACCGTTGTGCACCCGCCGGTGTTCACGGTAGAAGAAGCCAAGGCCCTGCGCGGAGAGATCGAGGGATGCCATACGAAGAACCTCTTCTTGCGAAACAAGAAGGGCAAAATGTGGCTTCTCGTATGCCTGGAGGACCGCGCGATAGATCTCAAGGAGCTCGCGGGTCGTCTCAATGCGGGGCGACTCTCATTTGGTAGTGCAGATCGCCTCGCTCAGTTCCTTGGCGTGATCCCAGGCGCCGTCACACCGTTCGCAATCTTGAATGACAAGACAAACTCAGTGAAGGTGGCTGTAGACAAGGCGATACTCGATCGCACTCCCTTGAATTTCCACCCGCTCGACAACGCGCAAACCACATCCATCAGTGCCGAAAATCTGCTGAAGTTTCTGGAAGCAGAGGGACATCCGGCGCAGTTGCTCGATTTCGAGCGCAAATGGGTGTCACGCGATCCGCGACTCGGTTGATTGGAACGCAGTCGCTGATTTTGATCCTACGAAACGATGCGGGCGGTTGAGATGAAACGGATCCGCTATGTCCATTGGGATCCTGCCGAGTCAGAAGAGCGGGCCGAGCGCATCAGGTCGGCCGGATACGAAGTTGCATACGGTTCGATATCACCAGACATCCTCAAACAGCTTCGAAACAGACCGCCAGCCGCAGTTGTAATCGATCTAGAGAGATTGCCTTCGCAGGGCAGAGACATAGGTGTGGCTCTCCGCACATACAAATCGACGCGGAATGTTCCTTTGGTGTTCGTGGGTGGCAAACCCGAAAAAGTAGCTCGCGTCGAGAAACTGCTCCCCGATGCTGTGTTCACGCCGTGGAGTCGCATCCGTGGATCGTTGAAACGTGCGATTGCGAATCCTCCGAAAGAACCGGTAGTACACAAATCGGCACTTGCCGCTTACTCTGGTACGCCACTGCCGAAGAAGTTGGGCATCAAGGAGTGTTCAAAGGTCGTCTTGGTGGGTGCACCGCAGGGATTCGAAAAGACCCTGGCCGAATTGCCCGATAATGTGTCGTTTCGCAGGCGTGCCGACTGCAAGTGTGACCTGCTCATCTGGTTTACGCGCTCCAGAAGAGATCTCGAGAGCCGAATCGAGCGATTGGGGAATTTGGCCGGAAAGGACGGTCTATGGGTGATGTGGCCAAAGAAGACCTCGGGGAAGAATACCGATCTGACTCAGGCGCTCGTGCGAAGGACTGGTCTGGCGTCGGGTCTGGTCGATTACAAGGTTTGTTCCGTTGATACGACCTGGACCGGCCTCAGGTTCGCTCGACGGAGACGAAAGTAGGTTCACATGGAGTTGATGCCGCTGTTGTCAGCATGCGACCTCCACTGCCTGACGCGAATTGACGTAGGCCTCGAGGGAGACTGGAGCCCCACGGCTCGGGCTGTCTGGACCAAAGAAGATGGTACTCTATCACTTGGTGGCATAGTCCGAGAGCATACATCACTGAAGCCGAGTCTGGAACTCTACTTCGATGACGGGTGGATTGGGCTGCACTGCTACCGTCGTGTCGGGAGTTCGATTGTTCTCGATGAGGATCTTTTGAGGAGGGTCATCGATCAGGTGGAGGCAGCGCTGGCGGCGGAGACCTAGCAGCGCCTCCTGATGAGACCCACCCCATCGATTGCCTAAGAAGTCGACGACGAGGTGCTTGTGAGTCACTATTGAGAGGTGGGAGTAGCAGAATGACGGATTTACCCGACGTCGCTCGGAGAGCAGGCGATTTGTTCGACTCGGGACTCAATTGTACTGAGAGCCTCCTGGTTGCGTTTGCCGAAAGAAGCCATATCGAATGTCCGGTGTTTCCGCGGATTGCAACCGGTTTCTGTGCAGGAATGTCCATGACCTGTGGCACATGTGGGGCGGTGAGTGGTGGCGTTCTGGCGATTGGCCTCGAGATTGGACGCGATTCCGCGAACGACTCTAACGAGAACTGTTATGCAGCCGTCCAAAGATTCAAAGAGGCGTTCGAGGCTCGATTCGGAAGCGACAATTGTAGAGAACTCATAGGTTGCGACTTTCGAACCCAGGCAGGTCGCGACGCGTTTGAAGAACTGAATCTGCACCCTCAATGCAGGCAATACGTCGAGGTCGCTGCGGCATTGGCCCTGGAATCAATCGGAGAATAACAGGTCTGCGGAAGCTCAAAGTGCGGAGTGCTCCATGAAACTGACAATCATCCGGAAGGTGGAGAGAGCCTCGAAATGGTGCGTAAAGGGGTGCGTGTTACCAACGTTCATGAACGTGGGCTGAGTGCGTCCGCGGCCACAGCAGGAGAGCTGATCGATCTTCTCGCCTCTGAGCACGATGTGCTGTGGCCCTTTGATCGGTGGCCCCCAATGCGCTTCGATCGTTCGCTTGGTGTTGGTGCAGATGGGGGGCACGGTCCGATTAGGTACGTCGTGGAAGCGTACGAGCCAGGAAGGAGCATCCGCTTCCGTTTCACCAAGCCCGTGGGTTTCAGAGGCAGCCATAGATTCGAGATCGAAGAAGTATCGGCAAATCGGGTGATCTTACGACACGTTATTGAAATGCGTGCTGTCGGCAGAGCGTATTGGTCGTGGTTATTCGCGATCAGGTCTCTTCATGATGCACTGATCAAGGATGCTCTGGACCGCGCGGAGCTGTTTACCGGGGGTACACCTCGGAAGAGAGCGTGGTCCTATTGGGTGAGATTTCTGCGTCGGCGCGCGGCGAAGAAACGATCGATCAGGAGGCGGTAGCTTTGAGCAGGTCGATCGTCATCTGTTTCTGAGGTGTCACAATATCGAGTTCGGCGTAGAACTCCAGACGATCGATTAACTCCCCGAATAGGATCGCAACAATCACCAAGGCGCTCACGTGCCCCGAGCTGAAGAACCAAACGATCACGGGCACCAGGAACCCTCCAGCGATCCGAACCGCAGATAGTGCAAACCGAACCGGTTTGTCCTTCTTCCCGAAACCGATCTTACGCTGCACGTAGAGCACGAGTTTGCCAGCACCTATTGTACCTGCGACTAAAGGGTTCGCAGCGAAGATCCCCACAAGAAAGAGCCCGGTAAGGGTCGCACTAGCGCTGTGGTATTGCTGTCCGTCAATCTGGGGTAGGGTCGCGTACACCCGATCAACCGAAATCAGCGTGGCAAATCCGATCGCGAACACCACCCATCCAAGCGGGCGGTTGTCTGGGGCGAACGTCAGGTATCCAGCGCCAGTCCCAATCATCACGCCGAATAACACAATTTCACGGCTCAACCAAGAAGATTGGAGATGCAGCACGGCTCGCCACGCGCGTTTCTTTCTTCCGAGGTGAGAAAAACTCGACACCGTTGCGAGAGTCGAGACTCCAAGGAAGAAACCGAGCGCTGGCGGATGCTCAGCGAAGACCGAAGTCGCCAACAGTCCGACGAGAACTGGAACCAGGAATGTAAAGGCGGCCAGCGGCCATTCGTCGCGTAGGGCGGGCAATAATTCCCTCTGTTCGCGACCCGGTACGAACGGCCTGTTCGGTGCAGCGGTCGAAGTGTTCGGGGGCGATCGTCTTTCTGCGGCCGGTGCGACAGAGATCGCTGGTTTGAGTTTCGTGTGTGGAAAACCGGCAACGACTGGGCGAAGATCTTGTCTCCCTATAGAACCCAACCCGAGTGCGCCAGTCGGGCAAAGCTCCACGCATGCAGGCGATTTACCCCCCGCCTGACGGTCAGCGCAGAAAGTGCATTTACCGATCACTCCCTTAGTGCTATCGAATCTCGGCGCCCCGAACGGACATGCCCAAATGCAGTACCTGCAGCCGATGCACTTCGCCTCGTCCAACTGCACAAATCCGGTGTCGGCGTTTCTAGAGTAAACATTCGCTGGGCATGCCCTGAGGCAAGCCGGGTCCTCGCAGTGATTGCATGCGAGCGAGAGATGCTCCACGGAAAGGTGCGGGTAGTGCCGCTCGTTGAATGTGTGGACTGTACGCCAGCTGTGATCGAAGGCCAAGCCGTTTTCGATCGTGCAGGCGAGAATACAAGCTTGACAGCCCGTGCACTTCGCTTGGTCGAAGGTGAATCCGACAGTCATCTCAGGCGGGCTCGACTTCGACAAGGACGTCGTGGAATGCTGCGCCGTAGCCCATATCGGTCTCGCGGCCAAGTGAACAGAAATTGACCGCTCCGCCGGTGCCTATCCACCAGCCGTTGGTGACGTACACACAGCCGGGCTTGATACCGTTGTCGAGCTTGGTCGTGATACTCAAGCTGCCGCGGTCGTTATACAACTTCACTTTCCCGCCATCGGCGATTCCCCTGACTTCGGCGTCGACCGGATTCATCAAAACGAAAGGTGAATCTCCGAACTGGCCTATCATGCGCAGGTTGTTGAACTGCGAGTGAATTCGGTTCTTGGTGTTCGGGGTGATCAGGTTGAGACGGAACCTCTGAGCAATGGAGTTGTTGCTGCGAACGGACTCATCTGGCTCCGCAAAGGTTGGGAGCGGATCGACCCCCCAGCGGTCCATTGCGTCAGTTGAAAACAACTCGATCCTACCCGATGGCGTTGGGAAGACCAGGTCCGAGAAAGCGACTTCTTGGTGACCTGGAGGGAGCACCGGACCTACGCGCAACTTGTCCAGTGACAACCCTTCGAAGGGCTCCAGCTTCGCTGACAGGAACGCTTCGACTTCTATGTCAGAAGGCCCGGGAAAATTGCTTGCCAGTTCTGCATCTGAAAACCCCAGCCTTCGGGCCAATAGCCGGTACAGCTCCGTTTCCGGCTTTACCTCACCTCGGGGTTCGATCACTTTCTGCTTCAGCTGCAAGTATGGGTGCCAATACGCACCGATCACGTCTGTTTGCTCGAACATCGTTTTCGCGGGCAAAATCAGGTCGGCTTCGCGAGCGGTGTCTGTCAAGAACTGCTCCACCACGACTCGAAACTCGAGACTGCGGAACGCTTCGAGTACCGTTCCGGTGTCGGGGTTCTGAGTCACAGGATTACCGCGTTCCACCCAGGCCATGCGGAGTGGGGGATCTCTCGCATCAAGGATCTGCCGGCCGAGCTGAGCTGTCGATATCGAGACCCTGAAGACACCATCCGGCTTTTCTGGCGGGTAGAAGCCTATTGGGTCCTTCTCTGAGTCGAAGATGTGGCTCTGCAGGTTTGCGTACACCCAACCTGCCCCGGGCTTGCCGAAGTTACCGGTAATGGCGAGTAGCGCCAGAATCGACCGCATCGTTTGGCCGGAGTTGGTGTATCGCTGCATGCCAAAGCCGGGACAGATCGTGACCGGCTTGGAAGTGGCGAGCATTTCCGCAAACCGGTTGATGTGTTCGACAGGCACGTCGGTGATCTCTGCCGCCTTTTCCGCAGTGAACCCGATCAACGACTCCTTAAACTCGTCGAAGCCGTTGACGTACCGCCCAACGAATTCTGAGTCGAAACTGCCCTCGTTGATCAGCATCCGTGCGACAGCCAATGCGAGTGCGCCGTCGGTGCCGGGGCGTGGTTGAATCAGGAACTCCGCTCGCTCGCAGGTTTCGTTGCGCCGTGGATCTATGACAACGAGTCTTCCACCATTCGCGATCGCTTCTTCCACAAACGTCATCTGGTGGATGTTGGTCTCCGCAGCGTTCTTGCCCCACATCACGATCAACTTGGCGTTCGCAATGTCCCAGGGTGCGCTATGCTTGTTCTCGCCGAGTGTGAGCCGAGTGGCCTCTAATCCGGCAGGCCAACAGAGGTCTCCGTAGGTTGTGGTGCAACCACCGTAGAGCCGCCAGAATTCCGATCCCACCGAGTTCAACAGACCCTTAGTGCCGCTCCCCGAGTAGAAGAGCACACATTGCGGGCCGCTTTCCTCCCTGAGGCGAACGAGGTGCCCAACTATGAGGTCCAGGGCATCACTCCATTCGATTCTCTGGAACTGCCCAGTGCTTCGATCTCGGCGCATCGGGTGAAGGATTCTATCGGGCGAGTAGACGCGTTCGTAGTAGCCGAGGCCCTTGAGGCACGCACCTCCCGCAGTCGCTCGGTTATCTGGGTGAGGCTCTATGCGCCGGATACGGCCATTCTCAACCTGTACCAACAGCCCACACGTGCTGTAGCAGTTTCTCGGGCAGGCTGTAGTAAAAGTGGTCACAGTGAGGCTGGGTCTCCGGTGAGAGTCATATGACATCGTGATACAACCCGGCAATGGGGTCAAGTCTAGGTGAGGTTGCAGTGCTACCGCGTGTGGGAATCGGGACTATCTTTCTCCGGCCCGTCGATCAGCGGGCAATCCCACAAAGTGAGTACCTAGGAGATCTGCATGCAGGAATCTATGAGGTTCGATAAAAACGCAACGGCACGAGTGCTGAGTTTTCTATTTGGAGTCGGGATGGCCGTGTTTTCGATCATTACCATTCAGCACTTCTTTGCCGCGAACTATCCGCTGACCATATACGAAGGTGGGATCTGTGACATCAACGCCTTCTTCAATTGTGATAGCTCGGCACACTCAATCATATCACAGATCGCCGGTGTGCCACTGGGTTACTTCGGGCTGGTCGTGGGATTGTTGGTATCGGTAGGTGCGGTTTTCCCCTCGATTGAGTTCGAACGCACCAACCGGAGCATCGCACTTCTGAACGTGATCGGCGTCGTGATTTTGTTTCTGGTGTCGGTATTCATTCTAGGAAGCCTCTGTCTGTACTGCTCGGGATTCTATCTGTTTTCCATATTGAGCCTGGTCGTATTCTGGAAGTACCCGGCGAGCGACGGTGCTGAAGGATTCGCCGTCACATACATGCGGCCCTCGGTGAGGCACCTGGCGACATATGGTGTTCTGACTCTGGCGGGTGCCTATGGATTTGCCCTTTACCATGAGGCTAGAAAGGATGCGCAGACGGGTGGCGTATCGACTCGCATCGTTCGCGAGTTTTATAGCCTCCCGACAGTACGGTTGCCTAGCTTCATCTCACCGCTGATGTCGGCACAGGCGACTGAGAACTTCGAGGATGCACCGATCAGGGTAGTAGAATACGCTGACTTGTTATGTCCCGATTGCCGGTTCCTCGCTGAACAACTCGAACAGCTCAAGGAAGAGTTTGCCGGCCAAATGAATATTGCGTTTCAGCACTTCCCGCTCGAAGCGCAGTGTAATGATGTGGTTGCGAAAGACCTTCATCCCGGCGCATGCGAAGTTTCGTACATATCGACCTACGACCCGAGCAAGTTCAAGGCGATTCACGACGAGGTTTTTGCCAACCTCAGAGCGGCACGGGACCCCCAGTGGAGATTGGCACTGGCTCAGCGACATGGAGTCGAGGCAGCGCTTCAAGACTCGGCGACGATCGAAATGGTGCACCGCATGATCGCCACTGGCGCAGAATACGAACGAACCTCCGATCAGTACGAGCATGGCATAAGGTCAACCCCTACAATCATCATCAACAACAGGATGATCATTGGAACGCTGCCCTACGATCAGCTGCGGGCCATCTTTCAGGCGCTGGTCGATGAGCACGAACGGGGCGAATCAACCTTCATCGAGAACTGGGAACCAAATCGTTGATAGGCAAAAACGGGTCGGTAGTGAGTTGATCCTAACCTTGCCGGTCGTCTGATGCAGTTCAATCCTGCGCAAACCGAGCTCACGACGGCAGCGACGGACGTGGCGCTTGGTTTGCTTGCACTAGGGTGTGTCGTCTACCTGTTGCGGTTCAGTGAACTGGCTGGCTGGAAAGTCGGACTGTGGTGCTGGGTGTTCGGGCTGCTCGCTGCGGCAGCGTTGCTCGGCGCGGTCGCGCATGGGTTCGTTTGGTCGACTACGGTTTGGAACCTATTGTGGATTCCACTCTTCCTTCTCCTGGGACTCACGGTCGCACTCTTCGTGGTTGGCGCGATATACGATTGGCGCGGCTTCGTTCCAGCGCGGTCGTCGCTACCGATATTGGTATTACTCGCGCTGCTGTTCTTCGGAGTGACTCGTTTCGCGCCGGGTGCGTTTCTGATCTTCGTGCTCTATGAAGTGGTAGCGATGCTATTCGCGCTGGGCGTTTACGGTATGCTCGCCGTCACCGCGAGATCCGGAGGAATGGGCCTCATGGCCTTCGGAATCGCTTTGAACATCGTGGCAGCGGCGATTCAGGCAACGCGAACTGTATCGTTCACGCTTCTATGGCCATTTGATCACAACGGGGTATTTCACCTCGTACAAATGGTTGCACTCGTCGTTTTGACCGCAGGCATCAAGTCCAGTCTCGCAGCGACATCGTCTGGCAGCTGACCGGTAGGCAAACTGAAACTGGGGACCAATTCAGCTCGAGCGGGTGACTAGAGACAACTGCTGGAGGAACGTATGTCTCTCAAATCGGTAGTACCGCTCTTGGTTCTTCCGGCGCGTCTTGGCTGCCCAACAAAACAACGTGGATGTGGTTTTTTTATCGACGTTCGGGCGCCGAGGAGGGTTTGTGGTCAACAACGGTGATCTCTACACGATTGAAAAGCTCCAGCCAAGGGTAGTTATCCCGATGCATCGCGGCGGTGGCGAAGATCTCAACCAGAGGTTCGCGAACGAGGT
>JBDHHK010000120.1:0-13448 GCA_039589395.1 Gemmatimonadota bacterium
CGAAATCATGCTGAGGCTCTCGCCTCGCGCTGGTCAACGGCTCAGGCAAGCAAGGTCCCTCGAAGTCACCTACGGTGGTGCGGAGGCCAATGTCGCTGTGGCTCTGGCACAGTGGGATGTAGAGTCCCGTTTCGTTACCGTGCTTCCGGCTCATGACATAGGGCAGGCGGCCGTGGATCTGCTTCGATCCCTCGGCGTTGACACCTCGTTCATCCGGAGGGATGGACATCGAATCGGCACCTATTTCCTCGAACACGGAGCCTCACAACGTCCGTCGCGTGTCTTATACGATCGCTCCGATTCAGCCATTGCTGGGGTCGGAACTGGCGATATCGATTGGGAAAACGTGTTTGATGGTGCGGTTTGGTTTCACTGGACCGGCATAACACCCGCGTTGAGTGAAGGCGCGGCCGCGGTGACCGCTGAAGCGGTGAGGGCAGCGAAGGCCACTGGACTGTCTGTGAGTACGGATCTTAACTACCGCGCCAAGCTCTGGTCTCGCGAGCGTGCAAAGGAAGTGATGGATCCTCTCATGGAGTATGTGGACGTGGTTGTCGCAAACGAGGAGGACGCTGCGAATGTTTTTGGCATTGTTGCCCGCGGTACCCATCCTGAGCTAGGTGAAATCGATGCGGCTGCGTACGAAGATGTTGCCCGCCAGCTAGTCGAGCGCTTTGATCTGCAGGTGGCGGCAATCACGCTCCGCGAGAGCCACTCTGCGTCGGACAACACATGGTCTGCGTGTTTATGGGACGGTGAGGATTTTCTCATCAGCAGGTCATACCCGATTCACATCGTCGACAGAGTGGGTGGTGGTGACGCGTTTTCCGCAGGCCTGGTATTTGGATTACTGACCGGAAAGGGCAGCCAAGATGCGCTCGAGTTTGGCGTGGCGGCGTCTTGTCTCAAGCAGACAATTGTCGGCGACTTCAACCTAGTATCGGTCTCAGAGGTAGAAGCTCTTGCGGGAGGCAACGTAGCTGGCCGAATAAAGCGATGACTCGCCAAATGCAGAATAGTGAATATCGCTCACAGTCACGGCAAACATGCTTTCATGCATTCCGATGGGTACGTCGCAGACATCATTCCAGATCTGATCGAGATTGGTGCAGACGTGTTGGACAGCCAGGTGTTCTGCATTGATTTGGAGGAGCTGGGTGCGAGTTGCGGGCCGAGTATGCTACCCTTTAGAACGGTCATTGCGAAACACAGGAGCAACATACGATGCCAAGTTGGTTTGTTGAACTGAATCCAATCGTTCAGGCGCTCATAGCGACGCTGTTTACATGGGGTGTGACGGCGTTGGGGGCGGCACTGGTGTTTCCAGTGAAAGATCTGAATCGGCGATTCATGGATGGTATGCTCGGATTCGCAGCCGGTGTGATGATCGCCGCATCATATTGGTCGTTGCTTGCCCCTGCCATCGAGATGTCAGAAGAAGCCGCCGTACCGGCTTGGATGCCAGCCACGATAGGGTTCCTGCTGGGTGCCGCATTTCTTCGGCTTGTGGATCTTTTTCTCCCGCATCTGCACCCAGGCAAATCAATGGACCAGGCGGAGGGTGTGAAAACTCAGTGGCAACGAACCACGCTGCTCGTTCTTGCGATCACGCTGCATAACATCCCAGAGGGTCTCGCCATTGGCGTTGCGTTCGGAGCAGTTGCCGCGGGGTTCCCATCCGCAACCCTGGCTGCGGCCGTTGCACTCGCGATCGGAATTGGTATCCAGAACTTTCCAGAAGGCACGGCGGTCTCCATGCCATTGCGGCGTGAGGGAATGTCACCCCTGAAGAGTTTCTGGTACGGTCAGCTGTCTGGCATGGTAGAACCGCTTGCAGGTGTTACAGGTGCTGCGATCGTGATTCTCGCTCGACCTCTGCTTCCCTACGCACTCGCTTTCGCAGCGGGTGCTATGATTTTCGTCGTCATCGAAGAGCTCGTGCCGGAATCACAGACTGGCGGCCATTCTCACGCTGCGACGACGGGTGCAATGCTGGGCTTTGCAGTCATGATGACCCTGGACGTGGCACTGGGCTAGCATGAGTACGGCAATCGTGAACGCCGTTGCGCCCATTCGCATCTGTGACGTGGGTGGGTGGACAGATACTTGGTTCGCAGGGCATGGCGCGGTCTTCCATATCGCCGTGTACCCTTACGTGGAAGTGCAGGTTCTCTCTGCGACTCGGTCGCGAACGTGCGACAGTGATGTACCCGCCAATCGAGTGGAGATCGTTGCGGAGAGTTACGGTGAGCGATTCGCTGTGGATCCCAAGCGTATCTCGTATGACCATCACCCGCTTCTCGAGGCCGCTGTAGATGTAATGGACCTTCCAGAAGATGCGGGATTAAGGATCAATATCTACTCCGAGGTTCCTCCTGGGGCCTCCACTGGCACATCAGCCGCGGTGGCGGTGGCGTTGTTGGGAGCGCTGGACAGACTCTCGAAGGGGCGACTTTCGCAACACGAGGTAGCGTCCCTTGCTCACTCACTCGAGACGGAGAAACTGGGACTACAGAGTGGCATTCAAGATCAGCTGTGCAGTGCGTATGGAGGTGTCAACTACGTAGACATGCACCACTATCCCGATGCCACCGTTTCAAACCTAGAGCTGCCGGATCCAATATGGTGGGAACTGGAACAGCGTCTCGTGGTTGTGTATTTGGGCACTCCGCACAGCTCCAGTCAGATCCACGAGCAGGTGATTTCTGATCTCGGCTCCGACGCCTCTGCGGATCCGCGTTTGGAGGAAATGCGGCGACTAGCAGGTTTGGCGAGAGACGCGGTGCTTTCCGGCGACTTTACTGGCTTCGGGGAAATCATGTCGCGTAATACAGAGCAGCAGCGGTTTCTGCACCCTGCCCTCGTTTGCACAAAGGCCGAAGAGGTTTTATCGATCGCGAGTGATTTCGGTGTGCTCGGTGCTAAGGTCAATGGCGCCGGAGGTGACGGGGGCTCGCTGACCTTGCTCTGCGACGGCGATAGACCGCGCAAACGGCAGCTCTTGGCTACGTTGGATGACAGCGGGTTTCGTCACTTACCCATCGTTCTATCCAGGCGGGGATTGAGGGTGTGGTGAGTCGAGCAGTTCTCGAATCTTTCCGAGCAGCGCTATAGTACCCAGCAGAGCCAGCGCAAGATCTCTGGCCGGATGGTATGTTTCTGCGCGCTCGTCCAAGTACGGTTTGTTAAAGATTCTGTCAACGAGGTCACTGACGCCCATCTTCTTGCCTGCAAGCTTTGCGAGCGAAACGTATGAGTGCCCAATCGCCAGGGAGTTTAGTTGCGCCACGGGAGGCCAGCAACCGATCTTCTGTGTTCTTCCGAAACAGAACCCTCGCCAGGTTCGCAATGCAATAGGGGATCGCGAGGGCAGACGGTAGGTGCTGCCTGAGGGGGAGTCGAAAAGTGACAGCCAAGATTGGAATCCGGCTCGAAGATAAGAACGAATGGGAAACGAGAGTCCCTTTGGTCCCGAACGACATACGCAGATTGGTGGCCGGTGGGGTACAAGTCTACGTACAGCGGTTCCCACGACGAGCGTTCACAGATGCCCAGTTTGAGGCGGCCGGTGCAACGTTGGTCGACGACGTACGTGAATGTGACCTGGTGTTGGGTGTAAAGGAGATTCCAGTTGGCGAGTTCGTTGACGACCAGGCCTACATGTTCTTCTCGCACACGATCAAGGGCCAACCGTACAATATGAAGATGTTGGAGAAGTTGGTGGAGAAGCGCTGCACGCTTCTCGACTACGAGACGGTGACTGACGAGAACGGTATCCGTCTCGTTTTTTTTGGACGCCATGCCGGCCTTGCCGGTGCAGTTGACACGCTTTGGACCTTAGGCAGACGGCTGGAATCACTAGGGCAGACTTCGCCGTTTCTGGCTATGAGGCAGTGTCGTCACTATCCCAATCTCGATGCGGCGAAACAAGCCGTATTGGACGTTGGTAGGCGGATTGCGCGGGACGGATTGCCTGCGAGCCTCGCTCCGCTGGTGATAGGTGTGACGGGCTATGGCAACGTCTCTTCTGGAGCACAGGAAATCGTGGACCTGCTGCCAGTTATTGAAGTAAGTCCAGAGGAATTGCCGTGGTTTCTGAGTGCGAGCGGGACACTAACTAACAAGGTGGTAAAGGTAGTCTACAAAGAGCAGGACCTGGTTGAACCGATTGACTCGACGAGAGAATTCGATCTCCAAGACTACTACGCGCATGGCTCGGACTACAGGTCCAAGTTTGGTCCACAGCTAGAACTGCTCTCAGTTCTGATGAATGGGATTTACTGGGATGAGAATTACCCAAAACTCGCGAACGAGCAGCAACTGAGAGACTTGTTCGGAAGAGACGCGGCTCCACCTCGCCTGTTAGTCGTGGGTGACATCACGTGCGACGTCGACGGGTCGTTGGCTTGTACGGTGCGAGATACCGAACCCGGTGATCCTTGTTACGTCTACGATCCTGAAACGCGAGCGGCACCGTCGGGCTTCGATGGGCCTGGCTTGTCGGTCATGGCGATCGGGAATCTTCCGTGCGAGTTGCCGGTGTCTGCCAGCGAGACCTTCAGTACTGCGCTCTCGCCGTTCATTGGTGCAATGGCCGCTGCCGACTGGGATGAGCCACTGTTCGACAAAGTGGCCTTACCGAAGCCGATTCGACGATCGGTGATTCTCTGGCGTGGCGATTTCACCCCCAACTACGAGTACATGGCTGAATATCTGCGCTGAAGCCTTTCGGCGGAGCGCTACGAAGAACAACCAGGAGTTCACGACGATGAAGAAAGTGTTGGTATTGGGTGCTGGACTCGTTGCAAAACCACTAATCGATTACCTGGCGGGACTGGAAGACATTAATCTCACAGTCGCCGACATCGTGCTCCGCAAGGCGACGTCGCTCACAGCCGATCACGAAAATGCAGTTGGCATCGAGTTTGATGCCAGTGACGATGCTGGGCTTTCAACGCTGATCAAGGAAAACGACTTCGCTGTGTCGCTGTTACCGGGTAGCCAGCATGCAAGAGTCGCTCGGTTGTGTCTCGAGCACGGCCGAAGCATGTCCACCGCCTCATACGTCACACAAGCCTTCAGGGAGATGCATGCTGAGGTAGCTGACAAGGGGTTGATGTTCATCAATGAGTGCGGTGTCGACCCAGGTATGGACCACATGTCTGCGATGCGCATCATACACGATGCTCATGACAGAGGCGGCATGGTCCTATCGTTCCGCTCATACTGTGGTGGTCTTCCTGCACCCGACGCCAACACCAATCCAATTGGCTACAAGTTTTCGTGGGCGCCCCGGGGAGTGCTCGAAGCAGCAGTGTCTGACGCTCGGTATCTAAAGGACGGGCAAGTTGTCGATATCCCAGGCGGCGAGCTATTCAAGGAGCCGGAGATCATAGATTTTGCCGGTGTCGGCAAGTTCGAGGGTTATCCGAATCGAGATTCCACCCACTACGTCGAAATGTATGACATCGAGGAAGTGCAGACTCTATTCCGTGGCACTCTGCGCAACACTGGGCATTGCGAAGCATGGTACCCATGGGTGAAACTCGGCCTGTTCGAGACAAATCGGCGCAGTGACGTCGAGGGGATGACCCACTTCAGATTCATGCAGGATCTACTTGGATCAACAGAGGATCCGAGAACCGTAATTGCACAGCGGTTTGGTATCCCAACTGACCACCGGACGATAACGAACCTCGAATGGCTCGGCATGTTCTCGGACAAGCCGCTGCCGTTCGACCAAGGCTCGAACATGGAGGTGCTTGGGAACCGCATGCTCGATGAGTGTGGTTACGCGGCGGGCGAGCGGGACATGATCGTAATGCAGCACGAATTCGTGGTTGGGTACGATTCGGGTGAAGAGAGGCTGCGGTCAACGCTGGTTGAGTTCGGAATTCCTGGTGGTGATAGCGCTATGGCTCGGACCGTTGGCCTCCCGCTCGCAATAGCCACACGGATGGCGTTGGAAGGAAGGATCGCGGATCGCGGTGTCGTGACGCCGGTGAAACCGGATATGTACAATCCCATACTCGACGAACTCGAGAACATGGGTATCTCGTTCGACGACAGAGTTGTGTGATTACCTCATTGTCGATTTGCCGCTGACTGACGCGGAAGTGCGCAGACGTGCAATATGACAGTAGCCGCAGAAATACGCGGAGTAACGCAGAAGGTTGGCTGGGGCTGGGTGGGGTAACCCAACTTCCGCTGTTTTCCGCGTTTGTCCGCGTCCCTCCGTGGTAGACTCAGTGAGGTTACATCGGCACAATTGGATGTTGGATACAGACGAATGGAGTCCGTTATGCTGAAAACAGTGCGGTGGTCAGTGGCAATGCTGGCCGTCCCCTCGTTGTTTGGCGCTTTGATCGCGCGCGCCCACGCCCAGGTCCCGAGCCCAGAATCGGTGTTGGGCTACCAGGCTGGAGCAGATTTCCACCTAGCGTCTTACGATGAGTCACTGACGTATTTCCGCCGCCTAGCCGCAGCCAGTGACCGAGTCGAATTGATGGAAGTAGGCAGGACCTCGGAGAGCAGGCCCTGGTATATCGCCTTGATATCCTCTGCAGAGAATCTCGCGAACATCGAACGGTACAAGGAGATCTCGTTGCGTCTCGCACGCGCAGATGGTCTGAGTGATGAAGAGGCCAAGGCGCTGGCGAGAGAAGGCAAGGCGATTGTGCACATAGATGGGGGCCTGCACGCGACGGAGGTGGCGGGCGCTCAGCACACTCCTCAGTTCGCCTACGATCTGGTTTCTGGGGACGACGATCCAGAAATCAGGGCGATTCTCGACAACGTGATTCTGATGCTCTGGTTCGCGATGAACCCCGATGGCCAGAACATGGTGTCTGAGTGGTACCACTCCAATCTTGGCACACCGTTTGAAGTATCGTCGATGCCGGCGTTATATCAGAAGTACATCGGACACGATAACAACCGCGATGGATACATGCTGAACGTGCCCGAGTCTCGGGTGGTGACGCGCGTGGTCCGCGAGTGGGAACCGCAGATTTTTTACAACCACCACCAGACTGCGCCATTCCCCGCGCGCATATGGATTCCTCCATTCGCGGAGCCCGTCTCCGACTACGTACACCCCCTCATGTGGCGCCAGGTAAACCTGCTGGGAATGTCGATGGCCCAGGCATTGGAGGAGCGCGGTCAGATAGGTGCGGTGCACATGGGAACCGGTTTCGACGATTGGTATCCGGGGTTCATCGATCATGCACACAGCTTCCACAATGTGACGTCGTTAATGACCGAGACCGGACTCTACCGGTACGCTACTCCGCATTTTTATACGATTTCGGATTTCCCATCGAGCTCCAGGGATCTCCGACCGCAGTCGCTCTATGCAAGTCCGTGGACTGGTGGATGGTGGAGGCTCCGTGACGCCGTCGAGTATATGGTGACTGCATCCTTCTCGGTCGTCGATGCCGCAGCAAAGTACAAGTACGACTTTCTGTACAACCGATATCAAGCAGCGCGCGACGTGATTGCCAAGTACAGGAGCGGTCCCCCGTATGGCTACTTCGTGCCGAGGGATCAGAGAGACCCGGTGGCGGCGGTGGAGATGTTGCGCCGGTTGGCGTTCAACGGCGTCGTCGTTCACCAACTGGATAGAGCGGTGTTGTACGAGGGGCGTACGATCCCCGAGGGTACCTGGGTGCTCCCGATGGATCAGGAGAACGCCAACTTTCTGCGGCAGCTGTTTGCCGTGCAGGATTATCCCGACCTGCGCCAGTACCCGGAGGGACCGCCCGAACCGCCCTACGATGTATCGGGCTGGACTCTACCGTATCAGATGGACGTTCGCGTGATCGAGGCAGCCGCACCGCTAACAGATGAAGTTCGTTCTGCCATGAGCCTCGTGCAGGGAGAGGCAGTCGCTTGGAACGCTGACGTCGCTGATGCGGCGCTATTCGACAGCCCCATCGGGGTTGGTTACAACACGAACGCCAATGCTGCAGGCATCGTCCCTCCACCAGGACGTGCGACCGGGGGCGGCGGAGCACTTGCGATTGATGCGGCTCAGACCAATGCGTTCAAGGCAATCAATCGAGCTTGGCGGGAAGGCGGCCGCGTGCGGTTCCAACCCGGCACCCCAGGTGACAGCGGCATGGCGGGCACTTCCGGACGGTACGTGATCACCAACCTCGGTAGTTCTACCCTCAACTCGATCGTCAGTGACTTTGCACTGCAGGCTGAGAGGACTGGCGCTGCCGGAACAGCGATTTCGCAACCTCGTATAGGATTATACCGTCCATGGCAAGCCGCCATCGACGAGGGCTGGACTCGCTGGTTGTTTGAACGGTTCGGCTTTGAATTCGCGAGCGTTTATAACCACGATGTAATAGCTGGCGATCTGCGAAGCAGGTTTGACGTGCTCTTTATCGTCGATCTGCGTGCTGGGCAGATCCTAAACGGATACGCGAATGGAAGTGTGCCACCCCGCTACGCAGGCGGTATTGGCGAAGAGGGCGTGCGCGCAATCGATGAGTTTGTGAGAGCCGGTGGTACACTAGTGACACTGAACAACGGAAGCCTGTTTGCGATCGAGCAGCTGCACCTTCCGGTGGAAAATGTGGTAGCTGAGATAGACCGCACCGAGTTCTTCATGTCTGGTTCGCTGCTCGAAATGGAGGTCGATCCTTCGCATCCCGTAATGTCGGGTATGCCTGAGCGAAGTAAGATCTTTGTCAGCCGAAGCCCGGTGTTTGCTATCAAGGAAGGATTTGAAGGGGCGGTACTCGCAAAGTACCAGACTGCCGGTTCGCCGCTTCTTTCGGGTTACCTCCTCGGTGAGGATTTTCTCCAGGGCTACGCTAGCGCCCTCGATGTCGATCACGGCGACGGACACGTGATCCTTCTAGGCATGCGGCCGCAGTGGCGGGGACAGCCGTTCGGAAACTTCCGCATCGTCTTCAACGCTGCGCTTTACGCCGCCGAGGTCGCAGCCACCCGACCCGAAAACTCCACGTTTTGGTCGGCGCCGGAGAAGAAGTCTGAGGAGGAGATTGGCAACGGTCCGCGTAGAAGGTAGGACGCATTGCAGGCAAAGGAGCTTCAAGGCCGCCAGGAGATAGGATCTTCTGATAACGACTCTCAGATACCTGCCGGCTGTTGTAGCTGTCTTTGCTCGAGGCACTGCGGCAGTAGTTTCTAGAACTCGATCCCTTTCCTCGCGACTACACCTTTCGAGTAGTAGTGTTTGACCTCTATCATATCGGTCACCAGGTCGGCGCGGTCCAACAGAGCCTGCGGAGCGCGCCTACCGGTGAGCACAAGCTCGACACCGGTCGGGCGTTCGTCCAATAGAGCCAGGGCTGCGTCCTCAGTAAGCAATCCAAACCAGAGTGCAACGTTCACTTCATCCAGCACGACTATGTCGTGCTTACCCGAAATCATTGCGTTCCTTGCGCGCTCCAGTCCTGCAACGGCGTCTTCTACGTGCTTAGCCGTGACTTCTTCTTTCCGGATGCAGCCCTCGTCTCCATACTGCTCGATGGTGACTTGAGGGAGATGTTCCAGAGCTGCTAGTTCGCCGTAATGCTGTCCTTTCATGAATTGACCGATGTATGTCCATCGGTCGTGCCCGGAAGCACGCACGGCTAGGCCAATGGCCGCCGTGGTCTTGCCCTTCCCGTCACCAGTGTAAACGTGAACGTATCCGCGTTTTTCGCCTGCCATTCTACGCTACCTCCCCCGCTGCAAAGCTCGTGCATCCCACGCTACGTGTTTTGGGGATCCGGATAGATGCAGTTGATTCCCGATATCTGCTCGAGGAATCGAAGTTGGTCGGCTTGCACATTGGTCCGAAGAGGTCTGTGACTCCGTCACGGGCCTTCATCGTGAAGGGTATCGGCGGCGGCCACCCGGTGGCCAGCAACCCCGCAATCATCTGTAACGGGAGAAACATTGCTCCAAACAAGCGTTTCATTGCTCCATCTCTCGATCGAAAGCATTTCCTATCGCGTGCTGTCCGGTCTCGTTTCGTTGCCCCAGAGTCGTGATCCGTCGCCCATGTTCTTGCGCCATTCGTGACGCCAGCGGTGGAATTCGACCGGTCCGATGAACGGCTTGGGTGCGCGTGCCGCTCGGTCGGGTAGGGGAGGGAACGGCTTGGCCTGCCCAGTCTGATACCAATACGCGACCGTGGCCATGTCCAGAGTGAGATTGTTGTTGTGCCCATGTTCGATGCTGAACCTGAGCGACTCGTCGAAATAGATAGGGTCGGCAATGTGGAACCGATACACATGCGTTCGCCCCAGCCATCCGATGTCGTCGTTCACTCGTGCGTAGCCGTAGTAGGGGTGGCTGAAAAGGGTGTCCGGACACCACGAGGTATTGAAGTAGTCCTCTGTTCCAGTGCCGTGGAGCGAAGGTGGCCACGGTTCACCGTCTATGAAGAACATGTCGTCACCTTCTCCGTACCACATCGGGCTCGGCGAGTGCACGAAGTAGTTGACGCCTACGAAGTGACCTTTGCCCTCGATGTCCGCAATCAGGTAGTTGCCTTCGCCGGTGGTGTTCCCTCCCTGAGGTCCGAGTACCGACCATTCGTTCTCGCCATCGGGGAGCGCTTCAGTTAGCTCATGGTTGTACCAGGCGTGAAATCGGCCCATACCCTCGGGTAACACTTCGAGTTCCACATAATCGACGTAGTAATAGAATGCGTCGATGTCCCTCCCCGCGTCGTTTTCGACCTCGATCCTGGCTCCGTTCGCGAATGGCAAAACGAAGTATGAAACCAGGCCTCTTCCGTCGACCGGACCTGCGGCCAGTGGCAGAGATGAATAGTTGTAACTCTCATCCCAACCCTGACCAAAGAAGGGGCCTATAGGGGCTACCACACTAGGTGTATCGGAACCGTCCCAGTACATGCGCAGGATGATGTCGTTACGACTCAATGTCGGAGGTGGTGGGGCAATCGTGATCCAGATGTGATTGATCATCCCTGAACCTTCGACCTCGAAAAGTGTGCGCGATTCGCCGTCGGGTATGTGCTCGAACCGGTCGTTGTTGCCTCCGCTCCGGTCGAAGCTGCTGATTCGCTTGCTTGATACGTCGTCCTTCATGCGCGCCAGGTCGAGCAACGTGCCGTTGACACCCTGAGCGTAGGCCACGCTGAATACGAGAAGGCAGGCAATCAAGAGACTGATGATTCGGTGGCTGTACATCGTGGGACCCCCTTTCGTTGTCGCAATCTTGTGCTCAGTGACACACGGTATGCAAGGGGTTGAGTGAATTCCGGGTGAGCCAGCAGATACGCCCGTGTTTCGGCCGCTGAGGAACGCGGAAAAACGCAGACAACGGCGGGGGTTGATTACCCCGCCCAATCCCAGAAAAAGACCCGCGTTCCTCTGCGTTCTTCCGCGGCTAGTTCCACCATCGCATTCGCTGAGACGGGTGGACGTGACCGTTGCGGCACGTATACTCTACGCCGTGAGTAAGTGCGATATCACCTGAGAGTTGACGCCGTTGCGAGCTAGAAAGGATACCGATGAGGACTCTGACGGGATCATGTGATTGTCTGCCGCACCTTCTCCGTGCACTCGTCGCTGGATTTCTGTATCTGGTACCTGCATGCAGCGTTGGACTCGACCGCGACGACACTATGGCCGTCACAGAATCCGACTCCGGCTACAGCATCCTTTTGAATGACCAACCTGTGGCGACATTCTCGCTCCCGGAGCTGCTAGGCTTGGGAACACCAGTCGTTGAGATAAACGACGCGGCCGACATATGGCAGCACGTCCACATGCGGTGGGAAGTGTCGCACGACACGGCGCAAGATGAACTGGCGATTCAGTTCGAACTATCGGTTGCGCCAGATTTCTGGTGGTCTCCACATCTCACACCGGAAGACGGCTATGTGGTGGGGCAGCACGTCTTCCGGTCTCCTGCGCTGATCGTTCAGGAGGGCGCGGTTACGCTCGCCATCGTGCCTGATCTTGACGTCGTTGGGCAACAGCCGGGGAATCCGTGGTTCTTGGATTACGACGCCACCAACGGCAGAATGTGGCTGGGGATGGTAGAAACAGAGATCCCTGAGCATGTGCTGTTTCGAAAGAAGCCTGGGATGCAAATCGCTGCGGGAACGGTTGAGCTCAGCTTCTACGTGACCGCCTACCACGATCGCGGTGAGGTACGAAACCCCTGGTCAAAGGTCGCTCGATTCCTCTGGAGCAATTGGGCCAAACCGCTTTACGATGCCGGAGAACCAACTCCGCCCCGCCTCGAGGACTACGCACGCCACACGTACGCTTGGGCCTTCGACGGCTGGGGTGAATTCGTCTGGCAAGAGTTCGATTTGGAGGGGGTGCGCGTGGGCGCACCGCAGTTCATTGTCAACATCTCCCAGTCTCCCAATTATCCCGGCGAATGGTACCAGCGCGAGTTTCTTTCAATCTGGAATCAAGCTTGGTTCTCGTCGCTTCGCAGTGCCTCCGGTTTGTACCGTTACGCTCGCAGCCTCGGCGATGAAGAACTGCTACGCAAAGCTCGTCTCACTAAGGAGTTGGCGCTCGCAGCTCCTATGGATGACGGACTGTTTCCATCTGTGATTCGTACGGACAACGAGACTCTGGTCGTGAACGGTTCCGAAGTGCAACGACCTTTAGGGTGGGAAAGAGCGTATTGGACCAGTTCCAACCGCAGTCCACGCGATCACGGAATCACGACTGACTGGTACCACATCCTGGACGCAAGCTGGACCGCGCTACTGATGTTGCGTTGGCACGAAGAACTCGAACAGGATGAACGACTCCTCGACTACGCCAGCACCTATGCGGATAGGCTGATCTCACTTCAGGACTCTGATGGATTCTTCCCAGGTTGGCTCCATCCCGAAACCCAGCAGCCCGGCCCTGTAATGAATCAGACGCCCGAGACCAGCATGAGCGTCTCCTTTCTGTTGAAGCTCGCGGAGATCACGGGAAACGGGGATTATTATGACGCTGCGCTGCATGCAATGGATGCGGTTCTCGAGGAGATCGTGCCCGAGGGAAGGTGGGAAGACTTCGAGACGTACTGGTCGTGCTGCCGGTGGGGACGCGACAGGTACCTTGGCAAGAAGATAGAACGAAACGCAATGTTCAAGCAGAACACATTTTCGATGTTCTGGACAGCCGAGGCACTGCTTTATTCGTACCGAGCAACAGGCGATTTCCAATATCTACTTTGGGGGCAGCGCACGCTCGACGAGCTCTCAATGGCGCAACAAGTGTGGCAACCGCCGTTCATCTACGTTCCGGCACTTGGCGGGTTTGGAGTGATGAACTCGGATGGAGAATGGAACGACTCGCGGGAGACCCTTTTTGCCGAACTGTTCCTCGAATATTTCCGTGAGACAGGTATTCAGGATTATTTCGAACGCGGGATCAGCGCTCTCAAGTCGGGATTCTTCATGATGTACTGTCCTGAGAACGCCACCGTTAAAGAGATGT
>JBDHHK010000121.1:0-13343 GCA_039589395.1 Gemmatimonadota bacterium
ATCTTCTGGGGCGTCCTTTTCGACCGCATGCGGTGTCATGTTTCGAAACACACCGTCAGACATATACCGACCGCGCACGTCCTGATAGACGAAGATGTATCCCTCTTCGGCAAACCTGCGCGATCCCACTGGCCCGAGGTATTGCGGGTACTGGTCTTCACCATACGGTGCAACCGTATACGGTGTGCGCTTTACCAGGAGCGGATACTCCTGAGCTGTATCTCTGGGCACATACACGGCGGTGAACAACTCAGCCCCGTCCCGCATC
The DNA here is from genome assembly GCA_039589395.1 of Gemmatimonadota bacterium. Classification (GTDB taxonomy): domain Bacteria; phylum Gemmatimonadota; class Gemmatimonadetes; order Gemmatimonadales; family GWC2-71-9; genus JBDGYW01. The sequence continues at coordinate 269 of JBDHHK010000121.1, forward strand.
GGGATCCGGTACTCGTGTTTGCTGTAATGCTCGGCCATGTAGCGCGTATCGGCGGTGACTATGTCCCCGCGAGGTGCGCAGGATGCTGTGAGTGACGCCACCGCCGCAGTGGAAATCAACAACCCGATTTTGTGCTTGGTGCTCACGATGTGACTCCGGTTTGTGTGAGTAGTGAGTGGCGCGTAGTGAGTAGGTCGCATACCATCACCCTCCATTCACTGTACCGCCAATGCCGCTAATGCCGCATCTCTGCCTCTCCCGCTCCTCTCTCCTCTCCCGCTCCTCCCGCACCTGCCTCTCTGCCCCACTGCATCAGTAGTTCCACCAAGGCGTATCCAACACCGGCGGCTGCTGCAACATCAGGAATTGGGCCATTTCCCTCAAACGGTCTGCCGTGCTGACCGGACCCGAATAACAGTGGCCCCTGCCGCGACCATACATGAAGAAACCCGGGTAGTGAGGGTCGCGAGTGGTTTTCATCCAGGCTTCCATTTCCATCACGGGATAGTTGAGATAGTAATTGTCCATGTCGCCTGTGTATACGCGAATTTTGTCAACCAACTTGGGTCCCAACCAACTCCAGTTGGTTTTTAGGTGGTGAAGCAGGTCGAAGTTCTCGCGCCAGTATCTGGCAACCTCGTGGTCTATCACGCCTGTTCGCTTGTCATACAGTGGCTTGAAATAGCCGTCATCTCCTATGGGTCCATTTACCGCTGCCCATATGTCTAGCTGCTGTCCTGATCGACCCTTCGTGCCGCTCACCAATTCGAAGCGGTTGCGCTGTTCCGAGGTGACGCGTACTTCCCCGTTGACCTCCCGCGAGTTGATTGTGGGGACTCGGAAGAATCCACGGTCTTTGTAGAACGCGTTTTCATCTTCGTAGATGTTCACGCCTTCGACGTTCGTGAACGTCACCGGGTCGGGGCAGTACGACCATGCTCCCCCGAAGAAGTCTGGGTTGAATATCTGGAGCGCCAAAGCCTCCCATCCCCCTGTAGATCCACCGGACAACAATCGTGCCCATGGTTGCTTGATCGCCCTATATCGTCGCTCGATTTCTGGGATCAGCTCTTGCAGCAGTGCGTCACCGTACGGTCCCACATTGACTGAGTTGACCGCGTACGAATCGTCGAAGTACGGGTTTGGGTGTTGGAACGTGATAACCAACATCCGAGGGAAGTCGTCCTTGATCCACTCGTAGTACAGGTCGGTGCCAACCTCGAACCTGTGAGGATTACCGAGTGAGAAATGGCCCTGCCTGTAGAGGACCGGATAGTCGAACGTGGTCGAGTGATAGTCGCGAGGCAGAAGGATCGTAGCTCCCAGGTAGATCGGGCGGCCCCAGAACTCGGTCAGCATGGGGCTCTGGATGCGAAACCGTTCCACCCACTCGGTGTTCTCGGGGATCTCGATCGGAGGAATGACGTTGTCTGCGACCAGCGTCACGTCAAACCCTTGCTCGGGATCGAGGTGGAGTCGGTGCACGTCGCTATACAGGTTTCCAGGCGAACGGTTGAAGTGTTGGCCCTCCCACTGGTCGTCATGCATCCACAACACGTGTCCGTCCGCCCTACGGAACTCAGAATAGATGTTCACGAAACCCTGTACGTAGTAGTCTCCCACCGGCAGTTCGCTCAGGTATTCGACGGGCCAACCTAGGTCGGTGTGATCTATGATTGCAGCAGTGGCTGGGCTCAAGTTTTCGATATCCCGACCAAAGAAGGGCTCGCCCTGGCGGCCAATCTGGAGCCGGGGCTCACGTTCGCCGCTGCGCGCGATCATTACATAGACGCGGCCAGTGATCGCGTCTCCGTGCACTTCAGAGGGAACGGTGATCTCGAACCGAGTCGTAGGGTTCGTTTGAGCGACAGCGGGACAAATTCCAGCGAACAGAACGAAGGCCGCCGCAGCGGTGATTTGACTTCGATATGACATTATTTGAAGCTCCGACTTGGTGGAAGACAGGACGATGTCATCGTTGCCAATATCGTCGTGCTTCCTCGGGGGCTCAAGTGAGTGCTACATTCTCAGTTGCACCTGTGCGCCAAAATAGACCTCTCAGGAGATCGAAATGAAAAGCCTCTGCAGGATCTTTGCATTCGTTGCCGCGGCCGTATTGTTGAGCTCCGCCGTGTACGCTCAAGGGGTAGATCGCCCGCTCCGTGTAGCAGTTGCGCAATACAGCCATGAAACCTGCACATTCTGCCCCGGAGGTGATTCGGACATAGAGAGATGGACGAGGGTGAGTCCACCTTACGGAGGAGAGAGACTCCTCAACTCGGGTGGCTACATAGGGGGATTCGTCAAGGTTGCCAGAGAGCATCAGGGTATTGAGTTGATTGGTCTCACCTCCCCGGTGGGTGTCTGGGGTGGTTCCTCCGCCAGCTGGAACACCGAGAATTCATTCGATCATTTTTTGGGCCTGATGATAGCCGACCTCGAGCGGAGTATGCCGGTTGACGGGGTGTTCCTAGCACTTCACGGTGCGATGGGCGTGCGCAATATCCCCAGACCAGAGGCCGAGATTGCCAAACGTGTCCGGCAGGTGGTGGGCCCGGACGTACCGATTGCTGCCACCTTCGACCCCCACGGCAACGAGGATGCGGAATTCCTGCGTTGGGCAAATATGGCGTTTTGTGTAAAGCGCTATCCGCACTACGACTCGCGTCTCCAGGGTGAACGAGCTGCTCGTACCCTGATACGCACCATGCGAGGTGATTACAGGCCCACGACGGCAACGAGGAGGCCCGGTATCGTGACCGCCACGGTGCTGCAATGGACCGGCCAATCTCCGTCGATGGACATCATGGAACGGGCGCGCCGCTGGGAGGCCCGAGCCGTGGACGCGTACGTTAGCGTGTTTTACGGCTTTCCCTGGACGGACGTGCCGGACATCGGGGCGACCATCATGGTTGTCACCAACGACGATCAGGAACTTGCAGACCGCATTGCGGATGACATGTCGGAGTATATGTGGCGAGTGCGCGAACAGTTTGCCGGAGGTGAATACCCGCTCCCGCCCGAGGGCGTTCGCTTGGCGACGGAGGCTATCGCCAACGGCGAGACTCCCGTGGTTCTGGCAGACCACAGTGACAGGCCAGGCGACGCGACCCATATCCTGAGAGAGCTAATCGACCAGGGCGTAGGTAAGGTGTTGATTGGGACGATACGAGATGAGAACGTCATCGAGGAACTGGCTAGCACCGGTGCCTCGGCCGGCGATGCCTTTTCGATGGACGTTGGCGGATTCACTCCCAGCGGTGGGTCGCCCGTCCACATTCTGGGGACGTTGGCTTACCTCGGTAGAGGTGGTGGTTACGACAATGTTGCCGCAGTTGAGTTCGGCGACCAGAATATGCTGGTCATTACTCCAGCGCTAACTCAGATCACAATGCCTGAGCAACTTCGCTTTGGCCCCATCGAGCCGGACGATTACGACGTTTTCGTAATCAAATCACGGGTGCATTTCCGCCGGGGTTTCGACGAAACCGGATACGCGCCGTCGATTTTTGTGATCGAAGCACCGGGGCCGTTTGTAGGCACACTCCATCTCGATGCGTTGGACTATCAGTTCGGTCCGATAGACAAGCTGTATCCGTTTGGCACGCCGGAGGGTAGGCGGTAGGGTTGAATGACCAATATCCAACAGGGAATCTCGAATTCCGAAGTACTTCGTTATTGGACATTCCTTGTTGGATATTCATGATTCAGCTTTGCAGAATCGCAGAGCATTGGCTGCGACTACCAGCTTCATTCTGAACACTGCGTGAACTTCACCCCATTCCGCCCATCCCCGTGGTTCCCGGGCCCTCACGTGCAGACGCTGGGCGCGCGGTTGATACGGTCCAGAATGGGTGGCGTTGAATTTCGGAGAGAGCGCTTGACGCTTCCAGATGGAGACTTCCTCGATCTGGATTGGGTAACGAACGCGGACGGACATAAGACCAACTCCGACTCTCCGCTCGTCGTTGTGGTGCACGGGCTCGAGGGCAGTTCTTTGAGCGGGTACTCTAAAGAACTGTACCGAGCATTGGGAAGGAAAAGCATCGCAAGCGTTGGTATGAATTTTCGCTCGTGCAGTGGAGAGATGAACTCACTGCCGAGGTTGTACCACTCAGGTGAAACAGAAGACTTGTCGACAGTGCTGGCAAACCTCCGCTCGCGATACCCGAACCGTCCTGTTGGGGCCGTGGGGGTATCGCTCGGAGGAAACGTGCTTCTCAAGTTTCTTGGCGAGACTGGCGAGTGTGACAACGAGCCGGTAACCGCCGCAGCCGCGATCTCCGTACCGTTCGATCTTTCTGTAGGTGCCGACTATGTAGAGCGGGGATTCTCAAAGGTGTATCGTTGGTCGCTGGTCGGTCGACTCAAGAAAAAGGTGAGAGCCAAGGCTGATTTGCTGAGAAACGTCATAAACGTGGAGCATACGCTGGCGAGCCGAACATTTCGCGAGTTCGACGGCGCCTCGACTGCTCCGCTTCATGGTTTTCTCGACGCCGAGGACTACTACACGCGGTCGAGTTCGGCCGGATACCTCGAGAAGATCCGGGTTCGCACGTTACTGATACAAGCGTTCGACGATCCGTTCCTTCCGGGTAATGCAGTTCCGACTGAGATTGCACGAAAGAATCCCTCCATCGAATGTTCTTTCACAGAGAGCGGAGGCCATGTGGGATTCGTCGAAGGTCCGCCTTGGAGGCCAACGTTCTGGGCAGAACAGACTGCGGCGAGCTTTCTAGCAACGCAGTTCGGTAGCTGACGATATCGACCCAACTCTTTGAGACGGAACGGACCTTTTAAGACGAAAGGCGGGAGTTTATGCTCCCGCCTCGTGTCACTTCTCCTGATTGATAGCGTGAGTTATTTCGCGGCCACCGATACTTGACTCCAAGGCGTGTCGTTTCGACGGTTGTACCGTTGCACCGCGTCGCGCGCTGCGGAGATACCGGAAATCACCTCTCGCTGGAAGCTCTCGGGTACTTCGTTTGCCCCGTTCGCAAGCGTGAGCGATGCTTGGTAGTCGTTCAGGAAACAGCGACGATCCGAAGCAGTTCCCTTCGGCGTTGCGAACATGCGGTTGTGCTCGACTACGATGTCGAGGCGTACCGTGTCGCGCCAGCGGAATAGTGAGGCCACGACTTGTCCGTGTCCGATTCCGTCGGGGAAGCGCATAGGCGCCGCTATCACTAGATCGGTTCCATCTCCTTCAGTTGCCTCAGGTGCGGCACCCGTTATGCGCTGGAGCAGATCCTCGACGGCCGGAACAAGGCTCTCGATTGTTTCTTCGAGATCCCGGCTCAGAACCGGGATTCTGCTTTCTGTACACCCGGTCATGTCTGACTCCAGTAAAAGGTTGTCGCTCGAACCATTTTCATGGCTCCTCACACTCATAATGTGCCAGAAGCATGCCAATGTTCCGGTGAATCTAAGTGGCACCCGCAACTTCAAACAACCGCAAGGGTTACAATAGTAATCGGCGTTTGACCGCAAAACTGGAGTCGTGGGTTTTTTGCTCACCAGCTGCAACGGTGACGGTTCTGCGCCTGAAAAGTGTCCTCGTATGAGGACGATTTCTGTCATTTCTGCAGTTATGGCAGTAGCTCCAAATGTGCCCACTACCGCGCGTATTCATTCGCCCATAAGTTCAGCCGTCATGCCGGAACCTGGTAGCCGAAACAATCCAACAGACCGACTCGGGCGCCCTTTGGGCAGCCTTCGTGTGTCCGTGACCGACAAGTGCAATATCCGATGTCGGTACTGTATGCCTGAAGACGAGTACGAATGGCTTCCGCACGATTCAATTCTCAGGCTCGAAGAGGCAGCTCGTCTGGTTGGGATCTTCGCAGGCTTGGGTGTCAACAAAGTGAGATTGACCGGTGGTGAACCTCTGGTGCGGCGTAACCTGGTCGAATTGGTGAAGCTAGTGTCTTCAGACCCCAGGATAGCGGACATTGCGCTGACGACAAACGGAGTGCTGCTGGAACGGCACGCTGAGTCTTTGCGTGATGCAGGCCTGGGAAGGGTCACGGTTAGCCTCGATACTCTACGGCCCGATCGATACGAACAGTTTACGCGGAGCGCTCGGCACGGAAATGTGCTTGCAGGGCTAGACACAATTCGGCAAGTGGGTTTTACGGGCACGAAACTGAATGCGGTTGTGATTCGAGGGTACAACGACGACGAGTTGGTTGACCTGTTGGAGTTCTCAAAGGCAAAGGCTATTGAACTTCGATTCATTGAGTATATGGATGTAGGTGGTGCCACTCAGTGGTCCATGAGAGACGTAGTGCCGAAGTCCGAAATCATCGAGTTGATAGAGGCGCATTATGGGCCAGTCGAGCCGGTGATTCCGGACAGCGATTATGAGAATCGTGCACCGGCCACACGGTTTCTCTTGCCCGATGGAACGAGATTCGGTATCGTCGCGTCAACGACAACACCGTTTTGCGAACGGTGCGATCGCAGCCGCCTGACTGCGGACGGAATGTGGTTCCAGTGTCTTTACGCGTTGGACGGAATAAACCTGAGAGACCACATTCGATCGTCTGCCGATGACGTGCCTGTGGCGAACGTGATCGAGGCTGCATGGTTGCAGCGAGATGACAGAGGCGCGGAGGAACGGTTACTCATTCCAAACCGCGGTGCGTTTAGGCGATCGGCGGGCCGCTGCCCAGGGCCGCATCACGAGATGCATGCCAGGGGGGGGTGAGTCGGAAGCACACCACCAACGATCAACGAAGGACTAATTCATGCAGACTAGCTGCGTCAAACCGTATAGCAGAGTCTCGGCAGCGGTTGATTACTTTCAGGTTAGGCCGTTGGTTTTCCTATCACTTGTTGCACTGTCTGCGGCGTGCTCCAACAAACCTCCGCCGGATTACGCACCCGATCCGGGTCTTGTGGCTAGGATCACGGAAATCCGAATGTCTATGACGGACGGGCGCGTCTGTCCTGGTAACATCATCAGGGCGTCCTACGAGGCGGTGCTCGACGACGGCGCGATTATACCGTTTGCGACCCACTACGACGACGACTATCCACCGCCGCTCCACGTGATATTTTTGAGTCGGCACAGCAGCGAAGCCAATCCCAGAAACGACGGCGGGTGGTCCACGCACCGTGATCCAGTGGTGAGTGTCCTGAATGGCTTTCGCCTGAACGCGTTCTTGCGCGCCAATCCCTCCCTGAGTGTCTCTTCGGTGGTGGAGCCGGCATACACATGTCAACGGAACGCGTTTTCGTTTCAAGGACAGCGAGGAAGTCGTGGCCAGATAGGGCGGCCGGGCCCGGATGTCACGGTCCAGATCAACATTCTGAGCTCGCCGTTCTACGAGGAGTTGCTAGTTGCCGGTGTCGAAGTGGGCCAGGCGCCGCCGTTCTACGTGTTTGCGGATGCGAATTACATGCCTCACGCGGACTGGCTGATCGTCGAGACCGTTGGCGGCCCGGGGGGTATGGGCGTCGCTGGCACAGAGGGCGCCGACGGAGCTGACGGCACGGATGGATGTCCGGCTGGGACTGGAGGGGCAGGGGGAGCGGGAGGAAACGGTGGCCCGGGTGGGGCGGGCGGCCCAGGTGGGCACATTACGATAATGGTGCCTGACGATCAGCCACTGCTCGCCGGTCTCGTAGAAGCGTACAGCAATGCCGGCCCGGGCGGAAAAGGAGGGCCTCCAGGCGAGGGTGGTGCAGGGGGCGAGGGTGGCCAGGGGATTTCTGGGAGAGAGAGATGTGCTAACGGAGCTGCTGGTGCCGCAGGTGCAGACGGAGCGGCGGGTGTGGACGGGCCCGACGGTTTGCCTGGAACAAGACCTCAGGTGCTCACAGTTGCGTCTGATCAGCTGTTCAGGGATCCTCGCATCGGGATCTTGCTGGATTATTATTACGGTGGAGAGAGATAGCAGGAGGGGGAGAAACGGGTGGGGCGGCGAAGAGCCGTAGGTGCTGGGTCAATCGATCCGTCAATCGTCTCTGTCCACGGGGCGACGCTGTTGTTTCTGAGCTCCGCGTTTGCGCTTGTCCTCGAGTCGTCTGATGTTCGCCGATGCCGGCGGTTTGGTCTTCTTGCGTGGCTTCGGTCGTTTCAGGGCCTCGCTCACCAGTTCGTTCAATCGGTCCACTGCTGCTTCTCTGTTGCGGAGTTGACTGCGGCGCTCATCAGCGACAACTCGCAAGAATCCTCTGGAATCGATGCGCGCACTCAGCTTCTCCAGCACCCGTGCTCGCTGTTCCTCGGTGAGGCTTGGACTCTTGGATACCTGCCAACGCACCTCGACACGCGTGGAAGACTGGTTCACGTGTTGCCCACCTGGTCCTCCCGCTCTGCTGGCGCGGAATCTGAGTTCTGGTTCAGGTACGCGAAACGACATGGCAAGAAAAAGATAAGGCCCAAGACGCAGGTTGCCCCCATCACGATTCGCAATGGGGGCAACTTTATCACGGCCTACACGAGCTATGCTAGCTGTCTGAGGACGTACTGAAGAATTCCACCATGTTTGAAGTACTCTACATCGACCGGCGTGTCGAGTCGTACCAACACATCGAATTCTGCCTTGAACCCGTCGTCGCGAGTGGCAAAGACATGCAGGTTGCACGACGGCGTCAATCCTTCGGCGATACCGCCAATACGGAAGGTTTCTGAACCATCCAGTCCCAAGGAATCTGCGTTTTCGCCTTCCAAGAACTGCAGCGGGAGGACTCCCATTCCCACGAGATTGCTGCGGTGAATGCGCTCGTAGCTCTGGGTCAGAACCGCCTTGATGCCTAACAGTCCGGTGCCTTTGGCAGCCCAGTCGCGCGAGCTTCCAGTGCCATATTCCTTGCCTGCGAGGATCAATAGTGGTGTGCCCGTTTCCTCGTACTTCTGCGCGGCGTCGTAGATGCTCATCTCTTCGCCGGACGGTACATGCACCGTCCAGTTGCCCTCTTTGCCTTCGACGAGCTTGTTTTTGATCCGGATGTTTCCAAACGTGCCGCGCATCATGACTTCATGGTTTCCACGACGCGATCCGAAAGTGTTGAAGGCGATGCGCTCCACATTCTGATCGAACAGCCAACGTTCGGCAGGGCTCTTCTTCGGGATAGCACCCGCTGGAGAAATGTGGTCCGTCGTAACGGTGTCTCCGAGCCAAGCCAGAACTCTGCCGTTGTCAATATCTTTCACCGGAACCGGATCTTTGCTCATGCCGCGGAAGAACGGCGGATTGGCGATGTACGTGGAACCAGCGTTCCATCCGAACCGACCACCTTCCGTCGATGATACCGGAATACTCTGCCAGGTCTCATCACCTTCGAAGACAGCGGCGTATTCTTTCCTGAACGCCTCTGGCGTGAACGCCTTCTCCAACGTCTCATTTATCTCCTCCATACTTGGCCAAATGTCCTTGAGGAACACCGGGTCCCCACCCTGGTCGTAGCCAAGGGGCTCGGAGGTCAGGTCGAGGTCCATGCGACCGGCGATCGCGTAGGCGACCACCAACATTGGCGACGCGAGGTAATTCGCGCGCACTAGCGCATGTATCCGGGCTTCGAAGTTTCTATTGCCTGACAGTACGGCGGCCACGACGAGGTCGTTGTCATCTATCGCTTTGGCGATCGGCTCGGCAAGTGGTCCGCTGTTGCCGATACAGGTGGTGCAGCCGTAGCCCACAAGGTGGAAACCGAGCGCCTCGAGGTCTCTGAGCAGCCCTGATGCTTGGAGATAGTTGGTCACCACTTTAGATCCGGGTGCCAAACTCGTCTTCACCCAAGGCTTCCGATTCAAGCCCTTCGCAGCGGCGTTCCGCGCAACCAGTCCTGCCCCGATCATTACTGACGGGTTTGACGTGTTTGTACAGCTCGTGATAGCTGCAATCACTACAGATCCGTCGAACAGCTCGAATCGCTCTCCATCGTGTTCGATCTCGACGACGGGCGAAGCGCCCTTTGCCGTCGCGCGCGATGCTGCGGCAGGCACCAGGCTCGGTACCGCTTCGGCGAATGCCGGCTTGGCATCGGCCAGGCGGATTCGATCCTGCGGACGACGCGGGCCGGAAATGCACGGCTCAACCGAGCTTATGTCCAGCTCCAGGGTGCTCGAGAACACCGGCTCGGGTGAGTCAGGCGTACGGAACAGATCCAATGCCTTCGTAACCTTTTCGACTCGTTCCACTAGCTCGGGAGGCCGACCAGTCCGCTCCAGGTAACGCAGCGTCTCGGCGTCCACGGGGAAGAACCCGATTGTGGCCCCGTATTCGGGACTCATATTGGCGATGGTGGCTCTGTCGGCGAGGCTCAAGCCGTCAACTCCCGGGCCATAGAACTCGACAAACCTCCCGACCACTCCATGTTCGCGGAGCATCTGAACGACGGTGAGCACCAGATCAGTGGCTGTGGCTCCTGCCGGCAGTTGGCCGTCCAATCGCATGCCCACGACCTCGGGCAACTGCATGAAGTACGGCTGGCCGAGCATTACTGCCTCGGCTTCTATGCCTCCGACACCCCAGCCCACGATTCCCAAACCGTTGATCATGGTGGTATGCGAATCGGTGCCGACAACGGTGTCGGGGAAGGCAACGCTCGTGCCGTTCTCCTCGTCCAAGCGCACAACGCTTGCTAGATACTCGAGGTTCACCTGGTGGACAATGCCGGTGCCTGGCGGTACAACGCGGAAGTTCCTGAACGCCTGCTGGCCCCACCTCAAGAGTTCGTAGCGCTCTCTGTTGCGCTCCATCTCCATGGCAACATTCTGGCGGAATGCGTCTGGAGAACCAAAGTGATCGACCTGCACAGAGTGATCGATAACCAAGTCGGTGGGCACGAGCGGGTTGATCTTGTCCGGATCTCCACCCAGCTCCACGATCGCATCGCGCATGGCGGCGAGATCCACTACTGCGGGAACACCTGTGAAGTCCTGTAGCACAACCCGCCCGGGCATGAAAGGCACTTCCTTGCCTTGCTCGGGTTGGGGCTTCCATCCGGCAACCGTGTTCACGTGTTCGTCGGTTACGACTCCGTTGCCGTGATGGCGGAGCACGTTTTCAAGTAATACTCGAATGGAAAACGGTAGTCTGTCCAAATCCACTTTGCCTGATTCGGCTAGAGGCCGGAGCCGGTAGACGTTCGTTTCTCCGTCGGAGAGCTGGATCTTGGTGCGAGAACTGTACTGGTCGGTCATATCTCTCAACCCGACGACCAATCAGACCTAGGACGGTCGTCTTCAGAAAATGGTTAACAATGGTTTGGTGACGATGGTAATAAAGCCACCGGTATATCACGTTGGCAATATGGCTTTGCGTACCGCCCGATTATGTTATTGGCGCGACTCTGCCGCAGCTTGAACCGTCCCTGCGGCGAGCTCCATTCGTGTCCTACTCGTGCCAACATCGGAGAACCAACATGCCACAGGGCGTCGTCTCCAGTTCGGAGGCTCTTGATCAGCTGTGTGTCAATACAATACGTCTGCTTTCCGTCGACATGGTCCAGAAGGCAAATTCGGGGCACCCGGGAGCACCCATGGGGCAGGCGCCGATGGGATATGTGCTCTGGGCCAAGCATCTGCGACACAGTCCGACCAACCCGAACTGGCCCGGACGCGATCGGTTTGTATTGTCGGGTGGGCATGCGTCAGCGTTGCTTTACAGCCTGCTTCATCTGACCGGCTATGGCCTCTCCATGGACGAGCTGAAGGCGTTTCGTCAGTGGGGTAGCCACACCCCTGGGCACCCCGAATACGGGCATCCAAAGGGCACAGAGACGACCACAGGACCGTTGGGGCAAGGAGTGGCAAACGCCGTAGGAATGGCAATCGCACAATCGCACCTCGCCGCGGAGTTCGGCAGGGAAGGGCATTCACTGTTCGAACACCGAACCTACTTCTTTGCGGGCGACGGTGACCTGATGGAAGGGGTATCCCACGAGGCTGCTTCCTTGGCTGGGAACCTGAAACTCAGGAACCTGATCGGGTTCTACGACGACAACGCGATAACGATCGACGGAGCGGCGAGTCTGACTGTAACGGATGATGCGAAACAGCGCTTCGAGTCTTACGGATGGGACGTGCAGGTGATCGATGACGGGACCGACTTGAACTCCATCGATTCTGCGATCGAATCGGCAAAGACTACAGATGCTCCGTCGCTGATTATCGTGCGCACGCACATCGGCCACGGTAGCCCCAACAAACAGGGCAAAGCGGCGGCCCACGGTGCGCCGCTCGGCGAAGATGAGGTGAAGCTCACGAAAGAGAATCTCGGATGGCCGTACCCAGAGCCGTTCACCGTACCAGACGACACCCGTGAAGTTTGGGACGCAGTGGTGCAGGGCGGCAGAGATGCTGAATCGGAGTGGCAATCCGAGTATGAAGCATACGCGGAGGCGTTTCCCGAGCTTGCTGCAGAATTCACACGACGCCTGAACGGAGAGTTGCCGGACAACTGGCAAGCGGCGGTGCCCGATTTCGTTTCCGAAGACGCAATGGCAACGCGGGGCGCCTCTGGAAAGACTCTAAACGGCATTGCCGAATTGGTGCCCGAGCTGTTGGGTGGGTCCGCAGACCTGGCCGCCTCCAACCTCACGAATATCAAGTCGTCGGAGCAGTTCACCTCGGACAACCCATCCGGACGCAATATCTTCTTCGGTGTTCGCGAACACGCCATGGGCTCTGTTATGAACGGTATGGCCCTTCACGGAGGTGTGTTGCCATACGGTGGCACGTTCCTGGTGTTCTCCGACTACATGCGTCCCGCAATCCGGCTGGCCGCCATGATGGGGCTCCACGTCATTTACGTCTTCACGCACGACTCGATCGGATTGGGCGAAGACGGTCCAACGCATCAACCAATCGAGATGCTGTCGGTCCTTCGCGCCGTGCCCAATCTGACGGTCATTCGTCCTGCTGACGCGGTCGAGACGGCCGAAGCATGGCAGGTGGCGCTGGAGCGAAATAGCGGACCGGTGGCGCTAGTTCTGACGCGGCAAAAGCTGGCACCGCTCGATCGTTCGAGTTTGAATCCCGACGAAGTCGGTGCGGACAAGGGCGCGTATGTGCTTTCCGACTCGGAGGGAGAGAAGCCTGAGGCATTACTGATCGCCACCG
>JBDHHK010000122.1:0-13232 GCA_039589395.1 Gemmatimonadota bacterium
AAGAGGGTTGGTTTCTTCATTACGTACGTCCTATGCTAGCTGCATGAATGGTTCTAGCGAAAGGTGACCCGAAGTAGTACGAATATACGGTGTCGGAAGCACTACGTGCCAGCGCACAACTGTAGCAACTCAAACGAGGCAATAGCGATGGGCATACGCCGAGAGCCAGATCGAGTGGTCTTTGACGTGAAGACAAGCCAACTGCAGATCGCAATGGCTGTGCTTGCCGGTGCTGTGGTTGGGGTTGTGTTGTTCAGCATCGTGAAACCGTTTGCACCCGATCCGACCCGCCTGCTATCAAGAGCGGGTTCGGATTCTGTTTCGTGGTCTGAGGCTCCGCGCTTCGATGTCGAAGTGTCTGGTCGACCCACAATAGGTTCCGTTACCGCTGCCGTAACGATTGTCGAGTTTACGGACTACGGTTGCCCGTACTGTCGCAGGCACGCCCTCGAAGTGTTCCCGGCCCTCATGGACAGCCTTCGTACGGAACTAGCGTACGTCGTTCGCCACTTTCCGATTCCGGCTCTGACCCCGAGCGCCATGGATGCGGCCGTGGCCGCCGAGTGTGCCTTTCGACAAGGATTCTTCTGGGAGTACAAAAGTGCTCTCCAAGGAGAGCTCGAAGGTTTTCAGGAAGAGAGGCTGCTGCAGCATGCGGTGGCTATCGGCCTGGATGAGTCGGAGTTCGACGATTGCGTCAACGACGAGAGCGTGAGGAACTTCGTTGAGAGAGACATACTTGACGGGTGGGAATATGGAGTGACCGGAACCCCTACATTCTTCATCAACGGAAGACGGTTTCAGGGCGCCCGGCCACTCGAAGAATTTATCGAATATGTCAGGTTGGCGTTGCTCGAGGCTCAATCGAACACATCTGACAACTGAACAACACCAACCAACATCCCAAGCTCTCTATCAAGACACTGCGTGTAACGATTTCCCGAGCACCCTATACGTTCACCACCGGGTACTCCGCCGAATGCCGGCGCTCTTCTGCCTCCCGCTGGTGAGCGTGTTGCGCGAATGCAAACCTGTCGAGTTTCGTATAGATCACCGGAATCAAGAACAGTGTGAACACCGCTGCCACCAGCACACCGCCGATCGTGACTACAGCCATTGGGACTCTAAACACTGCGCCTGCACCGGAACCCAACGCCTGCGGAACCAGCGCTATCGCTATTGCGACATTGGTCATGAGAATGGGCCTCAACCGCACTGGTGCGGCCTCCAGCAGCGCCTCGACGAGTCCCATCCCCTTCTCTCGCAATTGCTGTGTGTAGTCGAGAATCAGGATCGCATTGTTCACTACGATTCCCACCAGCATGATCACCGCCATCATGCTGAAGATGTTCAGTGACTTGCTGGCCAGGAACAGGCTCAACACCGCTCCCACGAATCCAAGCGGCAACGTCAGCATGATCGTGACAGGATGAACGTACGACTCGAGAATCATTGCCAGCACGATGTACGTGAGCAGGATCGCCATCACCAACGCCCTCAACATCTCCACTAGTGATTCCGCGAAAATCTCGAAATCACCGGTGATCTCATACGAATATCCGGGCGGGAAATCGACCGCGTCGAGGCCGAGTTGAATCTGGCTCACCAAATCAGTAAGGCTTCCGCCGGCCATATAGGCGTCGATCTGTACGGTGCGCTGCTTGTCGTCGCGCTGGATGGCGGTTTCACCTTCGGATTCCGCGATCGAACCAAGGCTGCTGACCGGAACCATCCCGTCAGGCGTCCGTATCTGAAGCGAACCCAATTCGCTCACACGATCGCGGGATTCCTCGGTCAAACGAACACGTATGTCGCGTTCGTCCCCCGCTTCACGGTACACTCCCGGTACGATGCCCTCGATTGAAGCTCGAAGAGTACCGCCGACTGCTGCCACGGACAGGCCGTGTTCGGAGAGAACCTCCCGATCTGGACTGAATACTACTTCCCGTCTCGGATCTGCAATGCTGTTGCTCACCTCCACCAGACCTGGGATCGCTGCGACTACACTTGTCGCTTCTTCGGCTAAAACCTCGAGACGGTCCTGTTCCGGTCCTTTGATCAGGACCTGTAACGGAGCCTCACCGCCGGGTCCCATCGATTCGGTAAGAGTTGCGGTGACCTCAGCGTCAGGGATGAGGGCCATCTTCTCGCGCATCAGCGGAAGCAGGTCTTCGGTGGGCCCGTCAAGCTCCACTGTTACCTGTAGCTGCGCCACGTGGGCTTCACCCGCCCCACTCCGGAAGGTCATTCCTCCCGCTGACCCACCAACCGTGGTCAGGATGGTCACGACCTCGGGGATCTCTCTTAGGGCATCCTCTGCGAGCACCGCAACACGTGATGTTCTCTCCGGAGGCGTGCCAGGCGGCAGCTCCAGCGTTACCAAGGCCAGGCCTTCATCCTGCTGCGGCATGAACTCCCCGCCGACAAAGGCCCCCGCCACAAACATTGAAAGAACCAGTGCCATCACGGTTGCTCCGACCACGAGCCAGCCGTTGCGGTTCGACCCCAGCGCCCATCTCAGGGCAGAACGGTAGTCATCTTCGAGGCCCTTATATCCGCGGTCGAATGCCACCCAAAACCCAGAGAGCATTCCCTTCTTTTCCGCATCTTCGGCTTGCTTGGACTTGAGAACACGAGCGGCAAGCATCGGGGCGAGCGTGAATGAGAACAACACCGAGAAGAGACTCGCGAACACCACGGTGAGCCCGAACGAGATGAAGAACTGACCCATGATTCCCTGCATGAAGGCAATGGGTGTGAACACCACCACGTTCGTGAGAGCGGATGCCGCTACGGCAATGGCGACCTCGGTGGTGCCAACCTCGGCAGCTTCTTTGGGCGACTTGCCCATATCGAGGTGTCGGTAGATACCCTCGAGGACAACGATGGTATTCGTGACCAGAATACCCACAGTGATTCCGAGAGCCATTAGGGTCATGACGTTGATCGTGAAGCCCGCTTGCTCAATCAGCAGGAACGTGGCGACAATTGTTGCCGGCATCGCCACCGCCGCCACGATCGTTCCACGCCAGGAGTGCAAAAACAGAAACAGCACGAGAGTCGTGAGCACGATTCCGATGATGATGTTGCGGAAGATGTCTTGAATCGAATCACGTATGAACTCGCTCGCATCCCGCACGATCTCGAGTTCGATGCCGGCCGGAACCAGAGCGCGGAGTTCTTCGACTGCTTCGACTACTCCAGCCGCGGCGGCCACGGTGTTGGCACCGGATCGCTTTTGCAGAGACAAGCTTACCGTCGGGTTTCCATTGTAGCGTGCTATCTCCCGCACGTCGGCGAAGCCTGCTCGCACCGTCGCCACGTCAGCCAACCGAATTCTGCCGCCGTCAGGCAGGAACAACGGAAGTTCCTCCACCTCGCTCAAGGAGGCGTATTCCCCCACCACGCGAACGGAGTACTCGGCGTTCGGCTCTTTCACGCGACCGGCCGGGATAGTGATGTTTTCACCGCCCACAAAACCTGCAACGTCGGTAATAGCCAGACCATAGGCGCGGAGACGGTCGGGAAACACCAGCACCTCGATTTCCCGCTCCCGTCCACCGGTCACACTTACCGAGGCGATTCCTTCTACTCGAGCCAGCCGCTCGCTCAGCACGTCGTCAGCTAGGTCTGTGATCGCGTCTAACGACTGTGGCCCCGACACGGCGATGTCCATGATCGGCATCGCATTGATGTCGAGCTTCATGACCGTCGGTGGCTCTGCGTCCGAAGGGAACAATGCTCTGATAACGTCGACCTTGTCTTTCACCTCGATGGCGGCGAGATCCGGGTCGACGCTGTAGTCGAACTCGATAATGACCGTGGAAACGTTTTCCTGTGAGAACGAGATCAACGACTCGAGGTTCGCAATTGTGGACACCGCGTCTTCAATCGGCTCGGTGATCTCTGTTTCCACCTCTTCAGGTCCGGCACCCGGGTAAATCGTGGTGACCGTGATCATCGGGAACTCGACCTCGGGAAACATATCGATCGGGATCGCCAAGTAGCTGAACGCACCGAGGACCACAAACACCACGACCAACATGCTGGTGAGCACTGGCCGCCATACCGCCAAACGAGCAAAGAATCGGAACATGGGTGGTTATCCTCCCACTATCCTGGCGAGTGCTCCGTCTGATAGGAGCGACGCACCGGCGACGACCACGCGCTCACCTTCTGTCACACCGTCTAGGATCTCGACCAAGTCGGCTGAGACCAGGCCTGTCGTGACGGGTCTAAGAGATGCGATGCCGGCATTGTCGATCACCCAAACCGCTCCCTCGTTCATAGCGACACGTGGGACCAGAAGTGCCGATTCTTTCTCGCCGATCACTACGCTGGCCGTTACTAGGCCGCCTGGTACGACACTGCGACCGTTCGATCCGGTGGAGCCGGGGAAAGTGAGCTCTACCTCGAGGAGCCGGGACTCGGGATCCGCCTGCAACGCGATCCGAGTTACCTGACCGGTGATTTGATACTCCGGCAGCATGGCCTGTTGTCCGATGCCCAGCTCCCTGGATTGTGAAGTGCTCACTTGGATTAGTACCTGTATGCGCGACAGATCGGAGACGCGCACGAGCGGATCCCCCGGGGATGGCACGGTGCCCCTGGTTTCGATTACGTCGGTAACCACTCCGGCGATTGGGCTGGTGAGATCGACCGCGCGCATTGCGGCGGCCAGATTGGCCTCGGCGACCGAAAGAGCTGTCAAAGCGTTGTCCCAATCCTGTTCGCTGATTGCACCCTGCTCCATCAAAGGGCGGAGGCGCGCGACGCTACGGCTGGCCTGGTCGTGTGCTGCTTCCGCCTGGCGGACGGATGCCATTGATCCTTCTTGCGATTGCCGGATCAACACATCGCCTGCCGCCACACGTTGGCCCACGCGGACTGGGATCTCCACGATTTCGTCCCCCGTGCGTGCTCGAATAGTTGCGCTCCGGATGCCGCGAATTGTCCCCGTGTATTCACGGGAGACTACCAATGGCCCGGTCCGAACCGAGGTGACCTCCACAGGAATGCCTGATACCCGCCGGATCTCCTCAACACCGGGTGCGACCTCTTGCTCACCAGAGGCCTGCACGACGCGGAACACGACCAGCGCCACCAGGCCGATGCCGATTATGCCGAATACGATCTTCTTCATTATTGGAACCTCAAGAGTTGTATCTGTCCCCCACTGGTCCGCTCCAACTGCGCGAGGGCTTTGACGTAGGCGTGTTGAGCCTGAACGTGGTTGACGCGAGCTTGATCGAGCAACAGAGCTGCGTCAGAGACTTCGAGCTGGGTAGACAGCCCGTTCGCAAACCTCACGTCGGCGAGTTCCAGCGTCCGCTCGGCGAGAGAAACGGTTTCCTCCGTTACTTGTAGCTGCGACTGACTTCTGCGATACTCGGCCAAAGATGCGGCGAGCTGCAGGTCGAGTCCCTCTCTTAGTTGTGCTTCCTCGACGTGGGCCTGCCGAAGCAGGGCTTGAGCCTCGCCGATGAGACCTCTCCGCCGAAACCCGTCAAACGGGTTCCAGCTAACTGCCACGGATACGCTCCAGTCTTCACGCCACTGGTCGAAGCCGGGAGGGGCCATATTTTCGGGAAACGCCTGAAAGCCCATGTTGCCGATCAGCCTGACCGTAGGGAAAAACTGGCCCTTATAGATAGAAACCGCTCGCTCGCGCATAACGACCACGTCTTCGGCCGCTTGGAGCGCCGGCCGCTGCCGTGTTAGACGCACCAGTTCGTCTTGGTTGACTGCAACACCAGTAGCAGGCTCAAACTCGGTGGTGAGCTGCAAAGGCTGATCAGCGGGAATGTTTATGAGCCGCTTGAGCGCAAGGAGCGCTATCTCGGCCGCGTTTTCAGCCTGAACTACTGCGGGCTCGCGGTTCTCCCGATCGACTCTGGCACGTAGTAACTCGAATTCCGACGTTGTGCCAGCCTGATAGAAGGCATCCACCTGTTGTAGGTGCGCATCCGCTACCTCGCGGCTGTCTATCGCGATCTGATGGAGGTGCCCGGCCAAAACGGCATCCAGATAAGCTGTTCTCACCTGGAGCGTAAGGTCGTCCGCTGTCTCCTCGAGCTGTGCCCTCGAAGCCGATGTAAAGCGACGCGCCGCTTCGCGAGCGGCACCTACAGTTCCGCCTGCCCACAAGAGCTGTGATGCCTGAATGGTGGCGATGTAGTTGTTGGGACGCCCGAAGGGCAAGTCCTCGAAGAGATCGGCGAATCCGTCCGATGCCGTATCTGGCTCATCCGGCTGTGGTCCGCCGATGTCGTCAAAGATGGTCTTGATCGCGCGGTTGTACGTGAGGTTTGTCGAGACCTGAGGCAGAGCTTGGGCGGTCACCTGCGTCACCTGTGACTCCGCCTGGTCGATCTGCGCCCTGACCACCGCGATCTCCTCACTTTCAATTAGCGCGCGTGACACCGCCTCGTCCAACGAGACGCGAACGGTGTCAGTGGCCGGCAGCGCCTGCGCATCAACTGGCTCAGTCCCAATTAGCCAGAAGAGAACGCTTGGCAACAGCCAGATGCTCCTCTTCATTTCTAACCCCTTCACAGTGAAAAATGCTCTCATGATCTTGCTCTCGCGCTGCGCACGCGCTTGCTGCGTTTGCTTGCCGGTGCGCAGTTGTTGGTGCGCGGAGATACCCCGTCGAAGATGATGTCGAGTTTGGCAGACATCTCCTCATGCAGGTCCTCGAGTGATCCACCTTCCATCAGCCAGATGACGATTGTTTTGAAGACTGCAGACTCGACCAGTGCTGCTGCGTGTTTCGGATCGAGATCGGCTCTGACGTCACCGGTGTCCTGACCCTGGCGTATGACAGTGCGTATCATGGCGAGGAACTCGTGCATTGTTGCAGGCGCCTTGAGTCGCCCATCTTCTTCGGGAATTGATCTCAAGTGTTCGAATACTGCCTTTCTGAACAACTCAGGACTCTGCGCACTGTTGTTTGCCAGGAAGAAGAACAACTGCTCGAGCTTGCCGCGTGTAGACCCTGTCCATTCCTCGGCGGGGCCTATCTCCTCGATGATCCGGTTTACCCAGTCCTCGAAAATCGCCGCCAGGAAAGCCGTTTTATGTGGGAAGTAATTGAAAACCGTACCTTTGCCCACATCAGCTCGGTCCGCGATTTCCTCAATAGTGGTTTCCTCGAATCCATTCTCTCGAAAGAGTTCGAATGCGGCTGAATAGATGCGGCGACGCGTCTCCCGTTTCTTGCGTTCACGGCGGGTCAGCGTAGCGCTGTTAGCTGTGTTACTGGCGCCGATTGTCACAGTGTCCTATCTGCTGGAGTTCGGTTACACTGTGTAATTATGACCGCGGTCAATTATGACCGTGGTGTCGCGTAATGTCAACCGAAACTTTTTTTTCGGATATTCGTACTGAAAGTATTCTTTCACTTGGCCCGACATACCCGTGCAAGGACACCACGTGAGCCCGCCACACATTGCTGATTTGAGCCGCAGAGAACGCGAAATCATGGATATCGTGTACCGGCTTGGCGAAGCCGGCGCGAATGAAGTCGCCTCGAAGATGCGCGACGACCCGGGATATGATTCCGTTCGCGTCACGCTTGGGATTCTGGAGAAGAAGGGCCATCTGAAACATCGTCAGGATGGCCGGCGTTACGTGTACATCCCGACGGTGCCGCACAAAAAGGCGACCCAGAGCGCCTTCCGAAATCTCCTGCAGACCTTCTTTCGTGGCTCGCCATCCAAAGCAGTTCTGTCACTTCTCGACATGTCATCCAGAAGGCTCTCGCGGCGCGAGTTGGACGAGATCGCGGAATGGATAGAGAAAGAGAGGGAAGCCCATGACGACGCATCTGCCTGAACTCTTGTTCTCTTGGGCCCTAGTCGTTGGCTCGGAGGTCCTGCTGAAGGCGTCGATCGTGCTTGGGATCGCTGGCTTGGTGACCACCTTTGCGCGGCGTACTTCGGCCGCGAGTCGACACACTGTGTGGACGATCTCTCTCGGTGCACTCCTGGTGTTGCCGCTGCTCTCTGCCACGCTGCCGACGTGGGATATCGATGGTGTTTCGATTGTTCCTCGTAAGATCCAAGCAGAGAGCGGAGAGCTACAATCTGCTGCCGGCGGGGCTTTCGCGTATGCAGGCACTGTGGAACAACGAAACGCGAGTCGAAAAGTCGTAGGCTCAGTCCCGCAATCAGTAGGTGATTCCCGCATCGAGGTGAAGCAGGCTTCTCCAAGCCCGGCGCCGCTAGGTTCGATCGCCGCCACCATTGCGATGGCGGTATGGGTAACCGGCGTGTTACTCCTGCTGCTGCGGTTTTCGCTTGCCGCGAATCGTGTCCGAGCCTTGAGCGACCGCGCCATTGTGGGTTCTTCCGGCGACGGCAACGCAAAGACAATACCTCTCAGATCACGTTTTGGGGTACCGAAATCAGTCACTGTAGTTTCGAGTGATGAAGTGTCCATGCCGATGTGCTGGGGGCTTTTCAGACCTGTCGTGATACTACCCGCGATTTCAGAGCGGTGGCCGTCCGACCGAAAGAGCGCGGTGATGTTGCATGAAATCGCACATGCCACGCGCTGCGACTATCTCTCTCTTGTCGTCGCGGAGGTCGCCCGCGCGATCTACTGGCCGAACCCCCTGGTATGGTTAGCGGCAAGCCGAGCCGCGACGGAGCGTGAGCATGCATGCGACGATGAAGCATTGAACGTCGGGATGAGGTCGGACGTCTATGCCGGGCATGTGCTGGATGTTGTGAGTGCGCAGGTTGGCGGATATTCGATGCACGGCGCAATTGCCATGGCGGGACGCTCGAACCTCACGACTCGCATGCGTAAGATCTTGGCAAAAGGATTGTCTCGGCGGCCCGTCTCGAAGGGCGGATTGCTGGCCACGGGTTTGGGAGTGGCGCTCATCACGGTGCCCATTGCCGCATGGGATCTATCCGCAGTGGGTGAAACCAGCGTTGACCCGACCAATCGAGTCTCTTTGCAGGGTCCCAGATCCATTGAGGAACGCGTTCGTGAGCTGAGATCAAACGACGCGTCGGTACGGCGATATGCAGCGTGGGCGCTGGGGGAGATGGAGGACGAAAGAGGAGTGTCGCCGCTGCACGAACGGCTCGAAGACAGCGACGCCGACGTGAGGCTCGTGTCTGCGTGGGCACTGGGTGAACTCAAAGAAGATCGATCGGTCGACCCTTTGGTCGAACTGCTGAACGATAACGACCCTCTCGTGCGCGAGATGGCGGTGCTCGCACTTGGTGAGATCGAGCACGCCAGAGCTGTTGCCCCGTTGATGGCGGCCTTTGAACGCGATGAAACGCTCGTATGGCCCGTGATATGGGCCCTCGGAGAGATTGACTCGTTCACTGCATACGAAGCACGGTTGGGCGTGTTCGAATCCATCGGTCGTAGGCCCTGGGAAAACACCGAGGTGTGGGCCGGAGAATGGCACGGCTGGAACGGTCCCGAGCGGGTCCGTGATCTGTCTACACTAGAGAGCGTGCTCAGCGATAGCGATCCAGAGACAAGGCAGGCTGCTGTGTGGGAGATAGGCCACCTCGACGATGAACGTGCTGTCGAGTTGCTGCTAGACCTTCTTCGCGATGAAGACTCCACAGTGCGTGCCATGGCGATTTGGGCGCTGGATGAAACGAACCCTTCGAGGAAAACGCGACGAGTGGTTGACTGAGGCAGCACCTCGAGCCGCAGCTGCCCGGTAACTAACTCGATCGTAATAGAAGACAGGAGAAAACGATGCGCCTACGTGTTCGCACAGGTGAAAGAATATTTTCATTAGCGGCTGCAGCAATCGCGCTGTGTACCGTTATGAGTGTTCTCTCAGCACAGAACTCGACAGGGGGCGCTGATGCGGCAGTGCTCAGGCGAATCACAGTCGCTGTAGATCTGGACGGATTGAGCGACGAGGCGTTCTGGCAGGAGATTGATCCGCTGCCTCTCACAATGCAGGTGCCCGCGTTCCGCGGACCGTTGACCGAACGCACAGAGATCCGTGTCGCATACGATACGGACTATCTGTATGTCTCCGGCCGCATGTTCGACTCTGAGCCGGACGAGATCCGGGTCAACAGCATGTATCGCGATCGGTTGAGCCGTGACGATCACTTTGGAATCTTGATCGATCGCTTCAACGATAACGAGAACGCGTTGTGGTTCTTCACCACACCGGCGGGCGTGCGTGGTGATGTGAGCTTCGCCGCGGACGGCCAAGATCAAAACGGCAACTGGAATACATACTGGGATGTAGCGGTGGTCCAGACCTCAGACGGTTGGTTCGCAGAGATGCGCATTCCGTTTTCGAGTCTCGGTTTTCAAGCGGCCGGCGATCGGGTCGAGATGGGAATCTCGGCGTATCGCTTCATTGCTCGCAAGAACGAATGGCAGGTGTTTCCTGAGATCCCGCCGGAGCTTGGTTTCTTCAGGCCATCGTTGACCCAGGATATGATTCTCGAGCAAGTGCAAACCCACAAACCCGTGTACGTGACGCCTTATCTCTTGAGCGGCGTTGGTCAGACTGCAAATATCAACACGGCCGGAACCGCATACAGCCTCGACTCCGAGGCAGAGCATGAGGTGGGTGCCGACATCAAGTACAACGTCACCAACAATCTCACGTTAGATCTCACGGCCAACACAGATTTTGCGCAAGTCGAAGCCGATTTTCAGCAGGTCAATCTGACGCGTTTTTCTCTGTTCTTTCCTGAGAGACGGCAATTCTTTCAGGAGCGCTCGGGAATGTTCGGTTTCTACACAGGTGGTGCAACCCGACTGTTCCATAGCAGACGCATCGGTTTGCTTGACGGCGCGCCGGTACGAATTCTAGGAGGTGCTAGACTCGTCGGCCGAGTTGGAGACTGGGATGTAGGCCTCTTGGACATGCAGACCGCGCGTCACGATGGACTTCCGTCTGAGAACTTTGGCGTGGCACGGCTGCGCAGACGTGTGTTCAATCCACTTTCAAACGCCGGCGCCATGCTCACCACACGGGTCGGGGACGATGGCAGCTATAACGTCGCCTACGGACTCGACGGCTTCTTCCGCTACTCCGGCGACGACTACTTCACTGTGCAATGGGCACAGTCGTTCGACCACGATCTTCTTGAGAATGCTGGATTCGACTTCACCAGAACAGGCCTGCTTCGTGTTACGGCGAGCCGAATTCGGGATCGCGGGTTCACCTACCGCGTGAGTGGCCGATGGTCTGGCCCGGACTACAGGCCGGACATGGGTTTCGTGACGCGAGAAGATTTCACAGATGTATTTGGATCGATTTCTTACTTCCACTATCCGGAAGGGGATGGTCCGTTCAGAAGGCTCGATCCATTTCAGCTGTTCGCTTCCGTCGCGATGCGAAACGAAGATCAATCGGTCGAGTCGGCGTTCATCGAACACGACTTCGACCTTCAGTGGAGATCCGGGGCGAGCATCGGGCTCGACCTGGAACTCTATTACGAGGATCTTCGCGAGACCTTGAATTTTCCCGAGTCGTCGGTGATACCCGCTGGTAGCTACACTTTCTTTCGACATGAAGGTGACTTCAACATGGCGCGGGGAAACCCACTGAGAGCCAGCTTCGGCTGGGGGCTTTCTCAGTTCTACGACGGCTGGAGGGCCAACGTCTGGCTCGCCCCGCAGTGGAATATCTCCCGCCATTTGGGTTTGAATGCGCAGTATCAGCTCGACCGAATCCGATTCCCCGATCGTGAGCAAGGATTCGATGCGCACATTGTGCGGATGTGGACTCAGGTGGCCGTGAACACAAAACTTTCGTTGAACGCGTTCTGGCAATTCAGTAGTGTAGCCGATTTTGCGGCGGCCAACGTACGCGTTAGGTACAATTTCCGCGAAGGCAACGACCTTTGGCTCGTCTACAACGAGGGAATGAACCTGGACCGAGATCGCACGGACCCGATGTTACCGCGCACCGACAACAGGACTCTACTGCTCAAGTACACGCACACAATTGCGCGGTGACGGCTCTACTCCTGCTGTAAGGCGACCATAGGATCTACCTTGGCTGCACGGCGCGCAGGTAGGTAGCACCCAACCAAGCCTACAGTTGCCAGCACTCCCGCCACTGTGATCACTGGCGTCAACCCAAACGAACCTGTAGACACCAAACCCTCTGTGCCGGCCCGTTCCCCTATGACGTTGACGAACCATATCACGAAAACTGATGTTGGCACACCAACCAGGAGTCCGATTCCGGTGAGCGTTGCACCCTGACGCGCAACTCTGGTCAAGACGTTTGCAGAACTCGCCCCCAACGCTATGCGGATGCCAATCTCATTGGTCTGCTGTGACACCGAAAAGGCCATCACGCCGTAAATCCCAATGGCCGCCAACGCCAACGCCAAGAGACCGGTCGCGAACATGACCGACGTCATCATATTTGGGCCCGCCAACTCATATTCAACCACTTCGTCCATGGTGCGCACTAGCGTAACTGGCAAATCGGAATCGACCCGCCAGAGGGTCTCCTGTGTCGGTACCGTCTGTTGGTGTGGATCTCCAGTTGTTCGGACCGCGACATTCATTGTCCGCACCGGTCTCTGGGCTATCGGGAAATAGACGCTGGGTGATGTTACGGTGAGTCCCGTGAGCCGTTCCTGAGCAATGTTCCTCGCCACCCCCACAATCTCTCGCGACTCGCCGTGGATGGTCAGACGCTTCCCGATGGGATCATCGCCATCGAAGAACCGTTCCACCAAACGTTCGTTGACCAAAATCACCGGTGGAGCGTCGGCCCTGTCAGTGGTATTGAAGTCGCGGCCGTAGAGCACGGAGATCCCCATGGTCTCGAAATAGTCAGCAGATACCGACAGCCAAGATGTGGAGGGTTCCTCGCCCGTCTCGACCTGCACGCCATCAACGCTGAATCGCGAGAACGGCATACCCCGCGTTCTGGGACGCACGTTCATGATAGCGTAGCCCGTGGCCGCGGATAGACTTTCGAGTTCCCGCTCGAATTTGTCGACGAACGCTCCCATCGCTGCGTCATCTGCGTATTTGTGCTCCGGAAGTGTCAGCTCCATCGTGAGAAGGTTTACACCGTCATAGCCTGGGTCTATGGCTAGGCGTTGGTGAAACAGCTCGGTGAGTAACGCTGCACCGACGAGAATGGTTAGGGCCAAGGCGAACTCGGTGATCACGAACAGGCTGCGTATACGTTTCCGCCGTACAGTGGCGGTGCCGCCGCGGCTGCCTTCTATGAGCGGAGAGCCAAGGCCTCC
>JBDHHK010000123.1:0-13182 GCA_039589395.1 Gemmatimonadota bacterium
CTGCTGTCGGTAATCGAGAAGCGATGGCGACCAGCAGCCGGCGCTCGGGACCGGCCAGCAGGAATGTCAGCTCGCGCGTAGCCGTTGCCATGGGATCATCCTCAGTGATGGTAGAAGCAAAAGGAGAAAGACTGCTGCCAGTGCCCAGCCCGGTATCTGAATGGTGAGACCCATCCAAGCAAGCAGCATATACCGTGGGAATCGCCCGGTTGCGACAGCTGCGAGGTACCGGGTCAACGGGTACCCCTCTGTGAAAGCGAGCAGCTTGAATGGCCAAAACGGCAAAGGTGTAATGCCGGAGATCGCGAGGGTGACAAACGGAGCGTGGCCGAACCAACGCCGGGCAACTCCTACCGTTCCGGTGGCCAGTGCACGGGTGGAAGAGGCTCGCACCAGGATTGGGGCGAAGACACGGTGATCCATCCACGATGCGGTCAGAGTGCCTACTGTCGCGACGACCGCGGTCAACCATACTCCGGAATACGCTCCGTACCAAACTATGACGGGTTCGTGCGGTATTACGGCCAACGCGACGTTTGACGCGAATGCGTAGATGAATAGCAATATCATGGGATAAATGTGGCCCACCCGAGTCAAGTCAGGGTCAAGCCAGCCGTGAGGGCGAACTTCGCGGGTCTATATGTGGCCTATTGAGTGTTATTTGCCGGCGCCCGGTCCCTCGCAGCTGCCTCCAGCGCGTCTTTGACGCCCTCGCACACGCCACAAAGTGCTTCGACGTCGCGCCGAGAGAGTTCGAACAGACGACAATCAGTTGCCGCCATTACCGTGGCGTTCCTGGGTTCGTCCGTCAGCAGCGCCATTTCGCCGAAGAACTCACCCGCGTGGAGCGAAGCCACTCTCGAGGCGGGCGTTGAGCCTCGGGCTACGAGAACAGCAACCACCCCTCTGGCAATCAGGAACAGCGAAGTGCCGCGTTCACCTTGTTGAATGATCTTCTCGCCGGCGAGGACCGTCCGTGGAACAAGCGTATCCACGAGTCTCTGGAAATCTGTCTCGTCGAGCTTTTCAAACATCGGAACACGTTTCAGCAATTCCTCTGGACGTGCTTCGAGCGCAGATAGAGGTTGGCGCGCCAGCTCGCGGTAGGCTTTGTCAACGCCGGCCCGCACGGTCTTGGCTATCGAGTCCGGGATCCCACCCACCGCGACTAGCTGCTCCAAGGCGTCCACCTCTGCGTCGAGAGCGATACGGCGCGCTGTTTGAGTCTGAACGGCTTGTACGTATTCGGGAAAAACTTGTGCGATTGAGTCGATCTGCTCCATCGCCTCTCTGCTTCGATTCTCGAACTTCTCGCGGCACTGTTGTGCCACCGAAGGGTCCACACCGCTCAACTCGGCGAGGTTGTTGATCTCACTGGTGACTCGTTCGGTTGCGGCCAATACGGCGCTGCAGTGTTCATGCTTCGCCGCGAGTTCCCGGCGTCGGTATCGCTCAACGAATCCGGACCGTGAAGCAACGCGTTGAATCAATGCCACAATCCATCCTTCTGCACGCACTTCGAGCGGTGCCGAGGATGGAAAATCGGTTGGGATATCGCCACGCTTCAGAACGTCGCGCTGCAGATCGAGAGCGAGCTCGAGCTCTCGGAACACCGGTTCAGAGATTGCGCCGCGGTCAAAGAGCTCACGGTGCGTTGTCTGTTCCATGGAGAGAGCTTCCGACCACAGAACCTGCAACATCACTTTTGCGTCCGATTCGGCCTCAACGCGCACAGTAGCCAGATCTTTCTCAGCTGCCTCAACCTGGCCCTGGTAGTCTTCGCGGAGCTGTTGCAGTAGCTGCCGCGAATAGTGACCAGCAGACTCCAGCCCATCCATGCGCGCCAGCCCTTCCCGCTTCGCGGCCAATACTGCGCTTGCCTTGGCCAGTCGTTCGGCTAAGGAGGGACGGTCGAGTCCAAGCAGTCGGATAAGTGGACCAGTAGTAACTCCCCCTATCACCAATGTGAAAAGGACTACACCAAGTGCCAGCGCGACGATTAGGTCGTGGTTTGGGAAATCGTGCGGCAGGCTGAGGGCCAGCGCCAGTGCAACGGCTCCCTTCAGACCACCCCAGAATAGCACCGTTTGATAGCGCATTCCTATTGGCTCGGCGCCCGGGAGCTTGCCAATGATTGGTACTATGCCGTATACAGTTACGGCGCGCGCTAGAAGAACAGCTAAAATCGTGAATGCGAGTGGGACCGCATAGTTCCACAAGGAACTCAGGTTCACCTGCATACCAACTAGCAGGAAGATGAGGCTATTGGCGACAAACGCCGCATAGTCCCAGAAGCGATGTAGATACGATTTCACCTCTGGCGTGAAACGTGTCGAACCATACGTTCCAACGATGATTCCAGCCCCAACCGTTGCCATTACACCTGATACGTGGAGGTAATGATCGGCAATGAGGAACGCTGCGTAGGCCACCACGGTGGACAATGCCACCTCAACCAGCGGATCGTCATCCGCGAATCGCAGTGCGAAGACCATGACGTAGCCAATCCCGGCGCCTACGACCAAGCCCCCAATAAACACGATCGAAAAATCAATAGTTCCTGAACCCACCGTCGCCCAGCCGAACGTACCCGCCGCAACCACGCCCATGAGGATCTTGAACAGCACGATCGCTGTCGCATCGTTGAACAGGCTTTCACCCTCAACGAGGATCGCCAACCGCTTTGGGGCGCCCACCTCTTTGAACAGCGCTATGACTGCAACCGGATCGGTGGCAGCGATCAGGGCTCCAAACAGTAGAGCCGGGCCCCATCCCAGTGGCGTCAATAGATAGACGAGTGCGCCGACGATCCCGGTCGAAAGCAGAAGCCCAGGTACCGCTAGCGACAGAACGGGAGCGAGGTTTTGTGAGAGTAATCTGCCGTCGAGGGCGTATGCGGACTCGAAGATGAGTGTTGGAAGGAACACGAACAAAATGAGCTCGGGGGAGAGCGTGACGGTATGCAGAGGTGAAAGGAACTCGAAACGCTCGGCCAGCAGCCCGATTGCGATTCCCACTATCACCAATCCAACCGTGAACGGAAGGTGCAGGCGGCGGAATCCCATAGCGGCGACCGCTGCTACGAGCAGGAGCGCCACTACGGCAATGACGATTGTCAGAACTGGATCGTTGTGCATGAAGGCAAACTCGTCCCGAGATCAGTAAGGGGCTGATCCTGCTTGGTCGGAGGCTATTATGGCGTGAAAACCACCACGCCACAAGATTGTGGCGTGTCAGCGGTGGGAATTGCGTCTAAAACATCTCGATGCCGAGACGCACGGTCCTTCCCGGCTGGGGCATGCCGCACTGGTCGAATACTGCGGTGTCTGCCGCATTGTCGATTGACACCGTTGTTCTGATGGAGCTCCACATTCCTGCACCGATTTGCCAATCGCGTCGAATGCCCAAGTCGAGTCGTGTCTCCCCGTCGAGCTCAACATCAGCGTCGAGGTCTGGGTGAACGCAGTACTGATCTCCGGTGTGTCGCACGCTGGTCAATCCCATAATGCCGAGTAGTATCGGAGCGGTGAGGTCGATGCCAGCTGTGAATTCCGGCATATGTTCGGGCTGAACCGGACCTGTGCCAGCGGCAGGATCTTCCACCGAGACATCTTGCAGCATGATGTCGCCCTGTACTGTCGCACCGCCCACCGATGCGCCGACGAACAGCTCGATTCCGGTGCTGGAGATCTTGTCTCGATTGATACGGCGGTATTTGCGGTCAGGTGTGGAGGTACGCACCAATGCGTCTGTGAGTTCGTGACGAAATACGGCACTTTGAATCTCGAGTCCGCGGCGCTTCAGAGTAGCACCGATCTCTGCCGTTACCAGCCGCTCGGGTGCGAGATCGGGGTTTGGCTCAAATCGCCCGAGTGCACCAGAGTACAGTTCTCGCAGGGCGGGGAACCGTGCCCTGGTGCTTGCTGACGCGTGCAACTGTACGTCTGGCCGCAATGCGAGCGTGCTTATTCCCGCACGAGCGCCAACCGCGGATAGTCTGCCCAAGGGTGGCTTTCCGCCTGATTCGGGGGTGTCGGCGCCATCGATCGCCACCCCCACCGAAAGCTCCGTCACCTTTGGGAACTGCCAGGCGAACTCGGATCCAAAGCTCCACAGCCGTTGCCGGTATTCGTTGCGCTCGGTAACATCGAGAATCTCGGTGTGACTGATGTCGGCATAGCTGGCCGCAGCTCTCAATTGCCCATCGTTAGACACGGTGTGCTCTGCCAGAACTCTGACGGTTACCGTACGATCGTCGCCTGATTCCGTTTCCACTACCTGATCGTACGACAACGACTCGAAGGCTTCGATGTCTTGTTGGCCACCGTTGAAACCGATGCTGGCCTCTAGATCACCAACTCCCAACGGTGTCACTCTCTGACCGGTTCCAGCTGAAAGTGCCGCAACGGTTTGCCATTGCCTGGGATACCGCCAGAGTCTGGGCTCCTGAACGTGTAGCTCAGGCGGCACGCCGCGTTCGGCGGTGAACCCCGATGCGGAGAGAGAAACCCAGTGACCTCTTTCACCAGACCAACGCAACGCCGCAAATCCGTTGTACTCCTCCATGTCGGAGTTAGTTCTCAGATTGTCCTGACTGGTTGGATCATCGACGTCGTCCGGCAAAGAAAACCCGTCGTGAGTTCGAAATCCTCCACCTACTCGCAAGGTGAGTTGGCCCGTTCTCAGGTCCGTCACGTTCACCGCAGACAACCCGGCTGCTCGGTACCCGGCGTCATCGACTCCTAACGTGGCTCTGGCCTCGTCGGCTTCGCCCTCCCGATTCAACCCTCGGCTCAGATTGACCTCGACGACACCGCCGAGTACGTTCGGCCCCCCAAGAATAGACGGCAGGCCCCGCACCATCGTGATGTTCTGTGCGCCCATGATCGGGATCACGGATGGGTCAGCGCGATGATCCCACGCCAAAGTCAGTGGTACACCATCGAGGAGGATCGCCACCTGCCGCGACTCGGAACCACGCACCGAGATCTCCGCCATGCCGCGGGAGTTTTTGCGAACCAAGATGAACGGCATCTTCCGAAGTGCGTCCTCGACTGACGCTACGGGCGGGATTGGGAGAGTCGAAGGGAAGCTGACAATTCCTGTGACCCCACCGGGGGTGGTGGCTTGTCGCACACCCTTCACCGTAAGGCCTTCGACCATTATGACGGTGTCGACCGCAAGTGACTCGGGCGGAATTTGTGAAACCACCGATTGTGGCAATGCAGTTCCGACGGCGGCGAGCAGCAGCAACAACCTAAACGTGCTGCGCGCGCACGGAGCTTGCGTTCTATATATCATCAACTGGCTCTCTAAGCACATATGCGATAGCCGCAAATCTATGCAAACTCACTGGGCTAATCTACCAAAGCGTGGCAAGTAGCATGCCCGGTGCGAGCTTGCGCCCGGACGTGCCGTACCCTCGCAGTCCCCCTCAGAACGGGTAGTTTTTCAGGGCCTGACCGTTGGTTCAACGGAAAGAAAGCACACAGTGTTATCAATGTCGGACACGGTGTCCTCTTGCGGGGTCGAGCCCATGGCTGCTTGACTTGACATGGTTCGACCCGCCGTTCAGTTTTTGAACTGTCGTTCAAATTACCCGTTGAAAGGAGCGTCGCCTTCGTGTCGTCCGGCGGTGTCGAAACCACTGTTTCACCGCGTGTTCGTGACAAGCGAGAACGAAGGCGTGCCGAGATCCTCCACGCTGCACTTCGAGCGTTTCGGGATAAAGGTTACCACGCGACCACGCTTGACGACATAGCCGAACATGTAGGCGTCCGCAAGACCGCACTCTATCACTACTTTCCCGACAAAGAGGCGATTCTCTACGAGTGCCATCTCGAGTCGTTGGCAGAGGTCCGGCGGCTGATGGCGACTGCGGGTAAAAGTGCGGAATCTGCGTCTGAGCGTCTTGCGCTAGTCATCAAGGAACATGTGAGAGTGAAGATCGAGACTCTCCAGGGATCACCTTTAGCTTTTGAAATATCCGCACTGTCGCCAGAACATCAGGCCGAGGTCATCGAGGCCCGAGACAAGTACGAGCGTGGCCTGCGCAAGATCATAGACAAAGGTATGAAAGATGGTGAGTTTCGGTCGGTGGATTCGAAACTTGCGGTGTTCGCAATCCTTGGTGCGATAAACTGGATTGCCAGATGGTACCGACCCGACGGAGCAGTCCGAGCTCCCGAGTTAGGAGAGCAGTTCGCCGATTATCTCGTCGGGGGTCTTACGTGCAAATGAGTGCGGCACCCCGCCTTCACGAAGGCTGGATGTTACGATCACGTGCCGGAGAAACACTCCAAACTGGAGAGTACTCATCATGAAAGCCATGCAGTTGCTCGAAGGCAATGCTCCACTAGAGCTAACGGATGTGGAGAGAACCGAACCAAAGTCCGACGAAGTCACCGTAAAGGTCGCTGGGTGTGGCGTGTGCCACACCGACATTGGCTTCTGGAAGGACGGTGTCCCCACCAAGAAGGGCCTACCGCTGACGCTAGGTCACGAAATCAGTGGAACAGTTGATAGTGCTGGTGCGGAGTTCGGGCACCTCGTAGGCAAAAACGTGATTGTCCCAGCGGTAATCCCGTGTGGTACGTGCGTGTTGTGTGAAAGCGGGCGCGGGAATGTATGTCGGGCTCAAATGATGCCGGGCAACGATATCGATGGCGGCTTCGCGGAGTTCTTGACCGTACCTGGTCGTGGGCTCTGTGTGGTGGAAGACCTTGGTGGATACGAGTTGCCCGAGCTTTCGGTGATTGCGGATGCCGTTACCACTCCCTACCAGGCAATCGTTAGAAGCGACCTGAATGCCGGTGATCTGGCGGTAGTAGTAGGCGTAGGTGGCGTCGGTACGTATTGCGTGCAGGTCGCGGCCGCGTTCGGGGCTAAGGTGGTGGCCATCGACGTAGATCAGGCAAAGCTGGATGCTGTGGCCGATTATGGCGCCGCTCTCACGATCAACAGTGCCGAGGTCGACTTCAAGGAGCTAAAGGGCCAAATCAAAACACACACCAAGGAATGGGGCATCCCGGGGCACAGCTGGAAGATCTACGAGTGTTCGGGACATCCGGGTGGCCAGGACACGGCGTTCGGGCTGGTGACGTTTGCCTCCACCCTCATGGTCATCGGGTTCACATTAGCGAAGACTCAGGTCCGGCTCAGCAACTTGATGGCTTTTGATGCAACGGTGCAGGGAACTTGGGGCTGCAAGACACAACTCTACCCTGACGCTCTCAAGCTCGTCACCGACAACAGGATAACCCTCAAGCCGTTCATCAAGACGTTCCCCATGAGCCAAGGGCCGGACGTCGTGCAGCAGGTTGCTGATCACAAGATAGATGAGAGAGCGATACTGGTTCCCGATTGGGAATGAACACCATCGCGAATCCTCTAACAGGAAGAAGTGGAGACTAAGATCATGCTGAACAGCCACACACTCGTTAAGGGATATGAGTACAAGGAAATCCTCTACGAGCTTCGCCCTGTGTTGGATCGGTCGGGGAACGAGGTTGAGGGATTGCACAACGCCTGGATCACGCTCAATAACCCGACACAGTACAACAGTTACACGACAGACGCTGTTAAAGAGGTGATCCTGGCGTTTCGAGAAGCGAGCATGGATCGGAGCGTCGTAGCCGTTGTGTTTACGGCCGTCGAAGACAAGGCGTTCTGCACTGGCGGAAACACGAAGGAATACGCCGAGTACTATGCTGGCAACCCGCAAGAATACAAGCAATACATGCGGCTGTTCAACGATATGATCGACTCGATCATGCGCTGTGACAAACCGGTGATCAACCGAGTCAACGGGATGCGTGTCGCGGGTGGGCAAGAGATCGGCATGGCTTGCGATTTCACGATCACCGTAGACACCGCGCTCTTCGGGCAGGCGGGGCCGAAACACGGTTCGGCACCAGACGGTGGGTCTACGGACTTCCTGCCTCTGTACGTCGGGTTCTCACGTTCCGTGGAGAGCGGCATACTCTGCGAAATGTGGAGTGCTCACAAGGCAAAGTTCATCGGTTTGGTGAACGAGGTGGTCCCCGTTCTCAAGGTAGATGGTGCGTGGATTCCAAATCCGATGGCGGTAACGGACCGCTTCCTCGACGACTTCGGCAACATCGTGTATGGAGACATCAAGACCGGCGATGAGAAGAAGGCTGCAAAGGAGGTTCTCGCCAAGGCCGAGACGGACATGAGCAAGCTCGATGAGGCTGTAGATACACTCTGCACGAAGATCCTGATGCTCATGCCCGACTGCGTCTCCAAGACCATTAACGGCCTGCGCAAACACAAGCAGTGGCATTGGGACAATACGAACGTCACGAACCGCGAATGGCTGGCCCTCAATATGATGACCGAGGCCAAGGCAGGATTCAGAGCGTTCAACGAGGGGCCAAAAGGCAAACGAGAGGTGGACTTCATCAAACTGCGCCAGATGCTGGCCGAAGGCCACCCGTGGGATGACGAGTTGATACGGGCGATCTCGCCGCAGTATCAAGACGACTGATATCGAGAGAGGAAGAAAGCAAGTATGGATCTGGGCTTGGAAGGAAAGAATGCCATCGTGACTGGCGGCAGCCTCGGAATTGGAACGGCCATAGCCCTCGTGTTGGCTGAGGAGGGCTGCAACATCGCGATCAACTACAGGAAGCACGATGCCGAGGCCAAGGCGGTTGTTGCCAAGGCTGAAGAAATGGGTCGCAAGGGGCTGGCAATCAAAGCCGACGTTTCCAGCTACGATGACGCACAGAACATGGTGCAGACTGTCATCAATGAGTTTGGAAGCCTGGACATCATGGTGTGCAACGCGGGCATCAACTGGGACGGCGTGATCTGGAAGATGTCCGAGGAACAGTGGGACACGGTCATCAACGTGAACCTCAAGGGCTACTTCAACTACAACAAAGCCGCCGCCGCCGTATTCAAGGACCAAAAGGGCGGCAAGATTGTGAACATCTCATCTATCAACGGTCTCAGGGGTAAGTTCGCACAGTCCAACTACGCGGCTTCCAAGGGCGGCGAGATTGCGATGAGTAAATCACTTGCCAAGGAGCTGGGCAAGTTCAACGTAAACGTAAATGTCGTCGCGCCGGGAATGGTGATGACCGACATGGCCTACAGCATCCCTCAGGAGTTCCTAGCCGCTGCCATGGACGAGACCGTGGTCGGCAGGTTTGCGACCCCAGAGGAATGTGCGAACGTGGTGGCTTTCCTTTGCTCGGACAAGTCCCGCCATGTTACCGGCGAGGTCATCAAGGTCGACGGCGGCCAATACATGTAGACAACCACACGAGATTGCTATGACGAGAGTTGGAATAGTAGGAATCGGTCACGGCGTCTTCGGTAGACGCAGTGACGCCACAGTTCAGGAATTGGCATTCGAGGCTTTCAAAGCCGCCATGGACGATGCAGGTATCGAGCGCGACGCCCTCGATGCTTCGGTCATCGGATCCGTACCAGAATACCACAAGCAGCGTTCGCTCCCGGGTGTAGTTCAGGAATATCTTGGGCTCAACCCCAAACCGACCTGGTTAACGGAGGTAGCATGCGCGTCAGGTAGTGCTGCCATGCGCACGGCGTGGATGGCGATCAAGGCAGGTGTCCACGACGTGGTAGCGGTGCTCGGGTGCCAAAAGATGACAGAGTTGTCGACGCCGGAGATTCTCGCGCTCATGGGAAGGGTTGGTGAGGTACAGTGGGAGTCGGGGTTTGGTACGACTTTCCCGGCTTACTACGCTCTGTTTGCCCAACGCCACATGCACGACTACGGCACAACGCGCGAGCAGCTGTACGAAGTTGCGATCAAGAATCACTACTACGGTGCGCGAAACCCCAACGCACTTTTCCGCAAGGAAATCACGTTGGAGAAGGCTGAGGCTTCGGATGAAGTGGCGACCCCGTTCACGGTCTACGATTGCTGCGCCAATGCTGACGGCGCTGCTTGCGTAATCCTTGCGAGCGAGGAACGCGCAAAGGAGATCTCGGACAAGGTCGTGTGGGTCGACGGCATGGCTTGTGCTACCGCGAGCATGTCTGTGTTGAGAAGGCCCCACCTCACGGGTCTGCCCAGTGCCGAGAAGGCGGGTGCAGACGCATACGCAATGGCAGGCGTCGGGCCTGAAGACGTCAAGGTGGCTGATGTCCACGACTGCTTTACTATTGCCGAGATAATGGCGTACGAGGATCTC
Organism: Gemmatimonadota bacterium; assembly: GCA_039589395.1. GTDB lineage: Bacteria > Gemmatimonadota > Gemmatimonadetes > Gemmatimonadales > GWC2-71-9 > JBDGYW01. The sequence continues at coordinate 10,191 of JBDHHK010000123.1, forward strand.
GGTTTCTGCAAGAAGGGTGAAGGCGGGCCGTTTGTTGCCGACCGTCAGACCTATGTGGGTGGCAAGGTCGCGGTGAACGTAGACGGGGGCCTCAAGGCCAAAGGGCATCCGATTGGAGCAACCGGATTGTCGATGACCTATGAGATCGCAAAACAACTACGAGGCGAGGCAGGGGAGCGGCAAGTTCCCGATGCCGATGTCGGGCTGACTCACAACGTCGGTGGGATCGGTCAGTACTGCTTCGTTCAAGTCATGAAGAGGGATTGAGCCGTGTTTAAATGGTTCGGAAAAGTCAACTTCGCTCCGTACACGAAGGTTACGGACTTCGCCAAGCACCTGAAGGATGGTCGGCTAATGGGGTCGAAATGCAAGGATTGTGGCGCATTCTCGTTCCCACCCAGAGCCGACTGCGAGTCATGCATGAGCGGCAACTTCGAGTTCGTCGAGCTGAGCGGTAAGAGCACACTTCAGACTTTCACCAAGATCGTGGCTGCGCCAACCGGATTCGAAGACGTCGTCCCCTACACGGTTGGTGTGGTGGATCTCGAGGAGGGTGGTCGCGCACTAGCGTGGTTCGGCGACACCGTGCAAGAAGACGAAATCGAGATCGGCATGGAGCTACAGGTCGTACCTCAGATCTTCGATGAGGAACCAAACATCAAGGTGTACTACAGCCTAGAAAAACCAGGGACGACCTGGTCGAAAGTCACCACCTGACCTGAGTGTCGAAATCAGTGGTGTCCCGGTCGTTGCCGCTCGCGGCAACGGCGGGCTCCGCAAATCAACTCGAGGTAAACCCGCATGACGATACACACGTCCATAGAAGATGGGATCGGTCGCATAATCCTGGATGAACCACCGCTCAACATTCTCTCGCAGAAACTCCTCGGTGAGGTGCGCGAGGCACTGGCTTCAATGGAAGGGGAGCAGACTCTGCGAGTTCTCGTTGTCTCAGCGGAAGGGAAGCACTTCTCCGCCGGTGCTGACGTCGGCGAGCACATGCCGCCCGCATTCGAGCAGATGATCCCCGAGTTCATTCAGACGGTGGCTGCGATCGATTCGTTTCCACTCCCCGTGATCGCTGCTGTCAGGGGACGGTGTCTCGGTGGTGGATTTGAGGTGGCGCAGGCCGCAGACATGATCATTTCGGGTGAAGGTGTGTTGTTCGGACAACCCGAGATCTTACTCGGCGTACTGCCTCCCGCCGCTTGCGCTGTGTTGCCGGATATCTGCTCGGCGGGGCAGGCCGCGGAGATCGTCTTCAGTGGTGAGGCCCTTACTGCCCAACAAGCCTTGAATTCAGGTCTCGTGTTGCGAGTTGTTCCTGACGATACCGTCGAGACAGAGGCACTCGAATTGGCAGGAAAAATCGCCCGCCATAGTGCGGCGGCACTCAGAGTAACAAAACGCGCGCTTCGCGCCGGAATGTCAGATCGCCGCGCCGCTGTGTTGACTGATGTCGGCAAAATCTACGTCGACGAGTTGATGCAGACCGAAGATGCCGTAGAGGGTTTGCAGGCGTTTCTCGACAAAAGAAAACCGGCTTGGACACATAAGTAACAGGACGACGAGTATCATGCGGTCTTATCGGTGGCACGCCGGAATCCTGCAATCTTTGGCCTTCGTTCTGAACCTGCTTGCGGGTTGTTCGGACGATACGGTTTTGGTCGATAGTCACCTTCGCAATCCTCCCGGGAAGCGCTGAGAGGGCTGACGATCACGCTTCTGGCTTCTCCTTCAGGCACGGATGGCTGGGGTTTTGTTTCAGATCGTCGAACGCGGACCTCAAAATCCGACTGAGAATCCGGGTTCGCTGACCGAGTGCGTCACGCCGGCGAAGACAGGATACGGTCGAGACTGGAATCCTAGGCGCACTGTAGTCAGGCTGTGTCTCGCGTGGACAGGCATGGCCTCCTCGCCTATACTCGTGCAGGAAATGTGGACTCCCGTCAGCCACCAGTGGAGAGAACGTTGATCGCAAGGAATTCACAGCGCGTAACTGCCCGTGTTGCCGTCTTGCTGACTCTGGTTTCGATTGCGGGGTGCGGCCAGGCTCGCGACATCATTCTCGCAACCACGACTAGCACGCAAGACTCAGGTCTGCTTGATGAGTTGCTGCCGATATTCGAAGCGCAAACTGGCTATCGAGTCAACACCATCGCGGTCGGCACCGGAGAGGCTCTTGCCATGGGGAGCCGAGGGGACGCCGATGTTCTTCTGGCTCACGCTCCTGGACGAGAGAAGGAGATCGTGGAGGCGGGCTTCGCCGTTAACCGTCGGATCGTGATGCACAACGATTTCGTGATCGTCGGGCCCGATGGTGACCCTGCAGGGGTACACGGCAGCACTAGTGGTGCGGAGAGTGTTCTACGGATCCTGGACGCTGGCGCCAGGTTCGCGAGCAGAGGTGACAACTCGGGAACGCACTTCAGAGAGCAAAGTCTGTGGGCTGCTGTGGAAGTTGAACCCGAGGGTGAATGGTACATCTCAACTGGTCAAGGCATGGGCGCGACGCTGCTGATTGCATCTGAGTTGGGCGCGTACGCACTCACCGATAGAGGGACATATCTGGCGTTGAGGGAGCGCACCAATTTGGTGCCGCACGTGGAGAGTGACCCACTCTTTCTGAACATCTACTCTGTTCTGGAGGTTAATCCTGAGCGGTTCCCCAACTTGAATAGTGATGGAGCCAAAGCCTTCGGAGATTTTTTGCTGAGTAGCCAGGTCCAAGACATCATCCGCGTGTTCGGGATCGAGGAATTCGGACAGCCATTGTTTGTTCCTGATGCTGGCAAGAGCGAGGATTCCCTCCTCAACTGATGCCATGGAACTGATCTGGGACGGTTTAACCGAAGCATTCTCCCTGCTGTTGGCTGGCGATCCTGAGGTTTTGAGAATCGCCCTGCTTTCGCTAGAGCTTTCTGGGCTCGCCACTCTCATTGCACTCGTTTTCGGTGTACCTCTCGGAGCCTTGCTTGCCTTCAAGGTGTTT
>JBDHHK010000124.1:0-12500 GCA_039589395.1 Gemmatimonadota bacterium
CACAATATCGAGCCCTGACACGCAGCTGCTGAAACTCACATCAAGGGGCGGCTCCAGGAGGGCTGCCGCTTTTCGCTGTCCCCCACTTGGCTACTCCCCGCTCCTCCCCTTATAGTTGTCCAACCTCGTTCCCCAACACAGCGACAAGACCACGGCCCCACGGAGGCTTCATGAAAGCAATATGTGCGAAAACCCTGACGTTGTTGGTCCCGATCGTTTTCCTCGGTGCCTGTGCAGATCCTGGAATGACCGAAGAGGAAATAGTCGCTCATGCAACCGAGCTACACGAAAGCCTGCTCACCATTGACACACACGTCGACATATCTGAAAGCTTTGCGACGGCGGAAGAAGATCCTGGCGTCCGCGGCGACAGAAAGGTGGATCTTCCCAAGATGCGCGAAGGCGGGATGGATGTGGTGTTCTTCGCCGTGTATGTGGGGCAAAACGAGCGTACCCCGGAACACTACGAGCAAGTGAAGGCTGACGCGATGGTGAAGTTCACCGCCATCCATCGCATGGCCGAGGACATGTATCCGGATCAGATCGAGATTCCCTACAGCGCCGATGACATAGAGCGAATCAACGCGGCCGGTAAGCTCGCAGCAGTGGTTTCTATCGAGAACGGATACGCCATCGGTCAGGACATATCCCTAGTCGAGACATATTTCGACCTGGGTGCGCGCGCAATGACGCTAACGCACGGCGGCCACAACGACATCGGAGATTCCTCCACCCCGCGCGACTTCGATGAGGAGGAAGAGCAGTACGGGGGCTTGAGTGAGTTCGGCAGAGAAGTCGTAGCCGAGATGAACCGCTTGGGAATGATCATAGATATCTCTCACGTGTCGAAGAATACGATGCTGCAGGTCGTTCAAAACTCTGCGTCCCCGATTATCGCGTCGCACTCCGGCGCGCGTGCACTCGCCGACCATCCGCGCAACCTGGATGACGAGCAACTTCTTGCCCTGCGAGACAACGGTGGCGTCATCCACGTCGTTGCCTTGGACGGGTTCCTCAAAGTACAGCCTGAAAAAGACGCGGCCGAGGATGCTCTGCGTGAGGAGATGGGAGTCACCGGGTATAGGGTGTGTCAAAACGTATCCGACGAGCGGCGCGCCGAATGTGAGCGGCGTTTGGCCGAGCTGGATGAGAGGTGGCCGCCTGCGAATCTTCAGACCTATGTAGACCATATCGATTATGCAGTGCAGCTGATTGGGGTCGACCACGTGGGTATCGGCACCGATTTCGATGGCGGCGGAGGTATTGAGGGATTCAACGATGCCAGCGAAGCGCCCGAGGTGACAGCAGAACTTGTACGACGCGGTTACTCCGACGAGGATATCGCAAAGATCTGGGGTGGCAACCTGATGCGCGTGCTCCGCGACAATGAGCGTGTGGCCGCTCAGATCCAGGAACACGGGCACACACATTAGCCCAACGTGTCTTATCACTAAGAGGTTAGAAAAGGTGGTGTGGCGGCACAAGGTTGGCCGCCGCGCCGCCTTTGTTGTTCTCACAGTCGTTTGAACTAGAGCGTCTGCTCGAGTTCGGCCATCTCAGCGGCTATGCGGTCATTGGCCTCGGCGTCCAGCCGTATCGACTCCGAACCCGATGTGGCGGATTGAAGTGTCCGAGTGCGTCGCACCCATGTCAGGATTACCCAACCCCCAACCACAAAAGCAAGGCCGGGAACGATCCACGCCAAGAGTCCGAAGCCCGTTGCACGAGGTACCGTCCGCAGTTCCTCTCCATACACTGCGTACAGCTCCTCTTTCACTTCGTTAGGGGTTTCACCGGCCGCTAATTGGCGCCTGATCGATGCCCTTAGAAGATCGGCCTGAGGTGATGGACAATTCGAGATCGTCCGGCCCGGGCAATACGGGCTCAGTACTGTCTCGAATATCTCGCGAGCCTCACGGCTCACTGCCTCGTCTGTCTGTGCCACAACTGAGGTAGCAAGCAGACACTGCACTAACAAAAAAGATCGACAGGCGAACTTGGCCAACTAGGCTATCCTTCCTCTTCTTCAGAAGTTTCCAAATACGTACCGAAATTTAAGTGGGCCAGACGGTAGCTGTCGCCCCTCTGCACGTACACGAAGGTGAATGGGCCGCGCTGGGCCTCTTCGGGTGCTCCCTCCCGGTCACCGAACAACCACACTCCAGTTACAATCGCAGCGGGCCACAACGTTGTAGTATGAACGTTCTCGACCCACAGGTCCTGCTCGGCGGGTCGACCACCGAAGACGAAGCCAAATCCCTCATGGTGAGAGCGTACCGCGTCGATTCCGGTGATCAGTCCTTCTCTCTCCGATGAGAAATACGTAACACTGGAGTCAACAAGGAAGAGCTCGTCAACTAATGCGAGATCGTAGGTGTTCCAGAGGTTGAGCCACGCGTTCATGTAGTAGTCGGTGTCGAATTCCTGTTTGGATTGGTCTCTGCCACACCCGAACGTGGCAACAGCGCAAAGGAATGCGAGCAAAAACACCATTGATGGCTGAAGTTTTATCATGGACAGTCCCAGTCGTATGTGGTGAGGGCTTGTGGCCAGGAACGTACCGGCAAATCTCCGCGTGTCCAGTGGAACGTGCGAGGATCACGTACCGGCTGCCACAGCCTCGCCGACATCATCCCGAGGTGCTATACTACCCGACTCGACACACCGCATCAGACAAGATTCACGTTTCCGGGCGCCTGCCCACGGAGGTAGCAGTTATGTGCAGTCCTGGTCGTTTTCTCAGTTGTTGTCTAAGGGCGTTTGTTTTCTCCCTGGCCGTAGCGCCCCTGTCTCCGGCGGAGGCGCAAACTTACTCCGAGGACCTTTACGATGCGCTCAGATGGCAGAGTATCGGTCCGGCTCGCGGTGGAAGATCGATCGCCGTGGCTGGGAGCGACGCGCGGCCACTGGAGTATTACTTTGGCGCAACCGGTGGCGGTCTGTGGAAAAGCACCGATGCTGGAACCACATGGAGGCCGGTGACCGACGGCAAGATCAACAGTGCATCGGTAGGCGCGGTCCAGGTCTGTGAGTCGAACCCTGATATCGTCTATATCGGAACCGGTGAGACCCAGATTCGGGGCAATATCCAACAGGGTGACGGGGTGCATAAATCCACCAACGGAGGTACCACCTGGCGGCATCTTGGCCTTGCCGAAACCCAGAATATCGCACGAATTCGAATCCATCCGACCGACTGCAACACCGCTTGGGTTGCAGCGTTTGGAGTCCACTCCATGCCGAATGCTGAGCGTGGCATTTACAAGACCACGAACGGTGGAGAAACCTGGCGCAAAGTCCTAGAGCGGGATGAGCTCACGGGTGGTGTGGACCTGACGATTGATCCCAACAACCCGGCAGTTATGTATGCTGCGCTCTGGGAAGCGTGGAGAAAGTCGTGGGGAGCGTCGTCTGGCGGACCGGGCAGCGGCCTTTTCAAGAGCACGGATTTTGGCGAGACCTGGACTGAAATCACCCGAAATACCGGCCTGCCGCAGGGAATGATCGGCAAGATTGGTGTAGCACTTTCACCTGCCGCACCACACCGTGTTTGGGCGCTGGTGGAGGCCGAGGACGGTGGCGTATACCGCTCTGATGATGCCGGCGCGTCTTGGACTCTGGTCAATGATGAGAGGAAGCTGCGTCAGCGTGCGTTCTATTACACGCGCGTCTTTGCCGATCCGCAAGATCCCGAAGTCATGTACGCGCTGAACACGGGTTTGTACCGCTCCAGGGATGGCGGCAAGACGTTTCAGGGTATTCGTGTGCCGCACGGCGACAATCACGATCTCTGGATTGCACCTAGCGATCCAGACCGCATGATCAACGGAAATGACGGTGGCGGCAACGTTTCGTTCAACGGTGGCCGTACCTGGACCGCCCAAGACTTCCCAACCGCGCAGTTCTACCGGGTCATGACCACTCACCACGAGCCATACATGATCTGCGGTGCTCAACAGGACAATAGCACAGCTTGCGTTCCTAGCAGGGGATGGGATCACATCTCGCAAAACGCAGGCGGCCAGAACTTCCTGTTTTCGGTGGGGGGGTGCGAAAGCGGGTATATCGCGAATGACTCACGGAACCCGGACATATTCTACGCTGGGTGTTACGGTGGATCGCTGTCGCGATACAACCACTCGAACGGGCAGACGAGGGCCATCAACGTTTGGCCTGAGAACCCTATGGGGCAGTCATCCGAAGACCTGATCGAGCGGGTGCAGTGGACGTTTCCAATAGTCTTTTCGCACCTCGAGCCCGAAGTTCTCTACACGGCAACGCAGAAGCTCTGGCAATCCACCAATGAGGGTCAGTGGTGGGAGCAGATCAGCCCCGATTTGACCCGCGCGGACCCGTCGACAATGGGTCCCTCTGGCGGCCCACTGACCAAAGACCAGACAGGCGTCGAAACCTATGCGACCATCTTTGCGGTGGCGCCTTCCTATCACGATGCAGACGTGATCTGGGTCGGGTCGGATGACGGCTACGTGCACGTAACCCGAGATGGCGGAGAGAACTGGGACAGGGTAACGCCGCCCGACGCACCCGATTTTGTGCGGATCAACACCATCGAGGCGTCACCGACAACACCAGGCAAGGCGTACGTGGCGGGAATCCGCTACTTGGTTGACAACGATCGCTCGCCGTACGTCTGGAAGACAGAGGATTACGGCCAGAGCTGGACAAAGATCGTGAACGGGATTCCAGGCGACGATTTTGTGCGAGCCGTTCGCGAAGATCCCAAGAAGCCCGGCCTGCTGTACGCTGCGTCGGAGCGCACGGTGTACATCTCGTGGAATGATGGTGCCGACTGGCAATCCTTGACGATGAATCTGCCCAACGTCCAGGTCTCGGATTTGGTGGTCGAAGAAAATGACCTGGTGATTGGGACGCACGGACGTTCGTTCTGGGTCATGAACAGCATGGACATGTTACGCCAACTGAGTCCCCAGGTGGCGGAATCGGACGTCTACCTGTTTGACCCGGTGGACCCTGTCCGCGGCATCGATTTCGGCGCGCAGGTATTCTACTACCTTGCCGAGTCTCCGGATTCGCTCAAGCTGGAGTTTTTGGACGGGTCGGGCAATGTGATTCAGGCCTACACATCCTCATCCAACGATCAGGCGGAGCCCGAGATGGATGACTTTGCTCGGTTCTTCGGTGGCGGGTCCGCTCGACCGCCCAGAACCGCCGGGTCGAACTCGTTCCGTTGGAGCATGCGGTACCCCGGATATACGGACTTCGAAGGCAGGATCTTCTGGGCCGCGGGGAACGTCGGGCCGGCGGCAGTGCCGGGGAACTACCAAGTGCGATTGACTGCAGACGGAATCACGCAATCCCAGGACTTCGAGATCAAACTGGATCCGCGCCTCGAGCGAGTCACGATCGCGGATCTACAAGCGCGTTTCGATCTGGCAGTCCGGATCAGGGACCGTGTGAGCGAAGCAAACCAGGCAGTGCTCGACATCCGCAGTATCAAGGGAGACGTCGACGACCGGATGGGACAGACGGATGACAGGGCGATTCAGGACCAAGGTCAAGTTGTGAAAGAGGGTCTTAGCGGCGTTGAGCAAGAGATCTACCAGGTGAGGAACCGGAGCGGCCAGGATCCGCTCAACTTCCCGATCAAGCTCAACAACAAGCTTGCGGCACTCATGTTCACGGTGGAGAGCGGCGAGAATAGGCCGACGGATCAATCCGTTGCTGTGTATGATCACCTCTCTGGTCTGTTACAGACTGAGCTGATACGAATGAACACGATCATAGCGCAGGACCTGCAGCGACTGAACGAGCTGCTCAGGGAGGCAAACTTGGAGCCGATCCAGACAGAACGTCCGATTAGCGATTAGAAAAGGGCGCTTGCATGCGTCTGGATACGATGATCCTGGCTGTAGATGCCCACGCCTGTGGTGAGCCCGGGCCGGTGATTGTTGGCGGTGTGCTCGATGTACCTGGTGGCACGCTGTTCGACAAGAAGAACCACCTCAAGGCTCACCGTGATGAGCTGCGCACGCTAATGTTGCAGGAGCCGCGAGGTTATCCGGCACTGTGCTGCAATTTGATCGTGCCACCGGTTCATCCGGATGCTGATGCCGGTTTCATCATCATGGAGCAGACAGAGTACCCGGCGATGTCCGGTAGCAACACCATATGCGTCGCAACGGTGCTTTTGGAGACCGGGATGGTCGCCGCAGTAGAGCCGATAACGGAGCTCACGCTCGAATCTCCCGCCGGCCTTATAACGGTGCGTGCAGAGGTGTCGCACGGGAAGGTGAGGAATGTGACATTCGAGAACGTTCCGGCTTTCGCCGTGCATCTCGATGAAACAGTAGAAGTACCTGAACTCGGAGAAGTGAAGGTGGACGTCGCCTATGGTGGAATGTTTTACACCATTGCCGACGCAGAGTCGCTGAAATTGGAACTCGTGCCGGAAAACGGACAGGAGATCGCCAGGGGACGCTTACCTCTGCAGCGGGACTTCGTACACGAGGGAATCTTGGGTACTACCTTCACGGGACGCCTGGTTAAGGAAATTCAGGTAGGTCCTTACCAAGGTTTGGTGCCAACGATAAGTGGCAGCGCATGGATCACTGGCTTCAGTCAATATGTCGTTGATCCAGAAGATCTATTCCCGGACGGTTTTACGATTGGTGATATATGGGGATAACCGAAAAGTTAGTTGGACGGTCCTCTTCATGGGGATAGGTTTTTTCGATATCTTGTGACAGACTATTCAAGCTTGAATAACCACCAACACTGCTTGGCCGACAGGGCCAGAGAGGTAGGAACTGGATGGCGGACGCGATCTCTATCGAGCGTTTTGTCGAAGAACTGGAGAAACTCCACGGGGAGATGACTTCAGGCAATCTGAAACACAGCGAGTACGACCAACGGCTAGCTCGCGTGATCCAAGAGCTGAGGGATCGGGGGCTCGACGCGGACCGCGCCCAGATCACGGCAACGCTGGACGACTTGTTGCAGCGAGGTACCGTAACACCGTCCGTTAAGGAGCACCTCGAGAACCGACTGGGCCTATAACAGCGTCCGATCGTATGGCGCGCCGTGGGCCGTCTGTTTGCCTGCGGCGCGGCGGTGGTGTCGTTTGTCCACAGACCCGAGAGATTTTGGCTACAATCTGACGGTTTCTGCACAAGTCTTTTCTTTGTGAGCATGGAGCTGCTGTTGTCCCGCGGCGGTGTATTGAACCCACCATGAGTTGCACTCAGGGGGGAGCGTCGGATGATCAAAGACGTTAAGGTGGATTGCTTCGGGCTCACGGACTGCGGGAAGGTGCGAAAGGTCAATCAGGATCAGTTCCTGATCGCGACCATGCACAAGATGCTGGAAATCCAGCAAACCAGCCTACCGAACCACACTCGGGAACGCCTGACTAGTGGTGCGGTTGCACGCCTCATACTGGTTGCAGACGGTGTGGGTGGTGGGGCCGCGGGTGAGGAGGCGAGCGGCCTGGCGCTGGAGGCGGTGGCGTACTACGTCACGACCTCAATGCAGTGCTTCTACAAGTTGGAGGAGGATCTCGAGGCCGATTTACTCAGTGCCCTCGAGACATCGGTTCACAACAGCCACCGCATGGTACAGTCTGCTGCGGCATCGAGCCCAGAATACACGGGCATGGCGACTACTCTCACCGTGGCGCACATCCTCTGGCCACGCATCTACATAGTGCATGTTGGCGATTCGAGGGCATACATGCTCCGCGGACGAGACATGTCGCAGCTCACCCGTGACCAGACTCTAGCGCAGGGGCTCGTGGATGAAGGCGTGATGTCGCCCGATTCTGCCGAACGCTCACCGCTATCACATGTGCTGTCCAGTGCTGTCGGGAAGGAGATCACTCCAGCTACATCTAGCGTCGAAGTCGAATCTGGCGACGTGCTTTTGCTTTGCACCGACGGTCTCACCAAGCATGTGACAGTCGAGCAGATTAGGAACAGCCTGGCCGCCGGGTCGCCTGCCGAAGAAACCTGCCGAACTCTGGTAACTGCGGCTCTCGACGGTGGTGGGTCAGATAACGTTACCGCCGTTGTTTGCCGGTTCACCTGAGACCTTCTCGCTCGCGGTTCCACGCGCGGAAGTCCATTCAAGTACTACCTTTCAGGTACGTCGTGCATCCTCGCGGCATGTCGCGAGCGACCTAGAACCGTTTTAGAGAGGATCTTGCCATAATGCGCCTGACGAGAATTGTGGGCACGGGCCACTACGTTCCGGATCGTGTTGTCACGAATCAGGAATTGGAGACAATGATGGACACCTCCGACGAGTGGATTCGGGAGAGGACGGGCATTAAGGAAAGAAGGTTTGCCGCACCGGGTCAGGGCTCGACTGATGTGGGCGTGAGGGCGGCGCGTGCAGCTCTTGCGGCGGCAGGGTGGGAACCCTCGGATGTGCAGTTTGTGATATTTGCGACAGTGTCTCCGGATATGTATTTCCCCGGGGATGGAGTTTTGTTGCAGAAGGAGTTGGGGCTTGGAATAGCTGGAGCCATGGATGTCAGGAATCAGTGCACGGGATTTCTCTATGGACTCTCTGCTGCAGACGCCTTCATCCGGATGGGCATGTACGATCGAATATTGGTGGTCGGTGGAGAGGTCCAATCGACTGGCTTGATTCTCGACGATGAAGGTCGGGATATGGCTGTGCTATTTGGAGACGGTGGTGGGGCGGTGTGCCTAGAGGTAACGGACGGTGCAGACGGCAGCGCTCTGATCTGGCACCACCTCCATTCGGACGGAAACTTCGCTGAGGAACTCTGCATCAAGAAGCCCGGTGCGTTGAACAGACCATGGATCACTCCGGATATGATAGAAGACCGCTCTACAGCGCCATACATGAATGGAAGAGAGGTCTTCAGGAACGCCGTGACACGCTTCCCAGAGGTGATAATGGAGGCGTTGGAGAATCAGGGCCTCACCACAGAGCAGGTGGACTTTGTCATTCCGCACCAGGCCAACCTTCGGATTACCGAGGCAGTTCGGAAAAGACTCGGTCTAACCGAGGAAAAGGTGATCAGCAATATTGAGACATACGGAAACACTACTGCCGCGAGCATACCGATCGCGTTCAGCGAACTCGTCGAGGCGGGTCGCGTCGAACGCGGCAACCTCGTTTGCATGGCGGCATTTGGATCCGGGTTCACTTGGGCAGCAAGCCTATTGCGCTATTGAGTGTTTGAGGTGTGTGGTTGTGTCCGGAGCTTTAGAGAAGAGGTAGATAAATGGCTGAAATCGAAAAACTCCCAGGAATGCGACAATCCGTGAAACGCAGAAGCCTCGTGATACTAGCGTTGGTGGCGATCTTCCTGTTGCTGGTAACCGGGTTGCCCGCGCTCATTCGCCTCGCCGTAGACTGGTACTGGTTCAGCGAAATCGAATACCAGTCTGTGTTTCTCACCGAGCTTTGGACCAAGGTAACGTTGGGCGTCGTGGTGGGGGCGTTTTCCTTCGGTTTCTTTTATCTGAACCTCCGCTTCGCACAGCGGGGTTTGGTTCCGGATCCGATGGTTATCAGTCTCAGCCCGGAAGCGCCGAAGGTGGATGTCACTGGCGCGCTCAGTAAGCTGGTGTTGCCGATTTCTGCCGTGTTGGGACTGCTCGTAGGACTTTCGGCCCCGCTCGGATGGCTGGACGTTCAACAGTTCTTGCACAGAACCGCATTCGGAGTCACCGATCCGGTTTTCCAGAGGGATGTTGGATACTACTTCTTCTCACTACCGGCAATAGCTCTGCTCATCAGGTCCGTGCAAAGTCTTGTCTTCATGGCTCTCTTCATGACAGTTCCACTGTACATGCTTCGTAGAGATATTGTGGTTCTGAAACGTAGGGTATCCGTTGAACGGTCGGCAGAGCTGCACCTCGGGATCCTAGTGGCTCTGATGTTTATCACCACCGCACTAAACATCTTCTTCGTACGCATTCCTTCGGTCCTGTTTTCCACGAGTGGACAGCTGGTTGGGGCGAATTTCACGGACCTGCATGTACGGGTACCGATTCTAAACGTCGCATGGGTTGTAGCGGTGGTTGCTGGCCTCTTTGTGGTCTTCGGTGTGTTGAAACGCCGGGCTGCTTTGCACACTGCGATCGCGGTTGCGGTCTACTTCCTCGTCGCCGGTGTTGTGGGCTCGCTCGGTCCAGCCGCCGTGCAAAAATTCATAGTTACGCCCACAGAGCTGGCGAAGGAAGAACCTCAGATCCGCAACCATATCGATGCCACGCGAGAAGCATGGGGGTTGAACAATGTGCTTACACGCGACTTGAGTGGTGAAGCTCAGCTATCCCTAGCGGATATACAGGCCAATCGAGGCACCATCGACAATGTCCGTCTTTGGGATCGCGGGCCATTACTCCAGACGTTCGGTCAGCTGCAGGAAATCCGCACGTATTACGATTTTGTGTCCGTCGATGACGATCGGTATTGGATTGACGGGCAATACAGACAGGTCTTGTTGTCGCCACGGGAACTCAATACAGCCTCGCTCCCGACCAGGAACTTCATCAACGAACGTCTCACCTTTACGCACGGAATGGGCTTGACGCTCAGTCCGGTGAACCAGGTGTCCCTCGAGGGTCTGCCGGTGCTGTTCATACAAGACTTGCCCCCTGCATCGAACGTTTCTCTGCGCGTAGATATCCCTCAGATATACTATGGCGAGCTGTCGAACGATTACGTGTTCATCAACACCGGGCTACGTGAGTTCGACTACCCACTCGGCGATTCGAGCGCATTTACCGAGTACGCCGGGGCGGGTGGCGTACAAGTGAGTTCCATAATCCGGAAACTGCTCTTCAGCATGCGGTTTCAGTCGTTGGATATCCTGTTATCGGAGTACATCACAGGTGACAGCCGAATCCTCTACTACCGGAACATTCGTGAACGGGCGGAAAAGGCACTCTCATTCTTGTCTTGGGACGACGATCCGTATCTAGTGATTACGGAAGATGGACGACTCAAGTGGATTTTGGATGCGTATACCAAGGGAAACAGGTACCCGTATTCCAGACAAGTCGCCGATGGAGCCAACTACATCCGCAACAGTGTAAAGGTGGTCATTGACGCATATGACGGTGATCTGAAAGCGTACATCGTTGACCCAATAGATCCATTGGTTCAGACGTATGCCAAGATCTTTCCGGGCATCTTCTTCCCGCTGCAAGAAATGCCGGCTGATCTGCGCTCTCACATCCGGTATCCACAAGATCTCTTTGAGTTGCAGACAGATCTGTATACGACGTACCACATGGATGAGCCCGAGGTGTTCTATCATCGTGAGGATCAGTGGCAGATCCCACTCGTTTCAGGCAGGGAAGGCTCGCGGGATCCGTTCCTGAGACACATCGTGATGAAACTCCCCGGCGAATCCCAAGAAGAGTTCATTTTCATGACCCCGTTCACTCCCCGTGGCAAGGAGAATCTCGCGGCGTGGATGGTAGCCCGGAACGATGGCGAGGCTTACGGCCAGCTCGTTGTGTACAAGTTTCCTCGCCAAAGCCTCGTGTTTGGCCCAACACAGATCGTCAACCGCATGAATCAAGACACCGAGATCTCACGTCAGATATCGCTTTGGGATCAACGTGGGTCTGAGGTGATTCGCGGTAATCTGCTGGTCATACCCATCGAAGAGTCGCTCATATTTGTTCAGGCTATCTACCTTCGGGCTGAAGGTGGTCGCATTCCGGAACTCAAACGTGTCGTTGTCGCACACCAAAACCGGGTTGTGATGGAAGAAACTCTGGGTGCAGGCCTGGCTAGACTCTTTGGCGGTGATGTTGGCCTCGATTCACCGCGGCCTGGCGGGATCCTCGCAGATCCTGTGGCCGTAGCGGGAGCGGAGGCAGCAGCTTCAGTTGCTGATCTGGTCAGCCAACTCAGCGAACATTACGATAATGCCTTGGCGGCGCAAAGGGCGGGGGATTGGGCTACCTACGGAACGGAGCTGAGACAGGTCGGGGAGCTACTGCGCCAGCTGCGTGATCGCACAGGGAGCTGACATGTAGGCGCACCGGGCGCGTCGATGAGCGGAGGGCTGCAGGCGGCGGCGTGAGAATACCCGCGGTCGAGTTGGCGGTTGAGGCGCCGTTTTGGCAGGCGTCTGAGGGGGTTATCCCCACGGGTGTGTTTGGCTTGCGGATCTGGGTGCTTCCCCTTTAGAAGCTGCATCAACGTGATAATATACCTCAAGTAACAGATGTTAAAACACTGTAAATAAATAGTTTATAGTGATTTGACTGAACTGAGATCTTGAGCCGGCCTCAGACGGTTGAGCGTGTTGCGATTCCGGTGAAGGGTGGTTTTCCACATCGATCTCCTCGATCGCCGCGTTGTGGTCCAATAGTAAGGGCAGGGCCGCAAATCCGGCAACCGGCTTGATTCGGATACTGCGTTTATTGTTCAAATCCAATTTGAGCCGAATAAACGCCGAAGTTGATCGATTGGCAAGAGCCTGCTCGCGGCCTCTTGATGGAGAGCTATCCTCTGAAAAACCA
>JBDHHK010000125.1:0-13040 GCA_039589395.1 Gemmatimonadota bacterium
GCCCACGCGGGGAATGAAACCACTAGCTGTGTGAAACTCCGGATGCACGTCGTCGAATTGCACATTCCAAGAAAACGACCGGCCGCTCTTGGAGACCTGGAGGTATCCCATTGGCTTCAAACGAACCGAGCTGGTGGTCGTATCGCCGGTCCACGCGCCCGCAAACTGGGCGGTTACGGTGTAGCGTCCTCCCAGCAGCAATCGGGCATCGGCGGACGCCACTCGGTTGTACGTCCGGCGGTCGGTAAGCGTGCGGTCGGTGTAGAGCACGCCGATGGTGGAACCGCTCCCGACATCCCGTCGCAAGCGCACCAGATTGAACACCGCCGCGCGATCACGGTCGTACAGCGTCTTGGGCGACACGTCCACCCCGCCGAGGTATCCCAAGTTGAACGCGCCGAACTTGCCGGTGAGTTTGGCGCCGGCGCTGGGGTCCTCGATTCTCCGAGTGTGCACCAGATTGCGAGGTGTCCGGAAGATCTCGGCTCCCTCGAGGAAGAAGGTGCGCTTCTCCGGAAAGAATAGGGCGAATCGCTCGTTCACTGTTAGCCGGTTAGGGTCGGCTTCCACCTGTGAGAAGTCCGGATTGACCGTAGCATCCAACACGAGGTTCTGGGTGATGCCGATGCGGCCGTTCACGCCCATATCCGGATTGAAGTTGTCATGCGTGAACTGACCGCTCAAAACTTGCCCGGTGCGCTTGCCGGTCGCGACGGGGTTGATTTCCACCAAGCGGCGAGGCCGCAGGTCTCGCAATCCCACCAGGCGCCCGCTCTGAGCCAGAGTGGACGAAATGTTCCTCGTCATTGGCGCCCACGCCTGCTTGAAGCCGCGGCGCTTCACCTCGCGCGTGACATTGAACCCCCATTCCTGCACCTCTGCCTCACGAAAGCGGAGGGAGACATAGGGGATCTTGACCTCCGCAGCCCACCCCTCGTCGTTGACGCGGCCGTCGGATTCCCAGATGAAATCGGGATTGTAGTCTACGGAAGCTCCGCCGCCGCCACCCCCGAAACTTCTGCGATTCATGCCCTCGATCCACAATCCATCAGTCTGGCTGCCCAGCGGGTTGACGTAGAAGATGTACGCCTGCCTTTGGTCGTTGAACGTGTCGAGCGTGAGCCGCACCCAGTCGTCATTCCGCACCGACGCGTCCCGTTCCGCCAACCGAGCAAGGATAAGGTCGGGCTCCCGATCAAACGCCCGGATGCCGAAGTAAATCGCGTCCGACGAATAGAACACGTACACCTCGGTTGCCTCGAAAGACGGGATACCTTCAACAGGTTCGTATTGGGTGAAGTCATTGAGCACCGCAGCCTGTTGCCAGATGGGCTCATCGAGCCGCCCATCGATCCGAACGCTGGGATCCTCATGCTGCGGAACGGCCACGTGGAGGTTTCCCTCGCGCCCGCTGAAGGCGAGGTCGTTTGCCGAGGTGCTGCGGCCGGCGGCAGAACGGTCGTCTTGTGGAGCGAGTATCAGCGAGCCAGCCAAAGTCGCCGCGCAGACTGCGTAGAGCATACTGTGGTTAAGCTATTCAGGGCGACTGGAACATTCCACCCATCACGCTCCCTGTTATGGTCCGAAGTCGGTCGCGATCGTCAACTCGTTGAGCGGTACTGTCAACTTGGGCTGATTCTTGCCCGCCTTGTCGTGTCGCCCAGACATCAAACTCCCTAATTACGGCGTTTTTCAGATCGATGAATGACGCGTTTTCAGGCCCTATTTTTCAAACCGGATCGGTTTCGCGCCCTGCCATAGCGTGGCGATGCCGATCTCGCGCAGGCGATCGAGACCGGAAGTAATCGTCGCAAAATGGTTGCCGGCGAGCGTGCCGGCTTTGGAAGCGAAATGCACGCTGCCATAGGCGATCAGGATTTCGGTTTCGCTCTTGCCTTTGGGATAGAGCAGGATTTGCCCCGGTGCGGGATAGGCGGTGGCGTCTTCGTAACCGACCGCGAAATCCATGTCCCCGAGCGGTATCCAGACGCCTTCGCCGCTCCAGCGGACGTGCACGACCTGGCTTTCGAACGGCATCGCGGCTTCGAACGCGGCGCAGGTCGCAGGCGATTTACCGGTTTCGAATTCGGCCACGAAAAGCTCCTCGGCAATGGTAATTCTCATGTCTTCAGTCCTCGATTATTCGCGCGTGACCGGAAACCCGGATCGAGGTATCCGGCGAAGGCCGCTGTCGCGGCGCATCAACTCGCGCCAGGCATCGCCGAGTCTACGAGTGAGTCAGCAGAACCGCGGTTCACGCTTTTCAGCGAAAGCGGTTAGGCCCTCCTCGAAATCTGGTGACACGGCGTTCTCCACTTGTGCCAAACGCTCGGCCTCGATGTGGGATTCCAACTCGGCGTCGAAAGCCCTGTTTAGCAGCGATTTCGCTCGCTCCATCGCGGCAGCCGGGCCGTTAGCCAGGCGCAACCCCGTCTGCTTCACACGGGCTTCGAAGTTTTCTTCGTCTACCACCCAGTTGACCAAACCCCACTCTCGCGCCGTTGCCGCGTCCAACATGGTGGGCAGCAGAGTCAATTCTGCCGCACGCGCGTATCCGACGAGACGCGGCAGGAACCAGGTGCCGCCTCCGTCCGGCGATAATCCGATCTTGATGAACGCCTGCGTAAACCGTGTGCCTTCCATGGCCATCGTCAAGTCGCACGCCAACATGATGTTGAACGCTACACCGGCGACAGCGCCATGTACCGCGGCGAGAACCGGCTTCGGTGTCCGGCGCAGAGCGACCACGATCTCCCCGAAAGCGGCAAGAGGCTCGCGGAAATAGGCTGCGCGGTCTTGTCCGTCCCGCACATCGCCAAGCATCTCCTCGATATCTCCTCCGGCCGAGAACACCTTACCCGCGCCGCGTAGCACGATGGCACGCACGTCGTCGTCACGACGCAGTTGATCCAACGTCGCAACAAACGAACGCGCCAAGTTCAGGCTGAAGGCATTTAACGTTGCAGGGCGATTCAGAGTGATGGTTGCAACGCGATCCGCGCACGAAAGCAGGATGAGGCCATCACAGCTATGGGTCTGTTTCATCTCACACCTTATTGCGGTCGTTCCACGCCTTTAGCTCACTGAGACCTGATCAAATACAGCGTATCCTGGCGCGGAATGAAGTTCTTCAAACCCTCTGGTGTCGCGTACACCGATTCCTCCGTGCCGAACGACAGTCTATGTCCATCCCACTCGGGAATGTCGGTGGTCGCCGACGACTCCAGCGCGTAGAACGCGCTGTCGCGTACTGGGAAAGTCGACCTGACGCTGGTCCTATCAGGCCAATTTGCCGCGAACCACGATCCAACACCGTGGATGAAACCGTCTACTGAATGAGACGCGACACTTGCATCCACCCCATGGCTCTCACACAGAGCTTCCGCTCGCTCCTTCACCTCATATCCCAACACGCCGGGCAACGCTACCTCGGCAACCGCATCCTGTACCTTGAGAGCATTGTCCAGTGCGTGCTGTAACCCGGCTGGTGCTGCGGTTTCGCCAGGTCTGAGTACGTAGGCCGTGCGCTTGAAGTCGGTGTACAGGCCGGTGTAGATGATACCGATATCCGTTTTCAAGAGGTCGCCGGGCTGAATTACGGTATTGGGGCCACGCACATACTCCCCCTGCCGATTGACCGAGAGGGTCACGGGGTAACCGGTTACAACACCCAACTCGTGCATCCGGTTGTACGCGTACCAGATGACCTCCTCAACAGTCGTTACGCCGGGTTGGATTGCGCGATTGCTCAGCACCTCTTCATGGATCAACTGACCGATCTTGGCAGCCTCCTCGAACAACGCGAACTCTTCGGGCAAATGAACGCCGAGGAACTCGGTGCTGACCTGTTCGGCCGAGACAATTCGGCTCGCGTAGCTCGGACCGACTGCATCAACCAGGTGCTTCTTCATCTCGACGGTCAAACCGTCGCTCGTCCCTATCGTGCGGGACTGGTTGACGCCAATCCGTCTGGGCCGAAGTTCGTGGATAACCCGTCGGAGTTCGGGCTGTAGAGACGGACCTTCGTCACCGTACTCCGACGGGTAGCCCAGCACCTGGTCGAAGACCCGGGTATCCCTCGGTAGGTGCGTACCGATCACGATACGCTGCAATCGGTCAGATCCATCATCCAAAAATATGAATGCATTTCGATGACCGCCCTCGCCGTTCTCATCCCTGATGTACTCCAACACGGGGTCGATGAAGCCTTCCCGCGACATCATTATCCAGCAGTCGATGCCGGCGTTACGCATTGCCGGCAGCATAAACTGGTCCACTCGCTTGACGTTCAGATCGAAGAACGTCTCTGCCTGCTCCTGTAAAGACAGCACATGAATGGGCGGTTCGTCTCCCGCGGGAGGAGCGCACGATATTGTCAGAGCGAGACTGACGATCACAACTGCCGAAAGGAAAAGAGTACGCATCAATGTTCCTCCTCGATCGTTTTCACTATACCGTTTCCTTCAGGGTTTGCTCTATCACTACTCCGCCCCCTCCCCAGACAAGTTAAGCTCATCGAAGGAGTATTCTGAATTGCCGGTATACTTTCCGGGGGTGCTGTCAACTTGAGTCGATTCTTGCCCGCCGGGACGTCTCGACCAGAAAGCAAACGCCCGAATTGCGGGTTCTGTCAACCTAGCGTGTACATGACAGCACCTGAGCCTGGCTCTTAGCTGACCACGCAAATTCACGAGCAGACGATCAGGTGCGGTTTGTACTCATGGATGCGGGCATCTATCGAGCCGGGCTCAGCGTCGAGCTGGAATCCCTCACAATCCGCGATGATGACGAACATCGGTACTCCAGAGTCAGTTCACCACGACGGTTGCACTCCCCGTTTTCCCCTCGGCCAGTGCAGTAACAACAACCGTTCCCGGCGCGTGTCCCCAGAGTATCGCGAAGGTGCCCGCGAATCCTCCCATCACAGAAGCGATGTTTGCGTCACTGACCGACCACACAACGCCGGCTCCTGGGATGACCAAACCGTTTTCGTCACGGACCGTCGCCTCGACGTAGGTTGAGTCGCCTACACCAATGCTTTGACTCGTCGGAGTCACTTCAACAGATGCAACCGTGCCAGGGGCGCCTCCTACCGACACGACCAACGAGTCACTCACACCTTCCACGGTCGCGAATATGAGAGCCAACCCCGACCCATTGCCGGTCACCGTCACAGCTTGCCCGACACCGGTTATGCCGGCGATTGCGGCGTTGGAGGTGTACCACTCTGTGTGGCTCGCCGGCAACGAATCACCGTTCTCTTCGATCAAGTATGAGGCAAAGGCCGCTGACTCTCCGAGGCTCAACGACTGTTTGCCATGGATTCGAAGCTTGTACTGCGACGACCATGGCGACGGATCCGGCAACGATACGTTCAAAGTCGTTTCGGTGCCCGCGCTCACTGTGACGTGACTCATCAACGCTCTACCCGCATCGATCTCCAGAGGCGGGTCGACCTGGACGGTGTAAGAGCCTTCGACCACAAACGGCAGCAGGAACTCGCCCGACGCATCCGTGCGTGCCGTGGCCATGGGAACCGCTCCATTGTACACCGGCCTGGTGCTGGGAAACACGCTTACACTGGCGTTGGCGACGGGCAGAACTTCGCCTTGTGCTCCGTCGGCACCGCGTACGGTGCCCGTGAGCGTTCCTGTGGCTGCCTCGTTCACGGCTCGGATCCACGGTATGAAGACGAACCCACCACCGACAGGAATGAAACTGCGGCCAACATCGAAATCGATGACGATCGACGCCCCGGCATCCGGTACGTCGAGCGGGTCTTCAACGACGGCGTGCAAAGCCACCTGACCGTATCCCTGCCAATCAACGACTGCTGCCGAGCCGTCGGTCAGCGTGATTTCCGATTGAGACACGTCGATCACCACCCTCACCGCTTCATAGACACCTGCGGGCAGCTCGCCTTCACCGACAAGCGTTGTATTTCCACGTTGCAGATCCAGCAGATTATAGGTCGTGTTGGGATCGGCGACAGTAACCCAGTCGCCTGACAGCAACGTCGTGTCCGCGGCCGCCGTCGCCGCGACGCTCACAACGAACACATCTACTCTCGAAACCCGATCGAACGGGAAAGGTGCATCGGTCAAAAGGATTCGGGTCAGCCCATCCCCACCTGGTTCCAGCGTCCCGTCTCTTGCGCACGCTGCGCCAAGCATCATCAAGAGCGCCATCAACACACGGAAGCGAGTCATAACGTCCTCCTCGAAGCAAACATCAAATCATCCTCGGTCATACCAACAACGAGCGAGACAGCGGTCTTATTCACTGGGAGGCCATAGGAATGGTCCACGCTCGTTGCGTATCTGAAGGTTGCAGCACCACTGCTCCTTCATTCGCAATCACCACTTCGATTCGCCCTACACCCGGAGGGAGTACGACTGTGTACGCGGTAGTTGATGCGGTCGTGTTCACGATGCGGATCCCACCGGGCAGGACAAACAGGCTTTCGTCAATCAGGTCGCCTCGTATTGTCGCCGTTGCCATCTCGCCGGACCCGACCGTTACCGCGAGAGATCCTGCCTCCTGCCACGAGGTCACTTCGATCAGGAACACATCACTCGTCGTGATGAACGACACGCTTCCGCTACTCGGGGCGCGCGCGTCGACCTCCTGTTGAGTAAGAGGTACCTGCACATCCACATCATTACTCACGCTCCACAATCCACGTGCCCGTTCCACTACCCACGCCCTCAGCGGCGTGAAGTACACGGCGACTGCGAGGAGAATCGTCGCGGCTACAGCGAGGATTCGCGGCAGGGCTCTCTGACTCCGCTTTCGCACGGACACATCGGTACGGGAGAGCGCGGCAGCAACGAGGCACATGGTGTCCCTTATGTCTTCCAGCCTCTCGCTGCACCCAGAGCAGCGGCCCAAATGTTCACTGAGCTCATCACATTCGTGGCCCGACGTATCCATATCGAGAAAACGCAAAAGAGCACCGTCATCGGGGTGCATCATGGCATTACCTCCGTCGTGATCGCCGCCGCCACCTTGCGGGCGGCCCGTACTATCAAGGACCCGACCGCTTCCGTCCTCTTGTCGACCGCCTGGGCGATTTCCCGGTGGCGGAAGCCCTCTTGGTACATCAGGAGTGCGGTTCTCTCCTCGTGGGTGAGTGCGTCCATTGCGTGCCGCACACGGTGCTTGAGATCCTCCAGCTCCGCGGCGTTTGCCGGATCGGGCGCTGCGTTCGGTATCGGCAAATCCACCACGGCCGAACACTCCAGCTGGCGACGGCGCCTTGAGACAGCAAGGGCATCACGCGCGAGGTTTGTCGCGACCGTGAACAGCCATCCCCTGAGTCGCAGCTGATGTTGCGGTGGTCGTTCCCTGAGTCTCACAAACGTCTCTTGAACGACATCCTCTGCGAGGTCGGCATCACCGGCATAGCGGGCCACGTAACGAAAGAGGTCTTCACGGTGCCGGACGAACAGCTCCGCAACTGTTCGGTCAAAACCGCGCATACACACCAACCAGCGGCAGGAGCGGTAGGCCTCGGTGAAAGCGGTCGCACGCCACGGCATTCACGGCGCGGTAGAGCGGTGACGACTCGCCACAACCCGTGAACGTCCCCATGTAAGTCATGGCGTTCTGCCGGCGAAGCACGTTTTTGATCTGCACGGTCACGCCGATCTGCGCTGAACGGAAGTTGCGACTCCACTCCGCGAATAGATCCAGGGACAGATATGGTGGCGCCGCAGCACCTCCCGGCTCTTCTACCAGGGTGGTCGTGAAGAGAGTATCGGGACACACCAACTCACCGGATGTGCAGCCAACAGGCCCAAGGTGCACGCGCGTAAACCGAGCGCCACTGGCGGCAGCGAACGCGGCACCGAGACGAACGCTTCTGCCGAGTTTTGTCGTTGCGGTAGCGTCGAGTGCGTGAAGGCGGGCGGCCGTCGACGGGAATACGCGGCCGGCCGCGCTCATCTCCGAAACACCGAACGCATATGCAAGAGAGGCTGTCAACGGGCCCACGAGGCGCCGCAGCGATAGCTCGAGTCCCGACGCGCGGTTGCTGGCTGGTACGAAAATCGAACTATCCAGCGCTCGAGCGCCTGGTGTCGGATCGGGAATCGCCACCCCGGTTGCCTCTCTCGTATATAGCGTGACTGAGCCAAGCAAACCCTCGCCGAGCCAGGCTTCCGCGCCAAGCGTTCTCACGTCCGACCGAATGGCGGGGATGGTATCGCCTGCAAGGAGCCACACGTCGGAGACATGCAGATCCGGGCCGATGCCCGGCCCTGCCGGCGCGATCGCTTGCGTGTACTGGTAGGTGCGACTCAAGCTCGCCGAAACTGAGACGCGTGGTGCGGGCGCATACCTGGCACTCAGCCTCGGAGCAATTCCGAACGGTGCGGTGTTGGCTACAGCACCGACGAACTCCGTTCTCAGACCTGTGTGCAGGGTGAGAGGCCCAAACGTGAACCGCTTCTCCGCCCAAACGGCGAGGCGGAGCAACTCAGCCCAGCGACCGAAAGTGCGTTTCTGCTCGATCGTCGGATACGGGCGAGGATAGGGACCGAGAAACCGTTGCCGCTGATACTCGAGGTCGTACCCGACTCCCCACATTTTGCCCGTCGACCCGGCGCTCGGTTCGATTGTCGATTTGAGGACCAGGTAAAAGAGTCTGTTTTCGATCGGGGCGTGAGTCGGAGTCGCAGTTTCTGTTCCCACACCCGACACGTACTGAACGACCGACATGTTGCCGTCGAACCGACTGAAGCCCAACGTGTGCTTCGTCAGGAAGGGGCCAGACTGAGCCGAAAGTGTGAACTGCCCGGCTGCGTTGCCCCATCGGCCTTTGTTATCCCTCAGGAGATCGGGCACAGTGCCCCAAACATGATCGCGGCCCCACAGAAAGCTGGCCTCCGCCACAGCATTGCCACCCAACACGAGATCGGCCCGACCTGTGAGATCGAAGAAGGCGTATGGAAATTGGCTCGTCGAGTCCAACAAAACGCCCGCGAGTAGATCGGCATAGCTACGCCTGGTCGCTACGGACCACGCACCGTTGTTTGGGAGCGGTCCGCCCAGCAGCAGCCGAGCGCTCGCCAACGACACGCTGGCGACGCCGCCAAGGTCGTCGCCGTTCCAGCGCCGGGACCTGAGGCTCAACACTCCGGCTGCTCCTTCGCCGATGGACGCGGGACGAGATCCCGGATGGAAGAAGACTGTCCCCAAACCGTCGGGGTTCACACCAGAGAAGACGCCCGCCGAATGCACCGGGTTGTACAATGGCAACCCGTCGAAGAGCACCAGTGTTTGACTCCAAGGTGCTCCTCGCGTCCACAGTTCCGCAGTATACTCGTCCCTGGTAGTGACACCCGGCAGCCTCTGTAGAGCGCGCAGGACATCACCTTCCGCCAGCGTCACGGCTTCAGCGACATCACTCTCGCTGAGAAGCCTGACGTCACTCTCGAGGAAGAGCTGCTGACGGGCTTTTTCGGCGAATACTCGGGCCTCGGGATCGGGAACGGCGTTGGGCCGAGAAGCGCGAACCGCTGGCGGCGCGAGCGCGGTGCCGACCGCGCGTTCCAGCCTGATCGGTTGGACCGTCAGACCGACCGATACGTCGAGTCGGCGCGTGTGCGAGAGGTCGATATAGATTGTCGCGGGTCTGTAACCCATCCGGCGTACGAGGAGACGGTACAGCCCGTGCGCGACATCGCCGAACCGATAGCTGCCTGAGCCATTCGTAAACACAGACAGCGCCGCGGACCAGGCCTTCTCACTACCAGAAACGCGAAGAGAACCCGCCGGCCTGGGTTCGAGAAGAACTACCGCGCCGCGGAGCGGCGCGCCCGACGTCGCGTCGACGATGACTCCTGAGACGGTGCCAGGCTGCTGCGCACGCACGTGACACACGTGTGCCAAGCACGCAAGAGCTGCGAGTGCCAGTGCGCCGGTGAGCCGGCTCTTAGTGTCAACCATCGGTCTCCCGTTATATCAACGAATGGGGAGGCATTCTTATTCGAGGATGGTGTTGCGGGTCGGCTATGAGTCTTCCTCGTGTTGGACGCGGATTGTCCGTGGCTCGCTGCGGGCCACTTCGCCCGCAACAGCAACGACTTCGTAAACGCCTGCAGGTAACGTGTCGGCCGCACCTTCAATCAGGGCCGCGCCGTTCCATGGCCAGCGTTCGGTGCGAGCATCACCGCGTCCGAGACCCTGCGTGGCTAGATCGTCGGTGCAGCCACGCAGTACGTCGATGCGTCGCTCCTCCGCACCGATCAGCACAAATGCGTCGAGCTGGCACGATGAGCTTCCCGTTCCCCACACGACCGAGTCACCGAGGTTCATTGCCGTGAGTGTGACGAGCACCGGCTGGTCGGGGGTTACCACACTGTCGCTGAAAGTGACCGTGAGGCCAAGGCCTTCGTCCCACAGGACATCGGAACATCCGATCGTTGCGGCTACGAGAGTCGCCACAACGGCCAGACATGATGCTTTTGGTTTTCTGGCGTGCATCGTCGATTCCTCTTCTTCAGCCGAGTCTTGGACCGCATCCATGACTCTCGTCTCTCATTGAGATACCAGCTCAGTAACTCAGAAGTCACTTAGGCGTTACCCGACCAGAGGTCCTATCGACTCACATAGTGTGCTCCGTGGTTACGGCAAATCGCTGCTCTTTTGCTGCCCTCTTGCTGTTCGACATACTCCACAGCCATCACGCCGCTGAGGCGCAAGGTAACAAAGCTCACTGCACCCACTCGAACGTCCCTATCGCGGCAAGCACGCCTAGGTCTGACTCCAGTACCGGCTCAAAGTTGCGGGTGATCGACTGCGGGACTACCCGCCAGATCCACACGGATGACACGTTCCCTAGGAGGCCTGTACGGTGTTCTTCCGGTACCTGCATTACGGTTGGATCACGCGGGTCGAGCGTGGAGAACGTCAGGCCCAACGGCGACAGCACTTCGTTGGCCGCCGCTGCGCTGGTCTTCCCAGGTGTAAGGGAACAGTGATTGCCGGCAAGTACGAGTGTGGGCCTGCCGGACTCGACGTACTCACGAATGTGCTCTATCTCCGCCTCGTCGCCTGCGCCTTTGCAGAAGTCCGCGATCACGACATCGGAGTCGTACAGATCCACCAGAGAGGGCCTAACGAACTCGATGGAGCCGATCTCGGCGATCATGTTAAAGAACGGGTCAAGCCGCTCTATGTCACTGACGAGCCAGCACCTTTCTTGATGCGTACGTGGGTCACACTCCATCGTGTACAGGATCCGGATGTCGACACCACCATCATGGCCTCGTCCGAGATAGCTCAGGAAGTTTCTGAGCATTCTCAGGTTATCGTGCGACGACACGTACATGATGCCTGTCGTTCCCCAGGTGATCACCGACGCCTGACTCTGCTGGACGTCAGTAGTCGGCTCATCACATCCGATCATGACGAGCACGAGGATGCCGAACGCCAGACATCGCCTCGTACCATTCTTCCTGCTCCAATAGAACACACTGCCTCACTTTCGAACTGAAGACAGTACACTGCAGGTGTGCTTCCCACCTGAGTGCGCGACCTTCCAGTCGTCAATGCAAGGTGACTTCCAACGTCATGAACTCTCACTCGGCACGAAGCGCGGCAACGGGATCCGTGCCTGCCGCGCGCCTTGCGGGCAACAGTACCGCCAGCGTGGCGACTGCCGACAGGACGGCAATTACCCCTACCAACACTGCCGGGTCCCACGGCCGCACCCGGAACAGGAAGCCAGACATCACTGTGCCCAAGATCACGGCCCCAACGACACCGAGCGCGAGCCCACCCGATGCCAGCGTGAGCGCCCGTCCGAGCACACTCGCCATCACTCGTCCCGGAGCAGCGCCAAGCGCCATCCGAACACCCAGCTCGCCGCGGCGCGACGCCACAGAGTAGCTCAAAACTCCGTAGACGCCTGCGCCGGCAAGCAACAAAGCCACCACAGCGAACACTCCTGCGATAACGGCAACAAAGCGCTCCCGAGCCACGAGGCGATCCACCTCGTCGGAGAGTGGAGCCACGTCGGGAAGTGGCAGGTTCGGGTCAACAGACCAGACCGCGTTTCGCGCCGCGGACACTAGTGTGACGGGCTCCACCGTCGTCGTGGCCAAGACTTGCAGGTACGCTACGGGGAACTGAGCGGCGGGAACGTAAAGGGCAGGATGGTACTCGCCCCGTGGCCCCGAAAAGCCCACGTTCTCTACGATGCCCACAATGGTCCACTCTTCCGGAGCTTCGGGGAAGTTGGCACGAGGCGTACCGGTCGAGATGCGTCGCCCGATCGCCTCCTCGCCAGGAAAGAAACGATCCACCAGCGCCCTGTTCACGACCACCGCTCCCGGTGCGCCAACACGGTCCCCCCGATGAAATGTGCGCCCACGCACTACGGGAATGTCCAACGCCTCGAAGTACCCCGCTCCTACCGGTCGGAACCCACTTACCGGTGCTTGCCCCGGTTCAGGAGGAGGCCTATCCACAACTGTGAACCGTTCCCACCATGACGAGGCAACCGGCAAGTCGTAAGCGAGGACCGCTTCTTCGACGCCCGGGAGTGCCGCGATCGCATTACGGATTGTTACCTGTGTCGTTCGATTGACTTGAGCATCTCCATAATCTACGCCACTCAAGTAAAACGGCACCGAAAGCACCCGCTCAGTTCGCGCACCTGGATCGACTGACCGCAACTCCACCAGCGTTCGCAGTAGAAGCCCCGAGCCTGCGAGAAGGAGCACCGCCATTGCAAGCTGGCCAACTACCAACGCTGACCGAAGCGAGCTGAGGGCGGTGCCGAGAGAACTGCTCCGACTTCCGCCTGCAACCAACGCCCCTCTTACGTCCCCGCGTGAATCGGCACGGCCCATCCGCCACGCCGGAAAGAGTGCGGCGCCCACACTCGCGGCCACCGCCAACACCAACGCGTAGGACAGCACGATCCCGTTCAATCCAATACCGGCGCGCCGAGGGAGGTCTTGCGGCGTGAAGGTCAATATCAGATCAGTGCCCAGCCATGCGATACCCAGGCCCACCGCGGAGCCCGCGAG
>JBDHHK010000126.1:0-12764 GCA_039589395.1 Gemmatimonadota bacterium
TTTCCGTCCAGGAGTATCGTACTTCCCACCGCGTCTGGGTCGGACCCGTACCGAGTACGCCAGAAGTTGTTGTTGAGTAGAACCACACGCCCGTCCTCACCCGAATCGTCTTCCGCGGGAAGAAAATCCCGGCCAAGGGTTGGGGACACACCGAGTGCGCGTAGGAACTCGGCAGAGAGTCTGCCGGCGCGCACCCGTTCAGCATACTCGTCGCCTTCGAGGTTTACGCTGGATCCACCGTACGCAGCCAGGTACTGGAATGATTGATTCCGCTCTTTGAAATCCCAGAAGTTGGGCTCGGAGAGGGAGTTCATGAACCAGCCGCGTTCAGCCTTCGTACCCCATATCTGAAAGAGTCTGTCGGGTTGTTCATACGGGAACGGCGCTAGCAGTACCGAGTACACAACACTGAAAATTGCCGTGTTCGCCCCGATGCCGAGCGTGAGCGTGATCACTGCAACGAGTGTGAAGCCCGGTGCCTTGAGCAGGCCGCGTAGGGCGAAACGGAGGTCCATCATCAAAGACATCACAATTCCGTCACCCTTGTATCTGATGGTTTGGATGGGAGCCGGCCTCCGAGAAGGGCGCGCACCGATTGAGCGCAAAACCTGTCGCCAGTACCACAGATAGGCACTCACTGTGCTCCTGCTGGGGCGGATGAATCTGCGGTACTCCTCATCGAGGTCGCCAATCAGGTAGTCGCGATGACGTTTTGGCACAACGGTGGCGAGCAGCCAGCGGGCAAGGCGAGGTACCCCGGACATGTGCCCCCCTGAAACGCGGGTCACGGTGCCCCCACGTCCGGGTCGATGACAATACCATCCCACATTTTTGACAGCAGTTCACGAGAGCGAGCTAGGGCTTCGACACCTTCGGGCTTCACTTGGAACGTTCGTCGCGCCCGTCCTCCGCGAACCGGTTCAGGGTCGCCGTGCTCTGAAGACAGATAACCCTTGTTCTCGAGTCTATCGAGTGTCGAGTAGACAGAACCAATAGATACTGACCGCCCGCTAGTGGCCTCCAATTCGCGGCGGACGGTCATTCCGTAGCCCTGCTTTCCGAGTCGCACGAGGGCGAGGAGCACCAATTGCTCGAACTCGCCCAAATAGTCGCCTTTCCCCATGGTAGGACTTTACGGAAACGCTGCGGAAAGGTTTCTACAAAGTCGAAGATATCTGTGGTTAGTTCGGACTCCTCCTCGGCAGATAGCAGCGCGGCCACTGTTCTTCGACTCATTTCGCTTTCAAGGTAAGTTCGGCGTCTGCTTTCTCGACACCGTTCACGACAATCGAGATACGGTGTTTGCCGGGGTAATGTTTCCTTGTCGACATGTCGACGAAGGCGTGGTTCTTTTTGACTGTATGGGTCCCGGGTGCGTACGTCTTCTCCGATAGTTGAAACACCTTCTTGGTTGTTTTGCCGGCTGCCTTTGCGAAATACACGATGTACTCCAGCCGTACCTTGCACTTCTTCTTTTTGCTTACGTTCAGCTGAAACGAGAACTGAACCTTCTCGCTGATCTTCACGGTTTTCTTGCCGAGCGTGAGCTTTTCGATGCGTAGGTCTTTTGGATCGCCGAAACCGAAGAGGAGCATCGCACGCCTGTTGCCTTCCTTCAGCATTGTGCGGCACGCGCGCTTGATGATCCAGTCCGCGCTCTTCGAGGAACCCTGCCAGCGTTCACAGATATCCAGCACCAGCTCGGGGTGATCTTTGGAGATGTCGTTCAGGTTGTTGGCGACACTCTTACGCACGAACTCCGAGTCGTCATCCTTCAACTGTTCCAGGATAGGTAGGATTGGGCTGGGGTCTTTCTTGAATGCAGGCAACGCGACGGCCCATGGCAGACGTGGCCGACACCCTTCGCTGGCAAATCGACGCACGTTTTCATGCTCGTCGCTCGCGAGATCGAGCATAAACGCCAACGCGCGAGAGGGATCCTGTTTGATGAATGGCCTTATTGCGAATTCGCACGACGAGTACTGCGTGATCTTTGCCATTGCCGGAAGGGACGCGTCCCAGTCATCTGTACCGTGAAGCTCCACGTAGGTGGGAACACAGAAAGCCTCGAAACCCTTCAGCTCTGGAATCGCTTTAACCAGAATCTTCACGGCTTGCTTGTACGACTTCGGGAGAAGTCGCGCCAAACACTCCGTTGTATGGCGAGACATCTGCATTAGCTCGAGGTCTTTGAATGTGTCGTCGAACACTGTCGTGTAGAACTTCTTCTCATCGAAACGCGGGTAGTGTTTTTTGACTGTTTTTGAGAATTCTCGGACCGTTTCGTCCTTGAAGAACATGTCTTTCAGTCGTTCCGCCATGTTCCTACTCCGTTCTCGAGGGCCCACTGTTAGATGTCACTTCAAAACAAACACCGTTCTGGGGAGACGTCTACGCTGGGCACTCATGCGCGCGTGCTGCTACGGCCCGGTTTCTGTGCTACCCTTAATAGTTGTGGATGGGACCCAACGATAGTGTGGCAAACAGAGACGCATGAGGAGAGATGAATGATCCCCAATCAACGTCACCTATTCGATCTGCCAGAAAACCATGCATACCTGAATTGCGCCTATACAGCTCCGCTACTCAAGACCGCGGTTCGGGCCGGTGTAGAGGCCATAGAAGCGAAGAGAGCACCGTGGACAATCAAGTCGGACGACTTCTTCAGCACGGTCGAGAATCTTCGCGGCCTCTTTGCTCGGCTTGTGGGCTGTACACCCGACGACGTAGCGGTCGTACCGGCGGCCTCATACGGACTGGCTACCGCAGCCAAGAACCTGCCTGTTTCAGAAGGCCAATCCATTGTCGTGCTTCAGGACCAGTTTCCGTCAAATGTCTACTCCTGGATGAACCTGGCAGAGACACGTAGGGCGGTTCTCCGTACGGTCCCGCGGCCCGCAAACTCCGACTGGACGTCGGCGCTGTTGGACGAGATCGACGCGAACACTGCGATCGTGGCCGCATCACACAATCACTGGACTGATGGTACGGTCGTGGATTTGGTGCGTGTTGGAGAGCAATGCAGATCTGTCGGCGCCGCGCTCGTGGTGGATGGTGCGCAATCGCTGGGAGCGGTGCCGTTCTCGGTACCTGATATCCGCCCCGATTTCCTCGCGTCAATTGCACACAAGTGGCTGCTCGGTCCATACAGCATGGGTTTTTGTTATATGGATCCCAAATGGCATGAGGGAACGCCGCTAGAGGAAAACTGGCTGAGTCGCGCCGGATCGGAAGACTTTTCCAGACTGGTCGACTACCAGGAGGGCTATCAGCCCGGCGCAAGGCGCTACGATGTTGGCGAGGTGAGCAACTTCATCCTATCGCCGATCGCCGCAGCCGCTCTCGCACAGATCCTCGAGTGGGGAGTCGAGCAAATCGCAGAAACCCTGCGGGCAAAGACCGACGCGATTGCCGACCGCGCCGAGGAGATGGGCCTCTTGGTGGCAGACCGGGAGTTCCGGGCGCCACATATGATCGGTCTCACCAAATCGGGCGGGTTCTCCGGCGAGCTGGCAAAAATACTTGCTTTGGAGAAGGTATACGTGAGCGTTCGGGGCGAGTCCGTGCGGGTAGCGCCACATGTTTACACCAACGACGATGAGATCGACCGACTGTTTTATGCGTTGAGAAAGGTGGCGTGAACTCAATTGCGATGCGCCCAGATTGTCTCCGGGCGCATCGTTACTAAAACTCCTCCCTTTCAAATCTCCACAACGCCACCAGCAAACACAGCAGAGTCCAAAACAAGGTCATCACTACCGAGAGCCATACCCGGTCCGGCAGCTCTTGTTGGAGTGCCACCCCGGATGCCAAAGGATGCAGAACCCAGGGCAGTAGCGGCGCCAGAGAGGGTAGGGCATTGGGGAGTATTAGACCCGCGAACAAGAAGCCAATCGCGGCACCCGAAACTGCTCCTCGGCCATTGAAGAAGGTACCCGCCATCAATGTCAGGGCGAGATAGAACAACAGGTGCTCAATGTGCAACAAGAGACCTAGGGTGAACGAGACGAACTCAGGCTGTATCAGCGCGTGGTGAATCACCTGCAAGTAGAAGACGACGGTCGGTACTACCACCGCGAGGAATACGAACGAGAATCCATTGACCAGGAACTTCGATAACAAGAACGCTGGACGTGACACCGGTTTCGACAGCACCCATCCAGCGGTGCCCAGCTGTTTCTCACCGAAGACGGCGCTCTGCGTTGCAACCACCACGCCGATAGTCGCGAACAGCCCTCCGGCTCTGATGAACACCTCTATCAACTCCTCCAATACATCGATCGGTGGGTTGCTCCCTCTCTCGTCGACGCCAACCAGGAACATCAGGCCGTTGATTACGAACAGCCACAGTATCAGATGTGTGAGCGACCGCCGAGTCCGCCACCACGATCCCCACTCCTTGTACACCATGTTGCCGAAGCCAACAAACCAACCGGTCCCGGTATGGACCTCCAAGGGTACGCTAGCTGCCATTGTTGTTGCCCTCCACCAGATCCATAAACACCTCTTCAAGCTGGTACTGTTTGCGACAGAACGATGTCACGGTCAACGATTCGTCTGCCAGCACATAGCGAAGCAACTCCCGTTCGGCCACCTGCTGGTCGGAAACGGAAACCTGCCAAGATGTTCCGGAGCCGTTCACGGTGGACCGAATTTCGGATACCCACGGCAGATTCAGCACTCTATCGTACGTCGCGGATCCATCACCCCGAATCTCGAGCGAGAACACGACGCCGCCAGAGCCCGCCAGCAACTCCTCAATCGGCGCTTGCGCTATCAGCTCGCCGTGGTTGAGAATCGCCACCGTGTCGCTCACCCGTTGCACGTCTTCGAGGATGTGTGTGGAATAGAAGACGGTAGAGTGCTCACGAAGCCGTTCCATGATGGCGAGAACGTCTCTGCGACCCATCGGGTCGAGAGAGGCTGCGGGTTCATCTAATATCAACAGGTCGGGTGAGTTTACCTGTGCCTGGCCAATTCCAAGTCGCTGACGTTCGCCTCCGGAGAAGCCCTTGATGGGTCGGTCTGCCTTGTCGGCAAGCCCGACTATTTCGAGCGTCTCTTCTACTCGGCTTTCGATCGCGTTGCGTGGACCTTTGAAGAAGAACCGGGCGGTGAAACGAAGGGTCTCGCGAGCAGACATATGTTCGTAGTAGCGGGGATCCTGAGCTAGATAGCCGATGCGGCGCCTCACGTCGATCGTGTCACCAACGATATCGTGGCCAAAAACAGTGGCTGAGCCACTCGTCGGCCGCACGAGGCCAAGAAGGAGTTTGATCGTGGTGGTTTTACCGGCACCATTGGGTCCTAAGAAACCGAAGATCGAGTTGGGTACCACGTTCAAGTCGAGCGCCTTCAGTGCATCGACGCCCTTGTAAGATTTGGTCAACTTTTCTGTGTGAATGACAGGCTCTGGGGCCACAGGGAACTCCGCAGTGGGTTTGCCAGCGGTACGAGGACTTCAGAAAGTTTGTTTCAGCTGGAAACCACGATGCAACGAAGCCTGCTCATTCGTACCTCTGTGCCCCGAGCCCGCAACGACTGACGTGAGGCCTGAGTCTAGTGTTACGTTTGTGGCAAAGACGGAGACACCCAATACTTTCGAGACAGGCAAACCATGGCAACAGACGCGTGTGTAACCAAACAACCCCAAGGACTCGGGTTCTTCGAGAAGTACCTGACAGTCTGGGTCCTGCTGTGCATAGGTGTGGGCATTGGACTCGGCAAAGTTGCGCCCGGCATAGCGCGGTTCCTCGATGGCCTCGCGATATCCGTGAACGACGCTCCCGTGGTGTCGATTCCGATAGCGGTCTGTCTGTTTTTCATGATGTATCCGATCATGGTCAAAATCGACTTCGCGGAGGTGGTGAAGGCGAGCAGGAATGTGAAACCGGTATCGCTCACACTGATCGTAAACTGGGCGATCAAGCCGTTCACGATGTATGCGATCAGCGTCTTTTTCCTCGGCACGCTTTTCCTAGGGTTCATCGGTCCAGAGGCTGTGGATTACATCAAAATGCCACTGGGTCTCGATCTACCGGTCGGCGCAACCCACGGCGAGGGCACGGTGGTGATGATTGACGGCATCAAGGCGCTGGAGGTTCCGTTGTGGCGCAGCTACCTCGCCGGGAACATCCTCCTCGGCATAGCGCCGTGCACGGCAATGGTGCTCGTGTGGGGTTTCCTGGCCAAGGGGAACGACGGCCACACACTCGTCATGGTAGCGATCAACTCGCTCACGATGCTCTTCCTGTATGGGCCGCTGGGCGGATTCCTGCTTGGTGTAGGGAGGCTGCCGGTACCTTGGCAGGCGCTGCTACTCTCGATCTCGATTTACGTGGCGCTACCACTTGGCGCTGGATACCTGTCGAGGAAATGGATCGTTGCCGCAAAGGGGAACGCTTGGTTCGAGGAGAAATTCCTGCATCTGCTGACGCCGATAACGATTTCCGCTCTGCTTCTCACATTGGTGCTCCTTTTCTCTTTCAAGGGTGAAGTGATCCTTGCGAATCCGCTCACGATCCTGTGGATCGCGATACCACTGTTCCTTCAGACAGTTCTGATATTCGCGGTCACGTACGGTGTTGCGCGAATGCTCAAGCTTTCATACGCGGACGCTGCTCCGTCGGCGATGATCGGAGCATCAAATCATTTTGAGGTCGCTATAGCGACGGCAGTCATGCTGTTTGGCCTGTCGTCCGGTGCTGCGCTGGCAACAGTTGTCGGAGTACTCATTGAAGTTCCGGTGATGCTGATGCTGGTGAAGGTATGCCTGGGAACGCAGGGATTGTTCTCGGAACGAGAAGCATCGGCCTAGAGCGCCATGTGTGCAGTTCGTGTTCGCATTTAAAAAAAGGCGGTGCATACGAGAAAAACCAAAGAATCGGTCGAAGGGATGCTCTTGCTCTCCCTCCGACCGATTCTCTCGCTAAGTAGGGAGTCGCTCAGCCAGTCCGCCGAGGGCTATCCGCCGAACTCGATTCTCTCTATATCTTCCCACGCGATGTAAGTCGAACGCCTGTCGTGGAGCACCAGCACACCTGCGTTGTCCTCGCCGACGTCCGCTGTGTCCTCGAGAGTCAGAATCTCACCGCTCACGAGCTCGACTC
Organism: Gemmatimonadota bacterium; assembly: GCA_039589395.1. Lineage (GTDB taxonomy): Bacteria > Gemmatimonadota > Gemmatimonadetes > Gemmatimonadales > GWC2-71-9 > JBDGYW01. The sequence continues at coordinate 7,110 of JBDHHK010000126.1, forward strand.
GCGCTCTTCCGCCGCGCAGCGGCTCTACTGACACTACCATATTGAACGGGATGTCGAACTCGATTCCATTGATATGACCGTTCAACATCTCCCAGCCTTCGGCCTCATCGAGGTCGAACACGATTTGCCCGGTGTGCTGATTGCCGTCTTCGTCAAACACGGTTCCGGTGAGTTCGCCTAGCGGCTCGAAGGTTTCGTAACCCCTACCGCTGCCACCGGGCTCACTGAACGTGACCTTGTCAAACGAATCCCAATCGATCGTGACGCGGCCGAACCGCTCGTCTTCGATCATGATGCCGCGGTTGTCTTCATTTACGTCGTTGGAGCCATGTAGTCTGAGCTCTCGACCGTCGCGCAGTGTGACCAGTGAACGCCTGCTGCTCCTACGCTCGATCGAGGCAATGCTCCCCATCTGAATTGAGACATCGCCGTCATCGGTATCACCGTCGAGTTCGTCGGTATTCAAACACTCCTCTTTGTCCCACTGAATGAAACCGACGTAATCTTGCTCGTACGTTTCCACGGTGCCGTACAGACGCCAAGCCGGAGGTAAGATGTTTCGGGGCGCTTCCAAAAACTCGATCAATTCTATTCTATCCCAGCGAATGTCGATCTCACCGAGTGAAACATCGATCACGTGCACTCGATTCGTGACGTCGTCCGCGCCACCGCTGACGTCATACTCGTTGCCGTTCTTCATGTAGACGATCGCTTCACCGCTACCTAGCGGTTCAATTCTCTCGATGTCGCCAAACCGGCTTCTGAACTGCCTATCGGAAGAGAAATCGCCCTCGATGTTGATGTTCAATCCGAAGATTGAAATCCGCCGTCGATTGCGGCGATTGATTCTGTCGTACTCGTCGTCGTCCAAGTAATCGATGTAGGGCAGGTCCACCTTGGTGGAGTTGAAAAGGTCGTCCCAAAACGCTTCCTGAGTTCCCCAGCGAAGGAACCCCTCGTACTCGGATCCGGATTCGGCCACAACGCGTCCATAGATGAACCCCTGCGTGTCTGCACGATCCTGTACTATGTGTGCCGCAAGTGGCAGTGTCATAAGCAATACCGCCAATCCCGATAGGCGCATCCTCTTCTGCGACATGAAAAACTCCTTTCCTACGTATCTCATTTCATCGCGGCGGTTACTGGTGGCGACACCTCAGTCCAATCCGAGTCGCCCCGTTCTCCGGTGCGGTCTGGGCTGTCGGACGATCGTAACTCACCGGATTCTCTGTTAAACGTGATTTCATCGAGCACCACGTACATCTCGTTTTGGAAACGACGGTCGGCCCGGAGCAGCTCCGAGACAATTGCGACAAACCGCTCTTCGCTCATACGACCTTTGTCTTCTTCGAGGCGGATGACTAGTTCTCCGTCGCGCAAATCGTTGGTAAGCCCTGCCGATGTTCCGAAAACGTTTCCGAACCACACGCTCACCGCTAAAACCAGCGCTGCGGCGAGACCGACAGCCCACTGCGGTCTCAGGCCAAATAACAAAGGTCTCTTCCTAACGGATGGGGCAAACACCGCCGCATCGGTTTTTGTGGCGGGCACAATTTGCAGGCTGTCGATGATCTTCTGTGAAGAGCTGAGTTCACGAACAAACGACGAGCATTCCGAGCACTCCGCCACATGCCCAACCAGCGTAAGCGCCATCGCGGGGTCGCTCTCTCCGTCGAGGAGGGCTGATAGTTCAATTTCGTAGTCGCTGCAACGTTTCATCCTCGTGCCTCCAGCTCAATTCGAGCTCCACTCTCCACCTATTGGTACTCCTGAAGTCCTGCCATCAGATGCTTTCGAGCCCGATACACGCAGACTTTCACCTTGGCCACGGTCCAGTCCCGTTCCTCTGCGATCTCGGCGTAGGGCACCCGCGCCAAGACACCTCTCTCGAACGCGATTCGCAGGTCCTCAGGCAACTCGGCGACAAGCTCTCCCACTTTTTCTCGAAGCTGGCTCGTTTCGGCATTCGCAAGTGGGTCAGCCGCTTTCGCGTCGGCTTGCGAGTCCAGCTCGCCTTCGGTCCCGAGCTCGCTTTCGGTTCTGACTCTATCGCCCTGTCGTATGTGCCCGATGAGCAGGTTGTTCGCGGTCCGCAGCAAGTACGAGCGCACCCGTTGAAGATCGTCCATTTCCACCGAAGCGTTCATCGCGCGCGTGAACGTCTCCTGGCAGAGATCCTCCGCCAACTCTAGACGCCCCCACAGCCGTCGCTGTAGGAATCCCAATACGTCAGGGCGATACCGCGTGTATACCGTGGACCAGTTGGACATTTCTGCTTTATACATACGCTTTGGGGAGGGGGAGGTTACAGGTGGAGGAGCGGGAGAAGCGGGAGCAGTACCGCCGACTTGGCGCCGCACGCGCCGTGTCAACTTTCCTAGTCCACTCGCAATGCCTCGATCGGATCCGTCCGCGTTGCGCGACGCGCTGGGATGTAGCTGGCCGTGAGGGCAACGGCCATCAAGATGACGGCTATCCCCCCGAACGTCACAGGATCGGTCGGGCTCAGGCCGTGCAGCAGTCCTCGCAACATTCTGGTGACGGCGAGAGCGATTAGAAAGCCGACTGTCAATCCGAGTCCGGCGAGTTTGGCGCCATCCCGCAGCACCATACCGCGCACCGAGCCCCTGCCTGCGCCCAACGCCATGCGGATTCCGATCTCCCTGGTTCGCTGACCAACGGTATAGGCAAGGATACCGTAGAGACCGAGTGATGCGAGGCCCAAACCCAGCAGACCGAATATCGACGTAACCAGAGCGGCGGCACGGCTCGGAATCATTGCAATTCCCATGAAGTTCTCGTATGACGTGTTGGCGTCGATCAGCAGGTCCGGTTCGACTTCCCGCACGATTTCACTCATTGCCGTTGTTATGGAGGCCTCGTGGCCAGGCCGCACGCGAACCAGCACCACCATGTCAGTGGCTTGGTGTTGCTCGTATGGCACGTAGACCATGGGGCGAGGTTCCTCACTCAGCGACCGATATTTGGCGTTTCTAGCCACCCCAACGATTGCGATTGCCGGCTCGTCGGCGGAGTAGAGTTGAATCCGTTTTCCGAGAGCGCTTTCGCCCGGCCACTCGCGCGACGCAAACGTTTGGTTCACAATCGCGACCGGCGGCGCGCGCTCCTCGTCCGAAGCAGTGAATGCCCGCCCTTGAACGATCGGTATACGCATCGTTTCCAGTAGTCCGGGAGTAATTCGCGCGGTTTCAGTGACGAGACGGTCTTCTTCTTCCGCGGGCTCTCTTCCCACGACTGCGTAGCGGGTCGATCGACCGCCGAGTGTGACCGGTGGGTAGTCAATGAGGCCCGCCGACTCCACTTGAGGAAGTGCAGTGGCGCGCACAACGATGTCGTTGAAGAGACGCACTGCATCGGCATTCGTATAGTTGCCCTGGAAGCCCAACTCGCTGCTCAGGGCGTGGAGCCCCTCGGGCTCGAATCCGAGATCTACTTGGTGCGCGCGTGCGAGCCCTCGGGCGAACAGGCCTGCACCAACCAAGAGAAGAGCTGAGCCAGCCACCTGCGCCACCACGAAAATGCTACGTAGTCTCGATCGAGCAGACGCGGAAGCCAAGGAGTCTTCCTTCAAAGTGGTGTTCAAGTCCAGTTTCGTAACCTGAAGTGCTGGAGCAAGGCCAAACACCAATCCGGTAACGAGCGCGGTGACCACTGAGAATGCGAGTGCGCGCATGTCAGGCGAAAAGTCGAGCACGATGGGGATTTCGAATGGCAGCCGATAGCTTGCGAGGATATTGGTGGCGTAGAATGTGGCCAACAATCCGCCACCGCCGCCAACCAAAAAGAGCATTCCACTCTCAGTGAGCAATTGTCGGATCACGCGGGTCCGTCGAGCGCCCAACGCGAGACGTAGCGCCATCTCCTTACCGCGCCGCGAAGCTCGCGACAACAACATCCCTCCAACGTTCACACAAGCGATCAACAAGATCGTGCCGGACGCGACGAACAAGAACAGCGAGAATGCCGCTGCAGCGAGGAACGCATTTCTTCCTATGGGTCCGAATTGCTCCACGTCGGCCCCGTAATCGACGCTGGCCTCAGGATACGCGGCTCGCAGGCTCGAGCAGACTAGATTCAGCGCCGCTTCGACTTGTTGAATCGACCTAGCGGTTGCGCGCCGACCGATGAGGTCTACCCACGTGTGTCCGAATGAAGCCAGATCGTGGTCGCTGTCGAACACTTGTGCCACGCCAAAGGGCAACCAGACCCCGGTCTCGAGCATGGCGTTGGGGCCCAGGAAACCTTCCTGTGCTACGCCCACGACGGTCATGTTGTGGCGGTTCATGCGCACGGTGCCACCGACAATTGAGGAGTCGCCGCCAAACCGTCGGTTCCAGAGCGAGTGACTAATTACGGCAACGAGGCTGGCCGTAGCAGGGTCGTCTTCTTCAGGGACAAAAAACCTTCCAATCGCAGGTTGAATGCCGAGTAGACCAAAGAAGTTGTGCGAGACGAAAGTCGCGATCGTTGATTCGGGCGCGCCGTCGTTCTCAATGCCTACTGCGGTGAGAGTCATTGCAGCTATGTCGGATAGGCCTGTCTCGGCATCACGAAGTGCGAGAAAGCTAGGGTAGGACCATTCATGGTATGACGAGCCATCCTCAGCGACACGGTGCGGCCGCACTAACTCATTGGCGTTCTGGATCCCCGGTGGTGGCCTCAACAAGACGGAGTTGACTACACTGAACACTGTGGTCGTTGCCCCTATGCCCAGGGAAATCGTGAGCGCGGAAACCACCGTGAAGGCCGGCGCTTTGACCAACGAGCGAGCGGCAAATCGAATATCCTGCAGCAAAGTTTCCCAGAATCCGGCGCTCTTTGTTGTGGGGCTGACGGTGGGATCGTTCTTGCGAGTCCGTCTGAAACATCCAGCTGATCGTTCGATCGCATATCGGGATGCTGCGTTGCCGGCCTGCCTCCAATACCAGAGGTCTGCCCGAAACTCTCCATTTTCCGCCCGCCGTACGGCGTACAGTTCGTGCAGGTCGCCCAGCACACCGTTACGTGCAGAGCCCCTAGGCACAAAGAGCGATATCAGACAGCGGGCCAGGATTGGTGGGTATGGTCTCATTTGTCTTCGAACCTAGGCTCGAGTCCGGCCCATAGGTTCAACATCGCAGCACGCGATTCTCGCACAGCTCGGAATCCGGTTTCCGTGACGGTCACAAAGCGTTTGGGGCGGCCACCACGTGCGGGGTCAGCTTTGCCCATCTGGGATTGTAGGTGCCCTTTGTTCTCCAGACGGTCGAGCGTCACCGACAGGGATCCACTGAGCACTTTCCTTCCGGTCTCCCTCTCGATCTCCACGATTATTGCCGTCCCGTATGCGCCCTCACCGAGTCGCAGGATTGTCGCAAGCACCATGTGTTCGAACTCACCGAGGTACGTCTTTCCGCCCATTGCATCCTAACCTTGTAAGGTTGATGTCCATACGGTGCGTCGGGGCAGTGGGTTTCAGCTGAAACATTTGACGATTTCTTGACGCTCCACGGTCACGATCTCCAGTATCCATTGGATCGCTATTGAGGGGTAGTCGACAATTGGGAGAGTGGGCGGGGACTCCAAGAACTTGGAGGTTTGCGTGAACGAGAAAGCGTTTGCACGAGGAGTTCTTGCGGTATTTTGTTTCGGTTT
>JBDHHK010000127.1:0-12759 GCA_039589395.1 Gemmatimonadota bacterium
CCGGGCGTGCCAAAATGCGGATTGTCCTGGGAGTCCTTGAGAACCTATTCGATTGTACGAGCTGTTTCCACCGACCAGAGATGGCTTGGCTGAAGGCAGCCAGCCGCCTCGCTAGCTGACCATCAGGTCATCCGTGCACGTGATCGCCTATCCGACGTATCCGCAGCATTTCCTCTTCACTCAATGGCCCGTCGTCGAGTGCTCGAAGCCCCTCATCCATTTCCTTCTCAGTTCTTGGGCCTGCTAGACACACATCAACTGCGGGGTGTGACAGCACGAAGCGATAACACTCTGCCGCTGTGAGCGGCTTCTCTCCAGGAGGCATCTTCTTCTCTTTCAGAAGTTTTCCCCACCGAGTTGCGGTGTATGTGGTAATCCCCGGTTTTTTGGTAGGCAGGTCCCTGAAGACCTCCTCCTCGGCTCCTCTATGGGCCGCGCTGTAGCGTATCTGGAGTACATCAATTGGTGAGTCTCCATCGTGTGCCAGTAGACCGTGGAACTTGCGGTTGTGTCCTGTGATGCCAAGGTACCCTATCTTACCCGCTTGTTTCATCTGCATCGCCGCATTGAAAACTCGTTGCGACGGCATCTTGTTGAACCATCCCAACAGGAGGATCTCTACCCGATCTACTGCTAGTTCACGTAGCGCCTTTTCTACCGACCCTCTAAGCCAAAACCCGAAGTGATCGTAGGTCTGTATTGCGATTACGAGGTCCTGCCGATCGCTCGCACTCAGGGTGCGCAACGCCTGTCCCATCCCGGGTTTTCGAGTCTCCCAATAGAAGTAGTTGATGCCATAATCTGCGACAGCTTTTTCGACTGCGCGGGCAGGGATCTTATAGCCACCCGCCAGTCCGAGACGGCTCACCTCGAGTCCCGTGCGCCCCAACACCCGTTTTGCTCGCAGGTCAGATTCAGGAAGTTCCATGTTTGCCTCAGCTATGAACGCTGTTCGGGAGTCAGTATCGTGTCGCGCGCTTCCGTGGAGATGCGTGGATGATCGAGCGTACAGTGTAGTCCGCGGCTTTCCGTTCGTTCGGCAGCCGATCGAATGATCAACTCGGCGACGAGAGCGAGATTGCGTAACTCAATCAGATTGTTCGTAAGTCGAAACTGCGAGTAGTAGTCGAAGATTTCCCTACGAAGATTGTCCACACGGTGCTTGGCCCGTTCGAGGCGCTTGTCGCTTCTCACAATTCCGACGTAATCCCACATAGTGCGCCGCAGCTCGTCCCAGTTATGAGATACGACCACTTCCTCATCTGAGTCCGTTACCCGACTCTCGTCCCACTCGGGAATCGGGGGCGGCTCGTCAAGCTCGTCGAGCCGGTCTGCTATGTGCTTGCTTGCGGAAGCACCGAAAACCAGGCATTCCAAAATGGAATTGCTTGCCAGTCGGTTTGCGCCGTGCAGACCAGTGTGTGCCGTCTCCCCGACTGCGTAGAGCGCGTCGAGTTCGGTACGTCCGAAACGGTCAGTGACAATGCCGCCGCATGTATAGTGTGCAGCCGGTACCACCGGCAGTGGCTCGGTAGTCATGTCGAACCCGTATTCGAGGCACCTCGCGTGAATTGTCGGAAACTTTTCCCTAATGAAGTCGGCCGGCTTGTGAGAAATATCGAGGTGCACGAAATCGTGGCCCAGCCGTTTCATCTCACTGTCGATCGCACGAGCCACAATGTCACGGGGCGCCAATTCGCCGCGCTCGTCGAAGCGCCTCATGAACTCGCCGTCCCCCGGCAACACCAATTTGCCTCCCTCGCCACGAACCGCCTCGCTGATCAAAAACGACTTCGCGTCTGGGTGATACAGGCAAGTTGGGTGGAATTGCACAAACTCCATGTTTGCAACGCTACATCCGGCGCGCCACGCCATCGCGATCCCGTCCCCGGTCGAAACGTCGGGATTGCTTGTGTAGAGATACACTTTGCTCGCGCCGCCGGTGGCCAATATCGTTGCCCGAGCCGGTAGGGTCACTACTCTGTCGGCGTCGCGGTCCAATACGTACGCTCCGAAGCACCGTTCGTAGCCAAGTCCCAGCTTTTCACCACTTACGAGGTCGACCGCGATGTGATTCTCGAAAACGTCGATGTTCGCATGGTTCCGCGCGTGTTGTTGGAGGGTCGCTGAGCTGGCGCGGCCCGTTGCATCATCGGCATGTATGATGCGTCTGCGACTATGGCCTCCTTCGCGCGTAAGGTGAAACTGAGACTCGTCGTCTGTCTGTGACACCTTGGTGAACGGTACACCTAGATCAACCAGCCACTGGATACATTCTGGTCCGCGCTCCACTGCGTATCGTACGATCGACTCATCGCACAATCCACCGCCGGCATTGAGAGTGTCGCTGACGTGCTCTTCGATTGAGTCGTGAGAATGAAGAACCGCAGCTATTCCACCTTGTGCATACTGACTCGACCCCTCGGAAAGGCCGACTTTGGCAAGGACTGCTATACGACCTCGATCAGCTAAGCGTAACGCTGCACTGAGTCCGGCGATTCCCGCACCAATGATTAGGACGTCGTATGCCAACTCCCGCTCTCTCGAAGCTCGGTGCACGGCCGGAGTCACCGTTCTGGTACTACGGGTTGAGTCCATGCGTACTCGGGTGCCTCCTCGCCCGCGGCGGGGTGGGCCTGCATGCGGCTGGATATGACCTTGGCACGTACATAGAGTTCGTCGCCTCGAAACTGATACCTCGCCGTGGTTTTGTCTGTCTCGTGGAGGACCATGCCTGGTTTGCCTGGCATTCCGTGTGCGATACGAGTGCCAATGAACTGAGTGTTGTAAGTGACTCCTCTTTCCCTGGCAATCTTCACCACGTATTCCTCCGGTCCGGCGCGAACGTCAGTCAATTCGACTCCCGTTGAGGAATAGAAGTCGCCTTCTAGTATCGCGTTTATGATTGCGGCCGTACTCAGTGTATCGGCACGCACCATGATCCAGCCGCGTCCGGGGTGGGACTTGTCTGGTGTGAATTCGAAGTAATCGTGAGTGTCATCATTTGCCACACCAAACAGCGGCCCGAGGTCGAGTTGAGTCAAACGAAGCGTGTTGGCGATGTCCCACACTTCATCCATGCCCGGGTGGATTGAATCACCATAGTTGTTGCATCCCGTGCTACCATTGTACAGCTCGAACAAATGCGTTCCCTCAACCAGAGCGAGCTGCTCGGGAGTCATTGCCCAACGCCAATTGGTGTGGTTGACGTGCGCAAGCAAAACCTGGCCAGTTGCTTCTGCCTGCTGCCGCACGGCAGCAAGATTACGCGCCACCGTCTCTCTGATGTTTTCGCCACCCTGTGGGGGAACGAGTTCCGCGGGATTGAGAAGGTTGAAGTGCAGAGGCTTTCCCTCACTGCCGTCGCTGATCTCTAGGCCCTCGATTAGCAGGAAACTCTCAGGTTCCTCGAAGCGCTCTCGTAGTTGATCAAAAGTCTTGAGTCGCATCTCGGTTCCGTCATCGGCTTCTCGGGTCACTATCCAGTTGTCGCCGAAGGTCGCGCGCAGTTCGTCGACGCGTTCGGGCGACAGTCGACTGCCCTCGTCTACACGATGCCAACGTTCACCACGCAATAAGACGTCGTGGTCCGTGATAGTGAGCCAGTCATAGCCATGATCCTTGTACCATGCCACGACTGCCTCAGGTGCAGCGTCGCCGTCGCTCCACAGCGAATGAGTGTGATTGTTGCCACGATACCATTGTCCGGATGAGTCACCGAAACATGAGGCGCACAAAACGCCCACGGCCGCAACAAACGCAGTTCGACGCACTCGATCGCTTGTATTCATACTCAGACATTCCTCCTCAAACGAGCGGCTCGAACCGGGCGGTGAAGTGTCGCAGGAAGGGTGCAGCATACGTCATCTTCAGGCCCTTCAGCGTATGCCGTTTTGCGAAGACTTCGTTTATCACCTCTGCTGAATAGTCAACGTGACTCTGTGTATACACGCGGCGGGGAATGGCAAGGCGCACCAGTTCCAGAGGTGCGGGAATCATCTTTCCCGTGGCCGGGTCGGTCTTGCCGAACATTACGCTCCCAATCTCCACGCCGCGAAGACCACCGTGTAAGTAAATCTCGTTTGCCAACACCTGTCCGGGGAACTCCTCTGGAGGAATGTGCTCTAAGAATGCTCCGGCGTCTATGTAGACAGCGTGACCGCCCGGCGGCTGGATGATCGGGACACCGGCCTCAACAATCTTCTCAGCGAAATAAGCGGTGGAGCGCAGCCGGTATTGTAGGTAATCCTCCTGCAACACCTCGCGTAATCCTTGCGCGATTGCGTCCAGGTCGCGCCCCGCCAATCCGCCGTAGGTTGGGAATCCCTCGGTGAGGATGAGCAAATTCCGAGCATTGCCGGCAAGGAAATCGTCGTTGCAGGCCAACCAACCGCCGATGTTGGCCAGCCCGTCCTTCTTAGCACTCATTGTGCTTGCGTCGGCGTAGGAGAACATCTCCTGCGCAATCTCCAATAGCGGAGTGTCTCCGTAACCATCCTCGCGGAGCTTGATGAAATACGCGTTCTCCGCGAAACGCGCCGAGTCTATTACGAGTATCGTTCCGTGGTCGTGGGCCAAACGAGCCGCCTCACGAATATTCGCCATGCTAACGGGCTGCCCACCGCCGGAGTTGTTGGTGACGGTGATTATCACGCCGCGCACCTTCTCACCGTGTTCGGTTAGCAACGACTTCAGTCGTTCGAGGTCGATGTTGCCTTTGAAGGGATGTGCCAGCGACGGCACGAGGCCTTCCGGAATTACGATGTCGAGCGCCTCATCGCCCACATACTCAATATTGGCACGAGTTGTGTCAAAGTGAGTATTGCCCAGATAGATGCCGGGTTCGTCCTGATGCAGCACGTCGAAGAGGATCTTCTCAGCTGCCCTGCCCTGATGAACGGGAATGATATTGCTGAATCCGGTGATCCGAGCGACTTCCTGCTCGAACCGGAAGAATGAGCGAGAGCCGGCGTACGATTCGTCACCCCTCATAATCGCGGCCCACTGTTCGGAACTCATGCTGGACGTGCCGCTGTCGGTCAGATAGTCGATCAGGACATCCTCGGCACGGATCGCAAACGGGTTGTACCCGGCTGCCTCGAGGATCGCAACCCGCTCTTCAGGCGTGGTCATGCGAATCGGTTCCACAGCCTTGATCTTGAATGGTTCTATGATCGTCTTCATTTCTTCGTTTCCTCAGGCGTTCAACTCTTTGCGATGCGAGTCTTCAGTAACTCAAAACGTCGTCGCCCATAGTGTCGCCGGTCTTCGGAATTCGGGTTTGGACGTTTTTCCGGCGATCGGCACGATACAGGATACGCTATCAGTGACCGTAAGTGAATTGTCGCTGCAAGCGCGATCGGACATTCCCGACACGTTTGCCCGGCTTGACCCGTTACTACGACAGCCCGTATCCTGAATGGTGATTCCGAGCCATCGGATTCATGCGCTCCGCCTATTTGGAGGTAGTCCATGCGCGCCATCCTTTCCTGTCTGGCTGTGATTTCAACGTTAGCCGCTCCGGCGGAAGCTCAGAGCTACTCCGGGACCTTCACCACCAACAACGATGCGGGTGGTGTCGTAACGCTGGTTCTCGCTCAGGATATGGCTGGACAGATCACAGGTACGCTAGCGTCGGATGGCGTGAGTTACGTTCTGAATGGTGTGTTGGAGGAAGGTTCGGTCCTGGGCACCGTGACGGCCGAGCAGATGGGATTCTATTTCGCGGCCGAGTTTGATGCCGGTGTTTTGTATCTGACGCTATTTGAGGCCGGCGCCAACAATGAGCCCAACAACGATACCGGTCAGACCATTGTCTTTTCCCGGGCGATTGCTGCTGAGCGCAAACCGTCGAGTGAGCCGGTGGAAAAACCGCCCAAACCCTCCGGCCAAACGACCACCACCGTTGGAGGGGACGTCTCGACTGGCTTGGTAATCGCGTTCGGGCTGCCGCGCGTTGTTGCCATGAACGCGTATCTGTCGCGCTCTCTGGTCGTCGAGGCCGTGGACCAGGCTACCGCGCTTTCGGGGGCGGGCATGATGGGACAGGTCACCAACACTGGGACGCTGTCTCCGGGGTATGGTGGCGGGTTCCAATACTCGCCCCAGCCATCCGACCGGTTGATCGTCAATCTAGGACCACAACAAACCCACGAGTTTTTCGTACGCCAGGCTCAAGGAAACATACAGGCTCGAACTGCCACCGAATGGATGATGTCGCCTCACGTGCTTCAGTACTTTCATCGGCTGCAAGGTCAAGTAGAAGCCGAGCTGTCTGCACAGTTCAACGGCACTCAGTTTCAGGTCCAAGTCCAGGGATGGTATATGCAGTCCGGCACGCGTTACGACTTGAACCTGAGTGCGACGGGACATACCTCGGGCTCATCGGGGTACGACGGCCAAGACGCGCAAACGCAGTACGATCTCACCGGTTCGATTTCCGGGGGAGGCTTTGAGGTCGAGGTCCACGAGAGACACAGCTCGACCATGGCATCTGCTACAAGCCTCCGCCTCCTGCCTTCACAACGTGGCAGCGCCAGCCGATTCAACGGAGTCCTCAACAACGTCCTCCGCATCGGTGGAGACGAATACCGATTTCAGAATGTGCAAGTGCAGACCGATCAGCGGAATAGGGGCACCGCGACAGGTCAGGCCGGCTTGACCATGCTGGAAGGAATGGTGATGCGATCAGGGCAGCCGTTCGGGAGATTGATGTCGCAGTCCGGGCAAGCATTCCTTCAGACTCAATCGGGTATGTTGCCCCTCGACATGCCGATTGCAGGTGGCACCATCCGTTAGAGATACATCCACACCGCGCTCATTCTGCCCGCAATACTTCAACCGGGTCCACACGAGCTATTCGCCTAGCCGGCAGATAGCTGGAGAAAACGCAGAGCGCCAGGAGAACGCACGCAACTGCCACATAGGTAACTGGGTCAGATGGCTCGATTTCGAACAGCAGATCGGACAAACCACTACTCAGCCAAAGCGCGCCGAAAATGCCAACGCCAAGGCCTATCAGGCCAGTGACAATGGAACCACGCACGATGGTCGTCACCATGCCGGTATCGCTGGCGCCCAGAGCCATTCGTATTCCCATCTCCCTTGTGCGATGAGCCACCGCTCGCGCGGTAACACCGAACACTCCAACCGCGGCCAGTGCGGACGCCAGGACTCCGAAAAGACTCATCAACAATGTGCGGTATCGTTCGTCACTTGCCGATCTAGCAACGAGTGACGCCATCGTGCCACTCTGCGTTATTGCCAGGTCGCCGTCGACGGACCAGATTGCTTCTCTGATTTGCGGTAGAACGAGTGCGGCATCTCCGGATGTCCGGACGGCAAAACTCACGTCGGATCTGGTGAACTGAGAGAACGGAACGTAGAACACCGGCTCAGGTGACGAGCCAAGGGTTTCCCTCCGCACATCCGCCACGACTCCTACAACAGTCACAGTGGTCCAAGGGTAAACCAACCGGCGGCCGATTGGTGACCCGTCTGGCCACAGTCGACGTGCGAACTCTTCTCCCACCAATGCTACAGATGGAGCCTCCAGGTGATCCTCCTCAGTGAATGTTCGACCATCCAGAAGCCGAATGCCCATCATCTCGTGATAACCGGGCATAACGTGAAAGAGCTTGCCGCTCTGTCTAGGAAGGTTCGGGTCTGCTTCCTCATCACGCACACCCCAGCCGGCGGTGGTGCCAGGAAACGGTAGGTTGTTGGCGGCAGTAACCGCTTGGACTCCGGGAATTGCCTTCAACTCCCGTATCACTTCCGTTACGAATAGCGTCTGCGACACCTGTGTGGGGTATCGGATTTCAGGAAGTGACACGTGCGCTGTGGCCATATTCTCCGGGTTGAATCCTGGCTCGACTCCGAGTAACCCCGACAAGCTTCGGGTTAGCAGGCCTCCAGTCACCAGCAATACCGCGGTGAATGCAACCTCTAAAACCAACACGCTGTTTTGAAAGTGGCGGTTTCTGCCTGTCCCAGTGCGACCGGAAGCGCGGAGCGCTGAGCCGATCGAATCTCGGGCTGCCAGGATCGATGGTGCCGTTCCGAATAAAACTCCAGCAAAGAATCCGAGCGCCACCGCAAAGGCCAGAGCTGTGCCGCTCACACCGACCTGGTCGATTCGTGGAACGGGCGGGGCGAGCAACAACAGACCCTTCGTGCCCGTTTTGGCTAAAAGCACACCCACACCGCTGCTCACGATTCCCAGCAGCAAGCTTTCCGTAAGAAGCTGGCGTACAACACGGCTGTTGCTCGCCCCAAGCGCGGACCGCGTTGCCAGTTCGGTGCGACGGCCTCGTAGTTCACCCAGTGAGAGGGTGGCAATGTTGCCGCATGCGATTGCGAGGAGGAGACCAGTGGCGGCAAGAAGCAATACGAGCGGCTGCCCTAACCCCCTGTTTTCATCTTCATGTCGGGGAACCAGTCGCACCGTCATATCGTCAAAGAACGCGGTGCTTTCGAGGACAGTCGCAGTCTCAGCAACTGCCTGTTCAACGGTGACATTGGGTCTCAGTCTTCCGACGGCCTGATACATACTCGACCCACATCCTATGCAGTCATGGGACTGCCCAAACGGCAACCACAGTTCCTTGCCGCCAATCTCCCGCGTACCAAGCGGCGATTTTGTCAGCCAACGCAGCCTGAAACCTTCGGGCAATACACCGATGACTGCCCGCTTTATGCCGTCGAGTTCGATGGTCCGACCGAGTACATCACGCTCATCCCCGAAGGCACGACTCCGGAACTCGTGACTGATGACAACAACGGGAGCCGCGCCTCCGGGTTCAGTGCCTTCCTCGTCCGGCGAGAACCAACGTCCGATGCTTGATTCAACGCCCAGCACCGGTAGGAGGGAAGCGGTCGCAGTTCCCAAGGAGACTCTCTCGGGGCGCCCGGAGCCTGTCAATGTTCCGTGACCCCAGGCGTTGGCGTTGTATATCGCAACATCTTGAAACAGAGTGCTGTTTTGCCTCCATAGGCGATACTGATCGTCCGTGAAGTTCACATACTCGCCGCGGGAGGGATAACCAATCCATGCTGTCACCAATCGACCAGGCTCCCGATACGGGAGTTGCCTCAGCAGCACGCCGTCGACAACGCTGAACATCGCGGTGGCGGAGCCGATCCCGAGTCCAAGCGTGCATATGGCGACAATGGTGAAGAGTGGCCGCTTGCGGAGTGACCGCAGGGCGAAACGTATGTCCATAAACGCGGCATCGAGACCGAACTTGTGGCGAGAAGGAATCGAATTCCGCTGCGGTGCATTGGCACGAACCACCGACCGGCGGCCCCAATGCGATTGGATTGCCTTTCCGGGTACCTCTGCGCAGGCTCTAATGGTGAATAGAGCTACGCCGATTGCACCGCTCCGCCTGCGTTCCATGGAACACATGTCTCTGAATATCTCCAGCATGTCCAAAGCGGTGGACTTGCGTACATCCGCGGGATAGCAGAACAGGAGGAGACGATATAGCGTTTCCCCTGCCGACACCCGAGGACTCCGAGGTGTCTGCCTCGTCATGCGTCCGCTCGAAGCAGATTCCGGCTCTCGACCTGCTGTACGAGGTCCTTCATGCGTGCGGCGTCGGCCGCCAGCACCTTCTGTCCTGCCTTGGTGATGCGGTAGTAGCGCCGGCGCTGGTCTTCCAAATCCGCGGCCGGCCTTCGTGCAGCTTCGACCAGAAGCCCACATTCCATGAGTCTTCGTAGCACTGCGTAGAGGTTACCCGGCAGCAGCTTCACGGTGCCGTCGGTACGTTCGGTTATGTCCTGCACGATGCCGTAGCCGTGGCGTTCACCGTCTGCCAGAACCAACAACACTAGGAATTCCACTGGACGAAGTGGTAGCAGCTCAGCGAGGTTTGACTTTCTCCTGTTCGACATCATCGGGTCCTCTACGGTTGTGATGCACGAATCATTCAGTTCGCTGCATATACTCTGATGTGAACCAGTATACTTGTTATAAGTATACTACGAAGAAGTACATTCTGGGTTTCAGCTGAGGTGCTGGGGCGCTAAGCGTATTGATTCAATAGGCCTGCGGAGTTGGGGTTGTTTGCTGAATCCACCGATTCAATCGGTGTCTGCAGCGTCAGAGAGCGGGGGCATGCCGGCTTATTCGTCGAACTTGCCGCTCCACTCGGTCCTGTCCAGGAATAGGAACGTGAAGAGTCCCTTTGCCACCAGTTTTTCTGCTTGCGTGATCTCGACCTCTGCCACCCCGACCTTTCTACCACGCCGCAGAACCGAAGCCTGTGCAACGAGCTTGCCCTGCTCGGCAAGCACGGGTCGCAGGAAGTTCATTTTGAACTCGATGCTGGTGGTGAGAAGGTGGTCGGGTACATAAGGTTGAAACAAGTTTGCAGCGGTGGCGTCGGCCAGCGCACTCAAGAGACCACCATGTACAACGCCGGTTTCCTGACACAGGTCAGGTGAGACGTCCATTTCGACTGTGGCTTGCTCGGACGATGGGATTATCATCCGCAATCCGAGGAACCGATGAACCGGCACGGATGCGAAGTCCTGTATGCGATCTTGCTGTTCGCTCATATCGAAGTTGTTCTCCCAATCGGGTATTGCTCGTTAACTGGCGATGGGCGGATCATCCGCGCCGCACTTTCGATACAGCGCGTTCAAGGTGACCCGATAGCCCAATTCCGTTGAAACTCTCACCGTCTCCGTCGGCTTATGCGGCCTCAATCCATACGTTGCCATTACATCGTCGTGGCCTTCCATGGAAAAGAGGCAGAGCGGCCCGGATGAGAATCCATCGTACAAGTTGCTCTGATCTGGCACCGGTATCAGAGGTTTGCCGTCCGGTTGAGAATCGGGAGTAAACGTGGATAGGAGTATATATCCGCCTACCTTCAGGACTCGCACTGACTCCGCTACGCATAAGTGCCAGCGTTTCAACGAAAGGGCTTGGTGATAGATGCCCAAGGCGATGACGACATCGAACGAGCCGTCCGGGAAGGCACTCAAATCCTGCATTTCTCCCAGGCGCACCCGCTGACGCGCTACTGTGGTGCCACAGATTGGTACCAGGCGTTCACGGGTTCTTGCTACCATCGCTCTGGACCCATCCAGCGCCTGAAAATCGAAGCCCTTGCTTGCCAACAGAACAGTGTTACGTCCGCCTGCACAACCGAGGTCGAGAACGCGAACACTTTGTGGTTTCGTGAATGTGCCGAGCAGTTGAACGAGACGCAGATCTGCATCCCGGTTCGCAAACTTATCTACTGTTTCCGGATCCTTCCAAAACGGCGAAACCGCGTCTTGTCCCTCTTGACGTTCCATTTGTCCTCTGGTTCTCACCGTCACAGCACACTGCGAGATGAGTTCATATTAGTGGCTTCGGTATCAACGGAGCAGCGTCGGATCTGTTGCCTGCCTTGCAGACAGAAGCCTAGTTTTATCGATAGCGGCACAGATTGCTCTGGCAGCATTACGATCGCGACGCCGGATGCGAAGCTTGGCGATACCGTTATCCGCTGTGGGCAGGCCCGCGAACGCGTCTAGTCTGCTGGCGCGCAGTTCCAGCATGGAGCCCACCATCCCCCGCGCATACGCGCATCGAGAATGAGGCTCGCGGGTATGTCACACGACCCCACCGGAGACTGGTCGACCTCTTCTCTGATGCCGTCCATGGATAGCGATTCGATCTGTTTGGACGCTGACCATTCGAGTGATACCTTTTCACCTTCGACACGCAGAATGCCCTGTAGCTTGATGCTGATTGAGACCACTCCCTGTGAGTCGATCGAGTCGTAGCCAGGGACTCGGATTCGAAATGGCAGGGCATTCACGTATGACATCACCGCGCAACCTAACTCGTTCAGCCCCTGAGGTGCTACCGCAGGTTCAATGGCCTAGCCATCGTTGACGGACCTGTGCTTCTTTCATGTGTTGGTCGCGATCCTCGAGGAGCGAAAGTCCGAAGAGCCACTCGAACGAGTACGAGGCCTATATGAATCGCCGCACGTTTGTACAGTCGACAACCTCCGCACTTGGTGTCGCGGCAATTGGAACAACGCTTAGCCAAGATTGGGCTAGTCTCCGCATAGACGGGAGCCGGTTGTCTAACAACATCGAGGAGTTATCGTCGTTTGGGCGCACTCCTGAAGGTGGGGTTCGTCGCCTCGCGTTCTCGGAGGAGGACATAGCCGGCAGAGAGTTCTGCATGGGCCTCATGCGCGAAGCGGGCCTTGACGTGCGAATCGATGCCGCTGGCAACATACTTGGGCGCCGCGCCGGGACAGACTCCAACGCCAAGCCGATTCTCTTTGGCTCTCACACTGACACGGTTCCCAATGGTGGGAAATACGACGGGGGCTTGGGATCGCTCGCGGCGATCGAATGTGCCAGGATCCTGGAAGAGAACGGTTACAGAAATCGACATCCGCTGATTGCGGTTATCTGGTGCGATGAGGAGATCGGACTGACCGGGAGCCTTGGCTACACCGGTCGGCTTTCCACCGAGGCGTTGGCCATGCAGCGGACCGACGGCGCTACGCTGGCAGAGTGCATTGAGCGGATAGGAGGAGACCCGGGCCGTTTACGTGAAGCCGCCCATGGGCCTGGTGACATTGCGGCATACCTCGAGCTCCACCCGGAACAAGGGGGTGTACTCGACCGGGCGGGGATCGATGTCGGTATCGTCCAGGGCATTGTAGGCATCAGCCGCTACGAGATAGAGCTGGTCGGCTTCCCAAATCATGCGGGGACCACTCCCATGGATCAGAG
>JBDHHK010000128.1:0-29934 GCA_039589395.1 Gemmatimonadota bacterium
GAAGATGGATGGACCGAACCGACGTGAGTTTATCGAAACAGTAGGAGCAATCGGCGCGGTCGGGGCTGTGGGTGCCTTGGTTGCCGGTTGCAGTGAAGGCGTCGGTGAGCAGTACGCGAACTACCCGTGGCCACCTCTTCTCGACCAGGCTCCCGACGGTCCCGTCCTCAAGGCAGGGCTCATCGGCTGCGGTGGGCGCGGGACAGGCGCGGCCCAGGACTTTCTGGAGGCAGGCCCCAATCTCGAGGTCGTCGGGATGGCGGACTACTTCCAGGACAGGTTGGACAACTGTCGAAACAGACTGCGCGAAGAAAAGGGCGTTGAGGTACCGGACGAAATGTGTTTCACGGGCTTCGAGGCCTATCATGAGTTGCTGGAGCAAGACCTGGACATAATCCTCACTGCAACGCCTCCGTATTTCCGGCCTGAACACTTTGAGGCTTGCGTCAACGCTCGCAAGCACGTGTTCATGGAAAAGCCGGTGGCAGTGGATCCGGTTGGTGTCAGATCGGTCATGGCGTCGGCGCGCCGGGCAGACGGCCTTGGCCTGAACGTGGTGACTGGAACGCAGCGACGCCACCAGAACGACTACGTGGAGACCTTCCGACAGGTAACGCAGGGAGCCGTGGGCGAAGTTGTCAGTGCAAACGTTTATTGGAACGGCGTGGTGCCGTGGTGGCGCGACCGTGAGCGCGGGTGGACGGACATAGAATATATGCTGCGCGACTGGGTCAACTGGACCTGGTTATCCGGCGACCACATCGTGGAGCAACACGTTCATAACCTCGATGTCGCCAACTGGTTCTTGGGTGACCTGCATCCGGAAAAAGCCGTTGGCTTTGGCGGCCGCTGGCGACGCCCCAGCGGCGACCAATACGATTTCTTCAGCATCGACTTCACCTACGAGAACGACAAACACGCTCATAGTATGTGCCGGCAGATTGCAGGCTGCGCGAACAATGTGTCCGAACTGGTTCGCGGCACCAAAGGTTACACCAACTGCGTGAACGAGATCAGGAGCACCGATGGCACAGTCGCTTGGGAGTATCCCTACGAGGTGGACGAGGCGGGCGAGCGCATTGGCCCTCGGCCGTATAAACAGGAGCACATAGACCTGGTGACAGCCATCCGCACGGGGCAGCGCGTGAACGAAGCGGAGAAGACCGCTGTTGCCACACTCACGGCCATAATGGGGCGGATATCCTGTTATACAGGCCAGGAAGTCACCTGGGACGAAATGATGGAATCGGATCTCAAGCTGGGACCGGACCAACTCGAGCTGGGGTCGTCGGACCTGGTTCGCGCAGTGGTGCCAGTACCCGGAACCGCTTGAACAAACATCATTGTCTACTACAGCCGGCGGGGGAAAACTCCCTTTGCCGGCTGTTCTGCCTTGACGCACCTGCTCCTCAGCGGATATTCCTCAACAATCCCAACAATTCCCGACAATCCTCACCGCGGAGGTCTCCATGTGCGCCCTGCGTCGCTCTCACCTGCTAGCCGCAGTATTAGCGGCCTGTATGCTGAATGTGGTCGGTGTTGTCCACGCCGTAGCTCAGCCATCGCCTGACTCCTACAAAACGCTGCATTGGAGATTCATCGGCCCGGAAGGGAATCGGTTCAGCGCTGCGGCAGGCGTTCCAGGAGATCCCCACACGTATTATGTGGGTGCAGCGTCAGGGGGCATCTACAAGACGACCGATGGCGGCGTGCATTGGGATGCCATATTCGACGATATGCCGGTGCAGTCGATTGGCGCTCTTGCGGTCTCGATTAGCGACCCAAACGTCGTCTGGGCAGGAACCGGCGAGGGAAAGATCCGTAGTCATATCTCCCTAGGAGAAGGGATCTACAAGTCGACTGATGCGGGCGAGACATGGACCCTCATGGGACTGGAGAACACGGGCAGGATTCCCCGACTCGTAATCCATCCAACCGACCCAGACGTAGTATTTGCGTGTGCACTCGGCCATTCCTACGGGCCTCAGCCGGAACGCGGCGTTTACCGCACTACGGACGGAGGCGAGACGTGGGAACACGTTTTGTTCGTGGACGAGGACACTGGTTGCTCCGATATCGCGATGGACCCATCCAACCCACGCATTCTTTACGCTGGCACCTGGCAGCTTGTGATTCACACCTGGGGTCGGTTTAGCGGCGGGCCGGGCGGCGGTCTTCACGTGTCTAGAGATGGAGGCGATACATGGGCGCGACTCGAGGGACATGGACTGCCTACAAAACCGGTTGGCAAGGTGGCAGTGGCGATCGCCCCATCTAACACACAGCGCATCTATGCTATGTTCGAGACGGGCGACGGGATTCCATGGAATGGTGAGCCGACGGAAGATGGGCAGGTATGGCGATCTGACGACGGCGGACACCATTGGACAATGGTCTCGCGTAACCGGAACGCTATGGGCCGGCCCCATTATTACTCGCGTGTTGTAGTGTCAACGGATGACGAAGATGAGTCCTACTATCTGACAGCTTCGTTCGCGGTATCGCTCGATGGCGGACGTACCCTCAATACAATTCCCCGGCCTCGCGCACCTGGTGGCGATCACCATGACATGTGGATCGACCCCACCAACGGCGACCGCATGATAGTCGCCCACGACCAAGGACTTTCGATCTCGACCAACCGCGGGAAGACCTGGCTCAAGCAGCGACTCACGAACGCACAGATGTATCACGTGACGGCGGACAACGCTATCCCGTACAACGTTTTGGGCAACAAACAAGACGAGCCCACTTACAGGGGGCCTAGCAACAGCCGGTTGGGCAGGAGAGGTATTCCACGCGGTATGTGGCACCATGTCGGTGGTGGTGAAAGCGGTTTTGCAACTCCCGATCCTACGGACCCCAACATCGTGTGGTCGTCCGCGTCTGGCTCCGGCATGGTGGGCGGCATAGTAGTGCGCTACGAGGAAGACCGTCGCCAGTACAGGAGCGTGGAGGTCTGGCCGGAGCAGAGCAACGGGGCGGCATCAGGCGTGCGTTACCGGTTTGTCTGGGATGCACCGCTGCACATTTCGCCTCACCATAACAACACGGTGTATGTGGGAAGTCAGCACGTGCACCGAACTCAAAATGGCGGACAGAGCTGGGAGGTCATCAGCCCTGACCTGACACTGAATGATCAGAGCAAGATGGGGCTCTCGGGTGGGCTCACTGGCGACAACATTGGAGTGGAATACGCGGGCACCGTCTTCGGCATCGCCGAGTCGCCGGTCGAGCAGGGGCTCATCTGGGCCGGCACAAACGATGGACTACTGCACGTAACCCGGGATAACGGTGCCAACTGGTCCAATGTCACAAGCAACATTCCAGATTTGCCTGAGTGGGTTGCGGTGCGGAGTATCGCGCCTTCAAGGTACGATGCAGCTACTGCGTACATCGCAATCGACGGCCACCAGGCCAACGTCCGCGATCCCCATTTGTACCGAACCCGAAATTTCGGCGAGAGTTGGGAGAAGATCACGAACGGCATCCCGATGAGCATGCTCAGCTATACCAAGATCATAATCGAGGATCCGGTCCGTCAGGGACTTCTTTACGCGGGTACGGAGAACGCCATCTATGTGTCGTTTGATGACGGCGACAACTGGCAACCTCTGCAGAACGACCTACCACACGCACCGGTGTCCGGAATCGTGGTACAGGAGCATTTCAACGATCTGGTGGTCGGCACGTATGGTCGAGGGTTCTGGATTCTGGATGATCTGAGCCCCATTCAGCAGCTCACGCAAGAGGTTCTCGAGTCGTCGGCATTCCTCTTCGAGCCACGCGACACATACCGGTTTCACGAGATCACTCGGCCATCGACGCCGTACGACGATCCAACAGCCGGGGAAAACCCGGAGTACGGAGCGTCGATCAACTACTGGCTTTCATCTCCAGCTGAATCAGAGCCCGAGATCGAAATCCTCGATCAATCAGGGTCTATCTTGCGTACGATCGAGGGACCGAACCAGGCCGGTGTCAACAGAGTTCAATGGGACCTCAGAGACGAGCCCAACGACACCATTCAACTTCTCACCGGAGTGAAATATGCTCCTCACATCGAGGTTGGACCCGAGGGAAGGCCTGCACCCGGTGGTTCGCGCATCTCGATTCTCAGGCCTCCAGGTGAATACACGGTCCGTTTGACAGTGGACGGCCAGGAGTCTTCCCAAGCACTCACGGTCCTGAAGGATCCAAACACCGCAGGCTCTGAAACCGACATAGCCGAACAAGTTGCGTTCTTGGAGACGGTGCGTGAAGACGTTGTTGCCGCCGGCAAAGCCGTGCATCGGGTCGAGGTACTCCGGGTGCAGCTGCAGACGCTATTGCGGTTCACTGAAGATGCCGAAGTGATCGATGCTGCAGAGGAGCTTGCGCAGAAGCTGGAAGATCTGCAGTCGGTGATGGTGAACCTTCGACTAACCGGCCAGGGCCAGGATGGAGTCAGATTCGGTGCGAAGCTACTCCAGAAGCTCGGGTACCTTACCAGGGGAGTCTCGGCCGCAGACTTTCCGCCGACCGACCAGGATGTGGAGGTGCAGCGGATATTGCACGAACGGCTAGGCGAACACCTAGAAGCGGTTGAGGCGCTCGTTGCTAGCGATGTTGCTGACTTCAACGCCTTGCTGAGTTCGAAGGGATTAACGGGAATCGGGAATTAGGTTCAAAGCTCGAAGGGTCGCTGTCGCCGGAAGCTGGACGATTGCGCCGCGATTTCTGAACGCCACCGGCTCGTTCGACGCCCGTGTTTACAAAAAGATCTGAGCTGCTGACCTCAGAATTCGGCCTGTCCGGCCGACTTGTCCATCGGACAGAGCATCGATGGGGGATATGAGTTACGTAAGCATCCTAAACGATGTGTTAGGGCCGGTTATGAGAGGTCCGTCGAGTTCTCACACGGCGGGCTCGTTTCGCATCGGCAGTATGACGCGATCGCTACTCGGTGACGACCCTTCACGCGTGAAGATCACTTTCGATCCCGCCGGTTCGATGGCGCCAACACTCACACAGCTAGGCGTCGATACCGCCTTCGTTGCCGGAGCCATGGGCTGGTCCATGTTGGACGAAAACTACGCTTCCGCGATTGAGAGGGCGGCCAAACTTGGCGTGTTATTTGAATTCGAAGTTGGCCCTCTCGAGCATTCGGATCATCCCAACGCGATGTGGATTATTGCTGAAGGCAACAGTGACAAAAAGGTTGTTGCCGGCGCCGAATCGATAGGTGGAGGATCAATACGGTTCACCCACGTCGATGCCTGGTCAGTGCTTTTGACCGGAGAGCACTACGAGTCACTGGTGGAAATGGACGCTCGAGCTGTCGACGAATTCGAGAATCTACTCGCCAACTCCCGGGACGTTCAGTTCTCCAAGCAAGAACACGAACGCGGTCTTGTTCTCTATCATGCGAGAGGCGCATTGCCGTTGGATACGGCATTGGCGGATCGAATCCTGGGTTTGGACGGCGTTAACGGCCTGCGGCAGTTGGCGCCACTCTGCCATGTGAAGTGTGGCAACGGTCTTTTCACAAGCGCGAAAGAGATGGTTGCCGAAGCGGAGAACCTCGGCAAATCGCTGGGTCGCATCGCTCTGGCACACGAAGCGGGGCTGTTGGGCAAGACCGAAACGGAGGTCCTCGAGGAAATCGAACAGCGTATGGCAGTCATGCAAGAATCGGTTTGTTTCGGCCTCGACAGTCGCCGCTCGGACATGATGCTTCTGAAACCGACCGCGAAGCAAGTACTAGAATCGGAGGCAAACGGAAACGTAGCGATCGGCGGGATCTCAACGCGCGCAGCCGCTCGGGCTTTGGCGGTAATGCACGCCTGCAACAGTCAGGCGGTAGTCTGCGCCGCACCAACAGGTGGTTCGGCAGGAGTGATTCCAGGTGTGCTCAGTTCATTGATCGAGGAGCGGGGGGTGGAGAGGGAAAAAGCTGCTCTGGCGTTGCTTGCGGCAGGCGCAGTGGGATCGGTCGTGGCAAGCCGCGCCACGTTCGCCGCTGAAACAGCCGGCTGTCAGGTCGAGATCGGTGCCGCTGGTGCGATGGCTGCAGCGGCGGTGGTCGAGGTTGCCGGCGGCAGTCCTCAACAGGCGGTGGATGCGGCAGCCATTGCATTGCAGAACACTATGGGATCAGTGTGCGACCCAGTGCAGGGGACGTGTGAGATACCTTGTCATACCAGGAATGCGGTGGCCGCGTCCAGTGCATTCGTGTGTGCGGACCTGGTACTCGGTGGCTACCACAACCCGGTGTCGCTAGACGAGACGATCGACGCATCATTTGCGGTGGGGAAAGTGTTGCCTCGTGAGCTGAGGTGTACTGCTGCCGGAGGGCTGGCGATAACACCGAGCGCATTGTCGATGGAGCGACTGCGATAGTCACAGTTGATTTGGTTTCTGGCTCCACCAACCCCAGCTTTACATATCGTCAAACCTTGCCAACCGATGCAGCTGAGGCACATTCAGCGATCTTTTCAAACTCCAACGGGAACAGCACATGGCATTCGGAGTCAGTGGAGAAGAGTCCCCAAAAGTCGACAAGACCGACAAGAAGATCGTCAAAGCCATCACGACCGAGACGATCATCGCCTTGGTCGTGGCAGGTGGAATGTTCGCTGTGTTCGCATTGCAGATGGGGCTGGCGCATGCGCTCAAGACAGCGATGGCTACAGCTCACGATCTCATACTGAACACCGTCTTCTTCTTGATGGGAGTCATAATACTCGCAGGCGCTTTCACCGCAGTAATTTCAGAGTTTGGAATTGTGAGTGTCGCAAACCGCATCCTTTCTCCGCTAATGAAACCGTTGTTTGGGCTGCCAGGTGCAACGTCGGTTGGCGCCGTCGCCACATACCTGTCCGACAATCCAGCCATCATGCCGCTGAGTGCTGACAAGGGGTTTCTGAAGTACTTCAAGAAGTGGCAAGTCACCACCTTGGTGAACCTGGGGACCGTTTTCGGCATGGGACTCATTGTGACGACCTTCATGCTTGCGCAATCGTCCGATTCCGTTCCGCTGGGCAAGGCTGTATTGCTCGGCAACGTGGGCGCGATTCTGGGTGGAATAGTGAGTGTGAGGCTCATGGGGCACTTCGGAAAAAGGAAATACGGAAAGGAACAGGTCGTCATCTCCGAGGAGGACGAAGGCTACGACATTCTGAGTTACCGAGAAGTCCGTGAGGGCAACGTAGCACAACGGACCTTGCAGGCA
Source organism: Gemmatimonadota bacterium (assembly GCA_039589395.1). Classification (GTDB taxonomy): domain Bacteria; phylum Gemmatimonadota; class Gemmatimonadetes; order Gemmatimonadales; family GWC2-71-9; genus JBDGYW01. Next base: position 7,214 of record JBDHHK010000128.1, read on the forward strand.
ATGCTCGACGGCGGCGTGCATGGAGTGAAGACTGGCTTCGACATCATGCCCGGAGTGATCATCATCACCACCGTGGTGATGATGCTCGCATATGGACCGAACGATGGAGCATACACCGGGGCTGCCTACGAAGGGATTGCTTTCTTTCCCTGGATCGGAGCAAAGCTGTCGTTTCTGATCGAGCCACTATTTGGATTCTCGAATCCCGAAGCAATTGCGTTTCCGGTTACTTCCATCGGATCAGTTGGTGCCGCGATCGCCATGGTTCCGCAGTTCCTGGAGAGTGGAATCATAGGTGCTAAAGCTGTATGCGTGTTCACCGCGATCGGCATCTGTAACGCAGGCTTCTTGAGCACACACGTAGGCATGATGGACGGAATCAGAGAACGGAGTCTCACCAATATTGCCATCGCCACGCACTTCGCTGGTGGTTTGTGCGCTGGGGTTATAGGTCATGTGCTGTTTTTGATTTTCGGTTGAAGCATTTCGAACACCGCGAAAAAGAGGTACGCCATGAAATGCGAAAGAAGAACAGAAGCTTTGTTGTTGTCTTCGGTTGTGTTGTTGTTTGCAGGATGCGCACCCGCCGCAATGCCGGAAGATGAGGTGCCATTCGTTTTACCCGCCAGCCTCATAGACAACGCAGAGTATGCATCACGTCGGGCACTGTTGATGGACGAGATTGCCGACGGAATCGCCATCATTCCCGGGGCCACGTCACCGATCGATGATTATCAGTTTTTCCAGAGCAACGACTTCCTTTATTTCACCGGAGTCGACGCTCCAAATGCGTGGTTGGTGGTCGACGGAGTGAACCGCGAGAGCACGCTGTTTCTCACACTCGACGAACAAGACGCGCGCGGTGATGGAATCCCAGTGGAACTCGCTCTGAATCCCGCAGATTTCTCCGGGATCGAGCACGCTTTACCGATCGAGCAGCTGGAGACCTTTCTCGCAGACATCAGCCGGCGCATTCGCGTGTTCTATCTCTCACAGCGCCCGGAAGAACATCATCGCATGAACACGAACGAGGTATTCCGAGCGTTCCAACGGACGATCACAGACAATCCCATGGACGGTCGACTGACACGCGAGCTCCAGCTGGTGGAGCAGCTAGAGCGAAACTACCCACGCGTAGAAGTCAGGGATTGCTTCCGCACAATTCAGGTGATGCGCAAGGTCAAGTCGCCCGCCGAGGTGGCACTCGTGAGAGAAGCGGCTCGGATCGGAGTGGAAGCTCACTTGGAGTTCATGCGTTCCACCCGAGTCGGAATGCCCGAGCGAGCGTTGGCAGCGCTCTTCGAGTTCGTCAGCAAGCGGGAAGGCGCTCAAGAGCTGGCATACGAAACCATTGTTATGGCGGGTCCGCACCATCCTTGGGGCCACTACCATAGGCACGATCGTACTCTGGAGGACGGCGACTTCATCATCCTCGACGCCGGCCCGGACTATGCGTACTACAACGCCGACATCTCTACGACATTTCCCGCAAATGGCAGATTCTCTCCCGAGCAACGCGAGCTTTACGAGCTGGGACTCGGTATTCGTCAGGTCTGTCTCGACAATTACCGGGCCGGAACCAGCTTTACCGAGGTGGGCGAAAAGGTCAGGGAGTGGCTGATTGCCAATGATTACGATGCTACCGAAGATCGATTCCGCGGACTCATAAGGTGGGGCTGTTACAACCATCCAATCGGGATGGCGACGCACGACGTGATGGCGTCTATGATAGGTCCGGAAGAACCGCTCGAGGCAGGTTTTGTGTTTGCTTGCGATATCAACATGCCTGTATCCGAAACTTTAGGCATCAGAATCGAGGACACCGTGGTGATCACTGAAGACGGATACGAGAATCTCTCGGAGGGGTTGCCAAGGACTGTCGAAGAAATCGAAGAGTTCATGCGCGAAAAGGGTCTGCTGCAGAAGATCCCGAGGTGACGGCAATGTTATCGCAATATGGAGTAGCCAGGATCGCCGCGCTGGCCTCAACGCTGAGTCTGTTGGCGGTGACAAGCCTAGTTTCACAGCGTATCGACGTCTGGAGTCGGCCGGTTCAAGCCGAGCGAAGCCGCACGTGTGACTTCATCCACTACCGAGTTAGCCTGACGTTTGATCTCGACGCGAAGGTATTCGAAGGTGAAAATCGCATTACGCTGACGCCGTTCTTTGACGGGCTCGATCGCGTCGCGCTGGATGCGGAGGACCTAGTCATCGAATCGGCTGTCGACAAGACAGGGCAAAAGGTTGCCTTCGAACAATCCGATTCGATCGTAGTACTAATGCTGCCACAGCCGCTCGCGTTTGGCGACACAGCTGACTTCATTGTCGCATACCGTGGCGAGGGCTCCCGAGACGGTTTTTTCTTCGATGATGCGAGCGACGACCATCCAAAGATGGTGTCCACAGACTCCTGGCCGGACGAAGCACGCAACTGGATTCCACTGTACGACTATCCGAACGACAAGGTCACCCACGAACTGATCGTCACGGTACCGGAGGAAAACCGCGTTCTCTCAAACGGCCGGTTGGTGGGTGTTACGGAGAACGAGGCGGACGGCACCGCCACGTGGCATTGGTCACAGGAGGAGAAACACTCCACCTACCTGATGATGCTGGCGGTGGGTCCGTACGCTGTGATCGAAAACTCGCTCGGCAGCCTCCCGATCAACTACTGGGTGTACGCTGATGCGGTCGAAGACGCTCGATGGATCTTCGCAAAAACACCGCGGATGATTGCCTATTACGGCGACCTGTTTGGATACCCATATCCATGGGCCAAGTACGACCAGGTAACCACTCCGCATGTCGGTGGCGGAGCCGAAGCAACGTCTGCGACGATACTCGGCCAGGGTGTGATTCACGATCGGAGGGCGGAACAGGACTTCTCTTGGGAGCGGACCATCGCGCATGAGATCGCACACCAGTGGTGGGGTGACCTCATTACCCTCAGAGAATGGTCGCATACATGGATGAATGAGAGCTTCGGCACCTATTCCGATTACCTATGGACGCGCCACGAGAGTGGCGAGGATGAGGGTGCCTGGGCGTTGCTGGGCAAGAAGAACGCGTATCTCCGTGAGGCCCATAATCGGTATGTGCGCCCGATCGTTTTCAACCGATACGAACGACCTCACGACAACTTCGATTCGCACACCTATCCGAAGGGAGCCGTAATACTTCACCAACTTCGCTTCCTGCTTGGCGATGACTCATTCTTCCGCACTCTCAGCACCTTCTTGAATAAGTACGCCTTCGAGCCGGTCGATACCTACGACTTCATGAAGACCGTTAAGGAAGTCACCGGCCGAAACATGGACTGGTTCTTCGAGCAGTTTGTTTTCGCTGCTGGGCATCCGGTCTTTGAGGTTCAATCAACATGGGATGCATCCAGCCAGGAGATTCGCCTGGATGTATCTCAAACACAGGACCGGGATCACGGTGTGCCCATCTACAAGTTTCCGGTACAGATCGGGATCGTGTCCGGCTCCGGCAAACGCGTGGAGACGGTCTGGCTGGAAAACGCACACGATAGCTTCACCTTCCCGAGCGCCGAGCAGCCACTTCTCGTTCGGTTCGATGATGGCAACTGGCTCTTGAAAGAGTGGACGTACCGGAAAGACGTTGAGGAACTGCTCTATCAAGCTCGCAACGATGACGTAATCGGCAGGGAATGGGCGGTTCGTAGGCTGGCTGACTTCGGGAACGAAGCTGGGGTTGCGGAAGAACTGGACGCAATTGCGTTTAACGATCCGTTCTGGGCGGTGCGGCTTGCTGCTGTCGAGACCGTTCGCTCTGTATCTGGGCTGGAGTCCGTTGAGGTACTTCGCGCGGCGGCAACGGATGCCAATTCGCAGGTGAGGCGCGCTGCCGTTCGATCGCTGGGTGAAATGGAAGATGCGGGCCTCGCGAGGTTCTTTCGCGACACGTTTGCCTCCGACAGCTCCTACCAAGTACAGGCGGAGGCTCTGATGGCAATAGGTCGTATTGGAGACCGTGGGCAACTCGAATTCCTACGTCAGGTATCTACCATGGATTCACCGCGAGACGTGATTCGCGAGGCGGCGGAGTGGGCGATCGAAGAGATCTCTAGAGTTGTCAGATGAGCCCGGCAGGGAGGGGACATGAATCCCCTTCCCTATCCTGCAGGTTGGTGTTCAACCACCCTCCGCCATTTGGATTTCACTGTGCGCGGTGCAGCCCTGCTCACGAAAGTCCTTGGTTGTCGAGTCAACATCTGCATCACAGAGCCAATACTCACCATTCTCGTCTACGTGGACCTTGATAGGCTGCAGACCTGGTTTCAGAATGCCCTTTCCGACGTGAAGCCAAGTTGGATTGGTGTAATGTTGTTGCATCATCGTCTCCCGAATTCGAAGCTGAGTTCATTAGTCAACATCTGTGGCTGCGATCCAGCCACCCCGATCGAAACGTAATCGATGTCCAGTTATTGTCAATGATTAAATCTTGACAACGTGTCGACATTGACTCATATTTGTTCATCCGAACGAACAACCTCGGGGTAACTCTTGGTAGAGCTGGAATGACAAATCTCGTATTAACCTGCTGGGCCGCTCTCGCCATCGCACTGGCGTTGCTCTGGGCACGGCAACTCAAGACTAAAAACGCAACTAGCGTTGACGTAGCATGGTCGGCAGGTCTCGGCGTCCTCGCGTGTATCTATCCTTGGTTCTTGGACGGAGACTTCGAGGTGAGACTACTGGTCGGTATGCTCGGGGCAACGTGGGCATTCCGTCTCGCTTGGTATCTGTTGAGCGATCGAGTCGTTCGATCCCCAGAAGAGGACGGAAGATATCGCGCCATCCGAGATTACTTCGGCCCGAGAGCCAGTCTATTTTTTTTCTTCTTCTACCAGGGCCAAGCGGCGGCGGTGGTCTTGTTCTCATTGCCAATGCTGGCAGCCATGAACGGACAAGCGATGGATATCTGGACGTGGTTCGGGGCATCCGTCTGGATTCTCGCAATCTCTGGTGAGGCGACCGCAGACTCGCAGCTAGCTCGATTTCGCCATGATCCAGTTAATCGCGGAAGGGTCTGCAAAGTCGGCATGTGGCGTTATTCCCGGCACCCGAACTACTTCTTCGAGTGGCTACACTGGTGGGCATACGTACTGATCGGACACGGAACGCTGCTGACGTGGATCGGACCAGTCGGAATGCTCGTGTTCTTGTTTCGACTAACTGGCATTCGCTACACAGAAGACCAAGCCCTCAAGAGTCGTGGCGACGAATATCGTGAATATCAGCGCACAACTAGCGCGTTCATTCCATGGTCCCCGAAGCGGGTGCGCTGATTCCCGACCCCTTGACTCCCCCTGAAAATGAGTTTTAATCGATAGTACGCGGACCGGACCTCCGGTTGCAGCGGGGTGGGTGGGAGCGACCGACCCGAAATGCTCGGGTTGTAGCTCATTGCGACCCCGAGCAGAAGCAAAAGGAGGTTACGGATGGCGATCACCCTCACTGGCCATTCCCTCACCATCGAAGACATCGAGGCCGTCGCGCGGCAGGCCGTCGCGCGGCGTGGCGAGACTGTCGAACTACACCCAGAAGCCCTCGAGCGAATAAAAGTCTGTCGCGGCTTCATCGAGGAACGGATCACAGCACGTGAGATCATGTACGGCGTCAACACGGGAATCGGTGAGTTCTCGGAAGTCGTGCTCGATGATGACCAGGTGCGCGATTTCCAGAAGTACCTGATTTACAATCACGCCGCCGGGATCGGAGAGCCGGCGCCAGTTGACCACGTACGAGCGGCAATGTTGCTCCGGGCAAACGTTCACGCCAACGGGCATTCGGGCGGAAGGCCCGAGATCACGGAGACACTGATTGCAATGCTCAACCGGGGCCTGACTCCGGTCGTGTGTGAGAAAGGATCAGTTGGCGCCTGCGGTGACCTAGCGCCGATGAGTCAGATCGCGTTGCTGATGATGGGCGAGGGGGAAGCGTTCTACGAAGGTGAACGTTTGCCTGGGAACACCGCATTCGAGAAAGCAGGCATTCCCGTACCCGGACTCGAGGCTCGTGACGGATTGGCGACCATCAACGGCTCGAATCTGCTGAACGGAATCGGCGCATTGGCGGTCTACGACGCTGAGCGCTGGATAAAGCAGGCGGAGATAACAGCCGCGATGTCGCTAGAGGCATTGAAGGCAAACATGAAACCGTACGACGCCCGGATCCACGAGCTCCGCGGATTCCGAGGCGCGGTGACGTGTGCCGCCAACCTGAGAAAGGTCATGGAAGGTTCCGACCTCGTATCCGGCAAAGAGAAGGTGAAGGTTCAGGATGCGTACAGCATGCGTTCCACACCACAAGTCATCGGGGCCGCGCGAGACCAGCTACGTTGGACGCGCGAGCAGATAGAGATCGAGGCCAACGGTGTTGGTGATAACCCGATCTTCCTGCCGAGCGATCAGGTTGTACTCACCGGCGCGAACTTCCAAGGAACACCGGTGAGCCTGCCTATCGATACGTTAGGTGCGGCAGTAACGATGGTGTGCGTGCTCTCCGAAAGAAGGATGAACCGGTTGACCAACCCCGCTCTATCGGTCGGCCTTCCGCCGTTTCTCACAAAGGGCGCCGGCATGTTCTCCGGTATGATGCTCAGTCAGTACACGGCGGACATGCAAATCGTGGAGCAGAAGACGTTGTCAGCCCCGGCCTTCATACAATCCATTCCGGCCGCAGCAGACCAGGAAGACTTTGTCTCGATGGGTATGAATTCGTCACTCAAGACTCGGCAGATACTCGACACCGCTTGCGGGGTACTTGGCATCGAGCTCATGGCAGCCGCGCAAGCAATCGATTTCAGAGACTATACCCCAGGCAACGGAACTCGGGCGGCTCACCGTGCAGTGCGCGAGCACGTCGAATACCTCGACGTTGACAGGCCGCTGTATCGAGACCATAACGTAATGCGCGATGCTGTGAAGAACCTAGCGGTGCTCGAGGCAGTGGAAGCCGAAATCGGCGCACTGGCGACGTATTAGGACTAGAGGAGAAACTTCATGAATACTCAGATGAAGGAAAAGATTCTCAGCGATCTCCGAATCGGTTTGGGCAGTCCTCGTCCAGTGCGCGCACCCCGCGGATTTGAGCTGCACTGTAAAGGCTGGTACCAGGAAGCTGCACTCAGGATGATTTGCAACAACCTGGACCCTGAGAATGGCGAGAACCCAGACGAACTTGTGGTCTATGGTGGCCGCGGCAAGGCTGCGCGAAACTGGGAATGCTTCGACGCGATCGTGCGCACACTGCTCGATCTCGAGAACGACGAGACGATGCTGGTCCAATCGGGGAAGCCGGTCGGCGTGATCAAAACCCATCCCCATTCGCCGCGCGTGCTGATCGCGAACTCCAATCTCGTTGGCGCCTGGGACAACTGGGACCACTTCAACGAGCTGGAGAAGAGGGGCCTCATGATGTATGGGCAGATGACGGCCGGCTCCTGGATCTACATCGGCACCCAGGGCATTCTCCAGGGCACCTACGAAACCTTCGCCGCCCTCGCCGAGAAGCACTACGGATCGGATCTTTGCGGTAAGATCGTGTTGACCGGCGGCCTCGGAGGGATGGGTGGAGCCCAGCCCCTGAGCGTCACTATGGCTGGGGGAGTTGCCATCTGTATTGAAGTAGACCGCCAACGCATCCAGCGTCGGCTCGACACCCAGTACCTGGACGTGATGACCGACCAGGTGGAAGAGGCCATCAAACTAGCGCGTGATGCCGCCAAGGCGGGTAAGCCACTATCAATCGGACTACTCGGCAACTGCGCAGACGTCGTGCCCGCGATAGTCGCAATGGAAGACTTCGTGCCCGACGTCGTTACAGACCAGACCAGTGCGCATGACGAGCTGGGCGGGTACATCCCCCACGGTATCGCCTATGAGGAAGCTCTGGCACTTCGGAAATCGGACCCCGACAAGTACATCGACATGGCGCTCGATTCTATGGCCGTCCATTGCCGGGCGATGCTCGACTTGCAGAAAAAGGGCGCTGTGGTTTTCGACTATGGCAACAACCTCAGGCGTCAGGCCATGCGGCGCGGCGTTGACAACGCTATGGACTACCCGGGTTTTGTTCCTGCATACATCCGTCATCTGTTCTGTGAAGGTGAGGGACCGTTCCGCTGGGTGGCATTGTCGGGCGATCCTAATGACATCGCCGTCATCGACGAAGAGTTGCTGAAGTTGTTTGCAGAAAAGAAACGCCTCGTGCGGTGGCTGGAGATGGCTGGAAAGAAGGTCTCCCACATGGGCCTGCCATCACGAATCTGCTGGCTGGCTTACGGAGAGCGCGAGAAAGCAGGCAAGCTGTTCAACGACCTCGTTGCGTCAGGACGAGTAAAGGCTCCGGTCGTCATAGGGCGCGACCACCTGGACTGTGGTTCTGTCGCGAGCCCCTATCGCGAGACGGAAGCCATGAAGGACGGTTCCGACGCGGTGGCCGACTGGGCTCTGTTGAATGTGATGACGTCGGTCGCCTCAGGTAGCGCATGGAGTTCATTCCACGACGGGGGAGGAGTAGGAATCGGCTACGCGATGCATGCCGGCCAAGTGACAGTTGCAGACGGAACACCTGCCGGTGAGTCACGGGTCACTACAGTGCTGCGTAACGACCCGGCGCTCGGCATCATTCGGCATGCCGATGCAGGCTACGAGCGCGCGGTCGAGGTGGCGGCTGAACGGGGTGTCGCCATTCCGATGCTTGACAACAGGTGACGGAAGAGGTAGAAGAACGTCGTTTGATTTGGCCGCTGATGAACACGGATGGACGCGGATAACAATGGAATTTCGTTGCCCCACCCAACCCAAAAAACTTCCGCGCTAGTCCGCGTTCCTCCGCGGCCAACAACACATGGACAAGGTGGTCGGAATGAAGCGACTCGTCTGCGCAACGTTGATGTGTACGGGCTTCACGTCACTAACACAGGCACAGGTTCCAGAGTTCGAGTTGGTGCAACCAGAACTGTTCGGCGCACCTGAGTCTCTCACAAACGCATGGGCCGATTTCGATAACGACGGCGATTACGATCTTTTCGTCGGCTTTCGACCCGGACGCGCAAATCGTATGTACCGAAACGACGGTGGTGTCTTTGTGGATGTTGCCGCAGCTGTTGGCCTGGCCGACGCGGAAAACACGCGGGCCGCGGCTTGGGGTGATTTCAACGGCGACGGACACATCGATCTTTACGTGGGACTCGCACCGCCAGAAGAGCGCTCCAACATTCTGTATCGCAACGACGGTGACGGAGTTTTTTTCACCGAAGTGACGGCAGATGTGAATGTCGAGCTGGTCACGAACACTCGCCAGGTGAGTTGGGTCGACTTCGACAACGACGGAGATCTGGACCTCTTCGTCGCGGTCCGGAACGGACCCAATCATCTATATCGAAATGACGCAGGATCGTTTACGGACGTATCCCGGCTCATGAGTGTGGACGACCCGCGCCGAACTGTTGGAGCAGTCTGGTTCGACTTCGACAAAGACGGCGATCTCGATCTCTACGTCACCAACCAGAACGGCGACCGCAACGGCCTGTACCGCAACGACGGCGCATGGTTCGTAGATGTTGCCCCGGAACTCGGAGCCGATAGAGGCGGCCGACCGCTTCAGTACAGCTACGGCGGCATACGACCATGCCTGGCCGATTACGACAACGATGGAGACTTGGACATCCTCTCAGTCAACTATGGACCGACCGGTTTACTACGGAACGACGGCGGTGCCGCTTTCGTGGATGTAGCAGAAGAGTTGGGCCTGGCGATTGACAGCCGCTACGACACAGGCACATGGGGAGACTTCGACCACGATGGCCGATTGGACGTGTACATCAACGGCACCATCGGTCGCGACGTCACGTACCGCGACTACCTGTTCCACAACGATGGCTCTTCGTTCACAGATGTCACGCCGGACATAATGCTCGAGCAGGATTCCGACCACGGCGCTCACTGGGTGGACTTTGACGGTGACGGGGACCTGGACCTTTCGCTCACGGGAGCAGGCGCGGACGGTATGCACCATCTGCTCAGGAACGAGCTTTCCGCCGAGTTGAGAACCCGCTCACTTCAAGTAATGGTCTTGGACGAACGCGGGTATCCAACGCGAGCCGGCACCGAAGTGCGTCTTTACGCGTCCGGTACTAACTCTTTGCTCGGCACCGGAATCTTGGACACTGGATCGGGTTACAATTCACAGAACGTGCTGCCGGTCCATTTCGGATTGGCGAGTTCCAGCGAAGTGGATATTGAGATCACATCCCTCACGACAAACGGCAGGGTCGCTACCCGTTTACCAGGTGTCGATCCCGCCGTAAATGTCGGTCCACCTTCGCCCGCCAGGAGCTCACGGCCGCCGTGGTATCAACTCATCGCGCATTGCCGCGTGGTACGCGAAGCTCGCCATTACAACGGCGTTGATCTTCAATTCATCCGGCATCACGTGATCGAAAGTGTCCATGTTCAGATGCCACGTTCGAGCCCTATAGTCAATCCGGTCCTGGACAAACTGGAAACCCGGCAATCCGGCTTCGTCGAACGCGCGGTGATCGCTGCCCATGTGGTTGTACTGTGAAATCGTCTTCACGTCGAGGTCGTGGAACGGCCTCATCCAGGCCTCGAAGATTGGTATCACCAGCAGATTGCCATTGATGTGGATTCCGCGGAATTGTCCCGTTCCACTGTCCATGTTGAAGTAGACTGAGAACTTGTTGTAATCCGCTTTAGTGCCGTCGGTCGGATTACCCAGATGGTCACGCACGTAGGCACGCGCACCCCGCGAACCACCCTCCTCGTACGTCCACAACATCGCGCGGATTGTTCGCCTGGGCTGAAGATCCAGCGCCTTCAGGATCCGCATTGCCTCCAGCGCGACAGCAACACCGCTAGCATCGTCCGTCGCTCCCGTGCCTGAATGCCACGAGTCCAGGTGCCCCCCGATCCCAACCACTTCGTCCGCCAGGTCGCTGCCGCGGATCTCGCCGAGCACGTTGTAACCTTGAGTATCGCTGTCATCCAGCTTCACCCTTACGTCGACCTCCATCGTAACTGGGATCTCACGCTCGAGAATTCGGTAGATGCGATTGTAGTGTTCAGCAGCCACCGATATGGTAGGGAGAGTGTTATTGACGCCCTCGCGTGTCCGGTTCCGGCCGATGCCCGGTACGGCACTTGCCGCCACGGTGCCATCACTGCTGGTGCTGGCTCTGAGTACCGCTAGTACCCCCTCGGATTTGAAGAACTCGTCGACCTCCGACTGGGTAATGTCGTCGTCCAGCCGAAAACGCGTTTGCTGCACCTGCCCGACGCCATAGCGTCGCATGTTGAGATCTACACCTTCGGTCTCGAAAGTGTGGAGCGTCTCTTCGGTGTGGCGGAAAGCATCCGGCACGAATCGCGGGGCCACCGGCATCTTGGGAGTAGCTAACACAATCGCTCCGTTCAGGCGGCCTCTGAAACGATCCAGGTCGTCCGCGGATTGAACATCCGCAATCACCGCGCGCTCGATCACGGGTCCACCAGTTCCCTTGCTCCAAGCAAGCGGATAGCCGATTACCATCTGATAGTCGGGCTCCAGCATGTGAATCGAGGCACGCTCGAGTTCCCACCCGATTGTGTGGACGCCGGTCGGTTCCAGCTTTACGTTCGCGAGGTCGATCTCTTCCATTTGCTCCAACAGCCACTGCTGGGCCAAACGTATGTTGGGAGAGCCGGTGAGCCGTGGGCCGATCACGTCGGCCAGGTAGCTCGCCCGCTCAGCCACCGAGGAATTCTGAAACCCCTCAGTTCTGATTTGTGTTACCACGTCCCAATGAACAGGCTCCTGAGCGCTCAAAAAGAGTGGGACACAGCAAGAAGCCAAAACAACAGATGCGACAGAGACGAGCTGCCTCATTCTTCCCTCCAGAGGATCCGCGAAAATGCGCACTACAAATCGCCAACGCCTAACGATAGCCCTCGGACACAACTACGGGTATCTCCTCAAGCCAGGCTGAGCCAGCACCATGCCGATTTTGTCTTTGTTTCATTCGACCGTTTCTCTGCGCGCGTGCAGGAGAAGGCTCGCCCGGTCAACTTGCGTGCCTGATGCCCATATCAACTCCCACGTTTCCACAATGCAACCATCGGTCGATCTGGAGTATCTAAATACCCAGAAGTTCTAGGTACTCGAGAAATGAGGATTTAATGTCCCGAGACACGCCCGAATTGCTGAAGGGTACTCTCGATCTGCTGATCCTGAAGACGCTGAAACCTGGACCGCTGCACGGTTATGGAATCGCTCGCGCTCTAGAGGAGAAGACCGGAAAGGCGCTTCAGATCGAGGAGGGCTCCCTTTACCCGGCCCTCTACCGCATGACCAACAAGGGTTGGATCGACTTCGAATGGGGGTTGTCCGCCAACAATCGCAAGAAGAAATCCTACCGCCTCACTACCGAGGGCAAGAAGCTGCTACGCGAGAAGCAGGCGCTGTGGACCGAGTTCACGGCGGCGGTGGCACTCGTGCTGGAGGAGGGGACGGCGTCTTAGCTGTCCAGATTCGCCGCGATGTCGATGATCACCGACAGCTGGATGCGACTGCGTTCGCTGCTCTCCAAACGAGAGCGAGATCGGCAGATCGGAGCTGAACTCGAGGAGCATTTCAACGAGTTGGTCCGTGATCTGGTCGAACGCGGGCTGAGTCCGATCAACGCCCGCGCGGAAGCCACAAGTCGGTTTGGAGACGTACGTGTTATTCGCAAGGAGTTACGTAGCATGGAAGCGCAACGCATTAACCGAGAGCAGAGATCCACCTACTTCGAAGAGCTGTCGCAGGATATCCGCTACGGAGTTCGCCAGCTTCTCAAGAGGCCGGCCTTCACCGCGATCGTGATCGGTACCCTGGCAATCGGAATCGGCGCAAACACAGCCGTCTTCAGCGTTCTGAAAGGAGTGTTCCTCGATCCGCTACCGTTCGATGAGCCGCAGGAGCTGACCTACATATGGCACGGAGGAACCGACGGCGGGTGCTGTGGGCCACTGTCCGGACCAGATTATCTCGACATCAAAGAGGGCACCGAGACCTTTGAAGACATCGCCGTCATGGTCACCCGAAACACGAATCTCAACAGCGACGGCGAGCCCGTGATGGTATTGGGTGCGCGCATCACACCAAATCTGTTCAGCCTTTTGAGGGTGTCTCCAGCCATGGGAAGACCGTTCACCGAGGACGACCAGATTGTCGGGAACCGAGCCGTGATCCTTAGTGACGGTATCTGGCGGAATCGGCTCGGGGGAGATCCCGCAGTCATCGGCAGCACCATAAGGCTAAACCGCGAAACCTACTCCGTGGTTGGTGTGATGCCTGCGGGCTTCAACGCACCGTCTCCCTGGCGTCTCAACCGAACTCACGACATCTATTTCCCTTTTGCCAAAGAGGAGATCGATCAGGCCGCGCGGAACAGCCATTGGTTGTTGGCGATAGGACGGCTCAAGCGAGATGTGCCGGTCGAAACAGGAGATGCCGAACTGAAATCCATCTCCGAGAGCTTAGCAGAGCAATATCCCAACACGAATCGCGTGAAGACCACCTACGTACACTCAATGCACGAGCGCCTCGTCGGACGCGTTGGGACGCAGCTGATACTGCTGCTCTCGGCCGCAGGGTTCATGCTGCTCATCGTGTGCGGTAACGTCGCAAGCCTCTTGCTGAGTCGAGCAACCGCGCGTCAAACCGAAATGGCGATCCGCGCTGCGGTTGGGGCGGGGCGCTTACGTATAATCAGGCAGCTTCTCACTGAAAGCCTGTTGTTATCGACAGTTGGTGGAGGCGCGGGCATAGCGTTGGCCGTGGCCGGCATGACGTATCTGAGGTCCGTCATTCCAACCGACATACCCCGCATAACGAACATAGGGATCGACGGAATGGTCCTTGGATTTGCTCTGCTGATCTCGATCGTCACGGGCATACTGTTCGGCCTCGCTCCAGCACTATCCGCATCACACAGCAACCTCACAGAATCTCTGAAGGAGGGCAGAGCAGCTCCTCAAGCCGGAGCGCGACGCGCAGTGCTGCGTGGCGCATTGGTCGCCTCCCAGTTTGCGTTGGCGCTGATACTCGCAAACGGTGCGGCCCTGATGGTCCAGAGCTATCTCCAATTCCGTGGCCAGGAGCAGGGATTCGATCCTGAAAGCGTTCTCACCGTCAACGTTTCGCTTCAAGGCGAGAGTTACGAAGACGTATGGGACCGTGACCACTTCCTACGAGAAGCAATCAACCGGATATCCGGCATCCCTGGAGTGCGACACGTCGGGGCAACCAGCAAGCTGCCGATGAACGGAGGCACAAACGGCCATGTGTGGGCCGAGGACGATCCTGAGCGCGATCCGACCGGTGACGGGCCGCTCATCGAATTCTCCCGGGTTTCCGGAGACTACTTTACCGCGGCCGGGATCGAGCTGGTTGCCGGACGTCTTCCGGCGGCAGACGACTCCATTGCAGCGAGACCAGGCACAGTCATTAACCAGGAGATGGCCGAACGCCTCTGGCCCGATGAGAATCCGATCGGAAAGCGGTACAGCTTTCGTACAGATCCACCGCACTGGATGACCGTTGTCGGCGTCGTTGAGGATGTACGTCAATGGGGACCCTACACTCGTGCGAGGGCCGAGCATTATCTACCCTACACCGCGCCGGGGTGGGCTCAGGGCAACAGGATGTACTTGATCGTGAAGACCGACGTCGATCCACTTTCGATCGTGGGTCAGGTGCGGCAGGCAGTTCTAGCCGTCGACCCCGATCAGCCTATCTCTGAGATCCGCACAATGGAGGGCGTGCTGAGTGAAGAGTTTGCAGGGCAACGATTCAACACGATGCTCGTGGGCATATTTGCCGGCATCGCACTATTGCTCGTCTCGGCTGGAGTCTACGGCGTGGTTTCGTTTTTTGTTGCACAGACAAGCCGAGAGATCGGCATCCGCATGGCGTTGGGAGCCGCGCAGAGCAAAGTGCTGGGGCTGACGATCTTACGCGGGCTAAGGTTGGCAGCCATCGGCACCGCCGTTGGCGTCGGCGGCATCTTCGCGACGACGCGGGTCATCAGAAGCCTGCTGTACGGTGCGAGCGCGGTCGACGTCCCCACTATGATCGGCGGTGTAGTGGCCTTGATCTGCGTGGGACTGTTTGCTTCGCTGGTCCCCGCGCGGCGGGCGGCGCGGGTCAGTCCGGTGACAGCGCTCAGGAGCGATTAGAGCCCCCATCTGGCAGCTTTGATGAGGTATTTGCCGCGGATCTACGCGGACGGACGCGGATTGTTTCTTTGGGTCGTGTGGGGAAACCAAGTCCCGTAGTTGTCAGCGTTCTTCCGCGTCCTTCCGCGGCTAATCCAACGCTCCATTCAACGGAATATCCTGGACACTCCAAACGCCAAGGGCGATACTAGCTCACACCCTTAGCACGGAGTTCCGCATGACCCCCGCAATAGAAAACCGGGAGAAGTTCGCAAATGTGTTCCTGGTCCTATTGGCAATCGCGATATCAATCGTGTTCTTGCTGATGGTCCGAGGATTCCTGATGGCTGTTCTCCTCGCCGGAATTTTCAGCGGCATGGCCAATCCCCTCTACCGCTATTTCCTAAAACTCTTCAAAGGAAGAAAGGCGCTCGCTTCTGCCGTTTCGATATTCCTCGTTCTGCTCGTGATAGTCATTCCGCTAACAGCATTTCTGGGGGTGGCTGCATCGCAGGCAGTCGATGTGAGCCAGGCCGTGACCCCGTGGATTGAGCAACAGCTGAGTCAGCCTGATGCGCTGGACGCTCTGCTCAATCGCATTCCCTTCTTCGACCGACTTCAACCTTACCAGGATCAGATCACGGCCAAGGTGGGAGAACTTGCCGGGAGTCTCGGAACTTTCCTGGTGAACAGCGTCGCCGCCGCAACCAGAGGTACCGTCAGTTTCCTACTCCAGCTGTTCATCATGCTTTATGCGATGTTCTTCTTCTTGATCGACGGGAAATCCATACTCGACAGAATCCTCTATTACATGCCGCTGTCACCGAGGGAAGAAGACCGAATGGTAGAGAAGTTTGTCTCGGTGGCGAGGGCGACTCTCAAGGGCACGTTGGTAATCGGGATCATTCAGGGCGGACTGGCCGGAATCGCACTGTTCTTGGCTGGCATCGGCGGGGCAGCGTTCTGGGGCACAGTGATGGTGGTGCTGTCGATCATTCCTGGCATAGGGACGGCTTTGGTTTGGGTGCCGGCTGTGATTTACCTGATCGCTGGCGGTCATTACGGAGCTGGTATAGCCTTGGCAATCTGGTGCGGAGTAGTGGTTGGGACCGTCGACAACGTACTGCGTCCGCGCCTGGTGGGTAAAGACACAAAGATGTCGGACCTTTTGATTCTCCTCAGCACACTAGGAGGGATATTCCTCTTCGGTGCAGTCGGGTTCATTATCGGACCGATCGTGGCCGCCTTGTTCATTACGGTGTGGGACATCTACGGAATCACGTTCAAGGAATTCCTGCCACCGACCTCGGCCGGGACCACATCACCATTAGCGAGTTGCTAGTGAACCGGCCCCATCTCGCTTTCACCAGACAGGACAAGAGCATGGAAACGAATCCCATCTCCAGACGTTCCTTCGTGCATTCGGGTGCCGCGGTTCCCTTGGCCCTCACCCTCTGGCCTGCCACTGACGTTACCGTGCGTGGAGCCGGTGCCCAGACCCAGGATCTCGATCAGCTCCAACGGATCGTGAAGCTCTGGGGGGACGGCCAATCCCTAACTCCGAGGGAGTACTGCCATGTACTCTCCCACATTCTGTCTGACCGGGGGATCGAAGCGGACTACTACTCCAACGGTGGTGTGGTTGAGGCGCTGGAGAACCGCATGGCGCGGATCCTCGGGAAAGAGCGGGCCGTCTTCCTCGCCACCGGAACTCTAGCAAACCACCTGGCCGTGAGAATCCAGGCCAACGGGAGTACGCGTGCCCTCGTCCCGGAGGAGAGCCACATCTACAGCGACTCCGGCGACTGCGCGCAGGTCCTCAGCAACTTGAACCTGATCCCAATGGTTTCGCGCGACGGGACCTTTACCCTCGAAGATGTGCAGCTAGCTCTCAACCGAGCCGACGGAGGAAGGGTTCACACCGGCGTCGGTGTGATCTCTATCGAATCCCCCATTCGGCGGCGCCTCGGGAAGCTCTTCGACTACGAGGAAATGCGTCGGATCTGTGCATATGCTCGCTCTGAGGGAATCGCCACGCACCTGGACGGGGCCCGAATCTTCATGGCATCAGGATACACGGGAATATCGCCCGCTGAATATGCGTCCCACTTCGATACTGTGTACGTGTCAATGTGGAAGTATTTCAACGCATCGTCGGGTGCAATATTGGCCGGCCCCGACAGCCTCCTGGAAGACCTTTATCACGACCGACGGATGTTCGGAGGTGCGCTTCCGGGTGCCTGGCCCCTGGCTGCTGTAGCCCTCCACTTTCTAGATGGCTTCGAGGACCGTTTCGCTGCCGGTGTTGCTGCCGGGCGAGAACTAATACCGGCCCTGAACGCGATCCCTGGACTCCGAGTGGAAGAAATCCCCAATGGATCCAACATCTTCAGACTCTACGTAAACTCCGGAGACCACGACGTTTTCAGAGAGAACATGCGTGCGCGAGGGGTGCAGCTCGCGGCACCAAACCCAAATTTCGGAGGCTTTGCGCTAATCGTGAACGAGACGCTGGCGAGAAGGCCAGTGGCGGATACGGTTCGGGCATTCGAGGAATCCGTGGGGGCGTGAGCTCGGTCCCGCCAACCGCTCAGCTACCAGTGGATCTCGACTACGTCTCCCTCCTCGAGGACGTGCGCCGCCTTCACAGATTGGCCGTCGAAGACGCTGGCTCCCCAGACCCGTGCGAACTTCAACCCCTCCGCTACATCCTTGTGGATGACACGTGCCAGGTCGCCGACATTTGAGCCTCTAGGCAGGGTAAACGGTCGCTCTCGGTCAGCGTCCTTGCCCGGCTGCTTGGTGTAGATCCGCATGATGTCGAGAGCATCGAACGTCCGTTTGGCCAGGTCATCCAAACCGGAGTCGGCAACACTGGAAACTGCGACAACAGGTAGGTCGGTTTCCACGAGTTCCTGGAATGCCTCGAGGTCTCCATCTGCCCCCTCGATGTCCATCCCTGTTACCACGAGCAGAGTATGCTTGTAGAGCCAGCCGGGGCGAGCATCGGTGGGCGGATCGGCGCCGGGAGCGATGAGGCCTATCGCCTTGCTCTCGAGCAGTTCGCACACGACCTCGAACCCTACCAGTGGGCGTTCCACCGAAAGCACCAGCCAGACTAGATCCCCTCCTCGCACCACATCATAAACCCACGGCTCCACATGCTCCTCGCAGAGCGGCGGCATGTCTACGAGCTGGACCGCGACGTCCTCATAGGGCATCATGCCGGGAGTCGTGACTCGCGTCGTCATCGGGTACGGTGCGACCTCTGGCGTGGCGTGCGTGAGAGAAACCACTAGACTCGACTTGCCTGCATTAGGTGGACCTACTAGGACAACTTGCCCGGCCCCCTCTTTGGGAACTTTGTGGCTAAAGCCTTTAGCGCCGGACTTCTTTTTGGGTTCACGTTTTAGCTTGGAAAGGCGGGATCGTAAGTCAGCCTGAAGCTTGTCAGTTCCCTTGTGTTTCGGGATTACTCGAAGCATCTCCTCCAAGGCAGCAATCTTCTCCTCGCGCGTGACCGCGCTCCGAAATCTTGCCTCCGCTTCTTTGTATACCGGAGTCAGGTTTGCCGGCATTCACGAACTCTCCACCTAGCTTAAGCACATCCAGCACGCACCACTCACACAACGTAGCATGTACCGGCGACTGCGACTCTGCAAGATCCGACCAGCAAAACGCCTTCGCACCTCCCGCTCCTCCCGCTTCTCCCGCTTCTCCCGCTTCTGTACCTGCTCCTGTCTACCGGGCTGACACCAACCGGTGCACCGTTGTAGCTTTTCGCTACAGATTCCCTCACTTAAGAAAATTGGTGGAGGCTAATGATGTTGTCGTACATTCGCGAACCCCTAAACGCACTCACTACCGTTAGCTGTGTTGCGCTGGTTCTGCTGATCGGCTGTTACGGCGAACCTGATATTCCAGCCGATCTCGTGCTGTTGGACGGAGAGGTTGTCACCGTTGACGAGAACGTCCCCGACGGCCAGGCGATGGCAATGAAGGGAGATACGATTCTCGCCGTAGGATCGAACCGCGAGATCAGAGCGTGGGTTGGCACGGAAACCGAAGTCATCGATCTCGACGGCATGTTGGCCATTCCGGGGTTCATTGAGAGCCACGCCCATTTCACCGGCACAGGCAACGCAAAGATGCAGCTCAACTTGATGGAGGCATCGAGTTGGGATGATATCGTCTCCATGGTGGAGGCGGTCGTGGGAGACGCGGCAACGGGCGAGCTGATTCGCGGTCGCGGTTGGCACCAGGAGAAATGGGACGAGACGCCTGCGCAGAACGTCGACGGAGTGCCTACGCATCATTCATTGAGCGCGGTTTCCCCCGACAACCCCGTCGTGCTCACACACGCTAGCGGGCACGCTGCATTCGCCAACGCAAAGGCGATGGAAATGTCCGGTGTCAACCGGCGGACGCGTGCACCGTCAGGCGGTGAGATCGTGCACGACGATAACGGAGACCCCATCGGCATGTTTCGCGAGACGGCTCAAAGATTGCTGCAGGGCGCATATGAGGGATCAGAGAGCCCCGATCCAAGGCGGTTGATAGAACTCGCGAACGAAGAGGTGATTTCCAAGGGTATCACCACAATCCACGATGCCGGCACAGGCTTTGGTACGATCGATCTGTACAAACAGATGATCGACGAAGGCAGAATCGACGTGCGCCTGTGGGTAATGGTGAGCGGCTCCAATGAAGAGCTGGCGGAGAGGTTACCGGAATACCGCATCATCGGCTACGGCGACAATCACCTCACGGTTCGCGCAATCAAACGACTACTCGACGGCGCACTGGGGCCTCACGGTGCTTGGCTACTCGAACCCTACGAGGACCTGCACACCAGTACTGGCCTGAACACCAGTTCGGTGGCGTCGGTCGAGGAGACCGCTCGGCTTGCGGCTCTGCACGATTTCCAGCTCGGCGTTCACGCCATCGGAGACAGGGCCAACCGTGAATTGATCGACATCTATGAGAGAACGTTCAACGCGCATCCCGCTCGGACCGACTGGCGTTGGCGCAACGAACACACCCAACATCTGCACCCCGACGATATCCCGCGGATGGGACAACTCGGGATCACCGCCGCAATGCAGGGCATCCACTGCACTTCCGACGCCATTTACGTGCTCGAGCGTCTGGGCGAACAACGTGCGGAGGAAGGCGCATACGTATGGCAGAAGCTGATGGCGGCAGGTGTGGTGATATCCAATGGGACCGACGCACCAGTCGAAAACGTAGACCCAATCGCGAGCTTCTACGCAACAGTCTCCCGCAAGTTGGCCGATGGTTCGGTATTTTTCCCCGATCAGCGGATGAGCCGCGAAGAGGCATTGGCATCGTACACCATCAACGGCGCCTACGCTGGCTTTGAGGAAGGCATTAAGGGATCGCTCACACCGGGTAAGCTGGCAGACGTCACAGTTCTGTCGCAAGACATTATGACGATCCCTGAAGACGACATCCCAGCTACGAGTGTCGTGTATACGATCATTGGTGGTAAGGTTGTATACGCGAGGGATTCTGCCGAACATTAGGGTGGACATGCGTTAGGGCGGGTGGCTTATCGACCGCAGAAATCCGCGGACGGACGCTGATGGTTTTTTGGGGGTGGTGCGGAGAACAACCAACGGCGTTCTTCCGCATTTTTACGTAACCGAATCATCTACATGACATGAAGTAGAGTACGTTCTTGCAAAGACGGCTTCTCAATTTCGCTTCGTTCCTCCTATTGATCGCTCCCATAGGATCGCTAACGGCCCAAGCCCCCGGGTTCTCCACTGGGCACTGGGAGCGAGTGGATACGGAGCACTTCACATTCCTGTACCCCGATGAGCTGAGTGAGTGGACTTACTCGATTGCGGAGCGGATTGAGTCGGTATTTGGAGCGGTAGACAGCCTGGTTGGCTACGCGCCCGAGGACAAGGTGACGGTGATCGTAGACGATCCGGCAAACGTGGCGAACGGTGCCATGTACGCCGGCCCACTGCTTTTCCTCTGGCCCACTCCACCATCACCTCGATCGCTGACCGGCGAGAACCGCGGTTGGCCCGAAATAGTGGCAGTTCACGAGTTTGCGCACGCTGCGCATCTCACTCGGCTCTCACGCAATCCAGTCCGTCGATTCTTGACGTCGCTCATACCGGTTCCCGTCACCGACATGATGCACCTCGCTCCCAGATGGTTGAGAGAAGGATACGCCACGTACATCGAAGGCCAGGTGACTGGAAGCGGGCGTCCGTACGGCATCTGGCGCCCTGCTGTGCTACGTACGTGGGCATTGGAAGGACAGCTGCCAACATACTCGACACTAAATGGATCTGGTGGGTACTTCGGCGGTTCCATGGCCTATCTAGTGGGCTCCGCGTTTCTCGAGTGGCTTGTGGATCGGGAGGCTGGAGACCCAGAGGTACTCATCAACCTCTCGCGCAGACTAACGGCTCGGCGATCACGGAACTTGAACAGAGCTTTCGCCGGTGTTTTCGGTGCAAACCCCGCAGAGCTTTACGGACTGTTTCGCACTGCAGTGACCGAAAACGCACTAGCTGTGCTTGAAGCCGTGTCAGAGGCTGGCGGAACCGTAGAAGGAACTCTGTTCCAACGGTTGAACTGGACGACCGGTGATCCTTCCATCTCCCCGGACGGAAAACACCTAGCGTTCGCACTCCGATCGAGTAACCAGCCCTCTCGCCTCGTCGTGATCTCTACGACTACAGACACCCTCACCGACGAGCAAAAGCGGCGGCAGGCACAGATCTACGAGGACGACCCAGAAGACGTAAGACCGGTCGTGCGTCGCCCCAGACCCCAAAGGCACCTCGCCACACTGAGCGCGAAAGTCGGTCGAGGATACGGCAAGCCCGCATTCCTACCTGACGGAGACGGGATCCTAGTCGTTCGGAGCGACTTGATCGAGAACTCCAGAAGCAGACCCGACCTCTTTCTTTGGAGCTGGAAGAGCGGCGATGTTCGACGGATAACACACGGGGCGGCAATCAGAGAGGCTTCTCCAGCACCGGATGGATACTGGGCTGTGGGCACTCGGTGTCTCCATGGTCGCTGTGACATCGTACGTATAGACCTTTCGTCAGGCGAAGTGACAACGCTGGCCCAGGCAGATATACGTCGCCCCTACTACCACCCCAGGGTTTCACCCGACGGTAATAGCATCGTTGCCAGCGTCCAGCACGAGGGAAGATGGCGGTTGGTGAAGATGAATGTGGATGGGTCGAGTGAGCGGTTGCTCGGTCCCGAAGACGGAGCGGCGCGATTCGACGCCGAGTTCCTGAGTAACGGCGATTCAGTGATCCTCACAACTACGCGTGGTGGAATCCACAATATCGAGACACTCGACCTGCGCACAGGGAGAGTTCAACCGCTGACACGTATGGTGAGCGCTGCTGTGGCTCCCACTCCCTCCCCCGAAGGCGAAGTGTTCTTCCTCGCTCTTCACAGCCGCGGCTGGGACCTGCGACGAATCACTCTG
>JBDHHK010000129.1:0-12628 GCA_039589395.1 Gemmatimonadota bacterium
TGAGGCCGGCATTAGGGATGAGATGCTTCCCGTCGAAGAAATCGCAGATGCCCTCGCAGAACTTGGAGTTGACGACCGTTCGAAAGTCGTCATTTACTTCTCCGAAGGAAACGCGGCGTGGGCTGCAGCGCGATACATGCTGACGATGGAGTTCATCGGAATGTCCGGTCGTGTCGCCTACCTGGACGGCGGTCTGCCAAAATGGGTTAGCGAGGGGCGTCCGGCTTTCTCCGGTGCCCCGGCGCATTACCCGGGCCAGCTCACTGCCGAACCTGTTACCGATGTAATCGTGGACACTGAATGGCTCCGCGCGCGACTCGGCCACCCCGGCATGGCGATCGTTGACGGACGGCCGCCCGAACTCTATGCAGGTGAGGACGGTGAAGGGGACCGCGCAGGACACATTCCCGGCGCGGGGAACGTTCCGTTCTTCACTTTGCTCTCCGACGACCTGCCATACCTCCTGAAAAGTCGGGAAGAACTCTCCAGCATCTTCCGCGAAGCGGGTGTTGAGAAAGCTGATACTGTAGTCGTCTATTGCGGTACGGGTCTGTGGGGAAGCCTTCCGTACCTTGCGGCGCGACACCTCGGATACGAGGTACGTCTCTACGACGGGTCGTTCCAGGAATGGAGCACGACCGATGGATTGCCAACCGCCACCGGTTCTACCCCCAACGGAAGCGATTGATAAGGACTCACAATGAAATCCCGAGAGGCCCTCGATCGCGACCTAAAGGAAGTGGTCTTTACTGTAGCAGTCACGGCGGCGTTCACTCTGGGCTTCTACTCACTGCTCCTCGCTTCAGCAAACAAAGGCAAGGCTCTGCCGTTGACCACCTTTGGCGTGGTGCGCACCGCTACGGCGGCCGACACCGAGAAGATCGTTCTCGCCCTCGGTGCTTTAGCCGAGCACGAGCTCGTCTTCGTGGTACTGGACACCTCGACTGCCGGGATCGATCCGAGACCGGTGAACGCCGCCAGGGGAGCGGCACTCGCCCTCGCTGACGCTGGCACGGATGCCTCAGTCCGTCTCCTGGGCCCACGGGATTCCGACTTCGGCCCCATCGTCATGCAAAACCAGGTCGGGCGCTTCCCGGCTGTTTTGGCGGTCAAGGAGGATGGCGGCATTGTGCTCGTGACAGACGAGATCAGCGAGGAGCGCCTTCTCAACGTATACCGGCGGGTTTGGGCTACGACATCCTCATGTAACGACGCTATCTCGGACATCTATTGAATGCCGACCGCGGGCGGCTTGATTCGGTTACGTTGTCACGCTCGAGTTGCCGTCGGGCGTTGGTGAACGAGATGGTAATAAAAAAACCGTCACACAAGAGCGCATCGAGAGTGTTCCTGACGAGCGTGCTTTTCGTCGCGGCTCTCGTAGCACTGGGAGTAGTTGCACGAGAGATGGGCCCCGTGATGGTGGCGATATACTTCGCTCTGGGATTTGCCATTCAGCGGGCCAGTTTCTGCAGCGCATCCCTGATAAGCGCCGTAGTCTTGTCACGGGACATTAGAGGAGTGGTCGCAATCCTCGTAGCAGTCCTCACAGCTATGCTGGGCTTCGGGCTCATGCAGACGTTTGGGCTGATCGCCGTGTTGCCGAGTCGTATCAGCGTCGTTCCTGCTGCCGTCAGCGGCATCCTGTTCGGAGTCGGTATGGTCTTCGCCGGCGGCTGCGTAAGCGGATCGCTCTTCAAGGCTACAGAAGGACGCTTGCCCTCCATTCTGGCGGTCCTGGGGATCTTCGTCGGAATGGCGATCGGTATGTCCAGCTGGGGGCGTTCGGGTATCGGCTACTTGGCGCGAGTTAGCTCGATCTGGAGCGCACCTCCAAACCTGGCGTCGCCCGCTGCTGCATCGTTCTCGCACTTGGCGACCGGCTTAGCACTGATCGGCCTTGCCGGAATAGCCGTTGTTTTTCGCCGTCAAATATTGGCCTTCGGTGGCGGTGACGCGTTCCCCGTGGATCGGCGCTGGCCTCTGTTTGGTGTGGCACTGATCGTCGGCATGCTGGGATGGGCGGCTTTCTGGGCGGGGCCCGCCCTGGGGAGGAACTATCCACTCGGCGCGAGCCACATTCCGAGCAGTCTGGTTCTTCTGGTATTCCAAGGAGAGGTCTCCACAGTCGGCACCCTGGCGTGGGCGTTTGTGGTGGGCTCGAGCCTTTCCGCCTGGATGCGTGGCGAGATCCGCTGGCGCAGTGCACCCACCGATACGCTTTTGTTCGCGCTGATTGGTGGGGTGATGGTGGGATTGGGCGCGATCATGGGCGGCGGTTGCTTCGTCGGCCAGGTACTCTCCGGTTGGGCCCTGCTATCCACCCATGCCTTGACCTTCGGCACCTTGATGATCCTGGCAAACTGGGTGACCACGCTGTTCTACCTGCGCGGGTGGTGATGGAGACTGTATCGTATGGGTAGGGAGTACTACCGGATATTCTCACCAGGGAAAATCGGCGACATGCAGCTTCCTAACCGCCTGGTACGTTCTGCAACGTGGGACCCCTCGATCCTGCACCACCGCCGAATGACCAACGAGGTGATGCACCTGTATCGCGAACTTGCAGCGGGGGGCGTCGGCTTGATCATCACCGGGGATTTCTCCGTGGTGCCTGCCGGACTTTTCGACGACCCACAGCCGGTGAGTGTGGATTGCGCGTACGATCGGGTGCGAATCCAGGGGTTCGCTCGCCTCGCGGACGTCGTTCATCGTGTTGCGCCACACTGCAAGATCGTCGCACAGCTCAGTGGTGAGTATACAGGGGTGGGGCCCTCGGAGGTGAGTTCGCAGTTCACAGGTCCCGTCGTAAAGCTGACAACACAACAGGTCGAGCAGCTGGTTTGTTGCTTCGCACAGTGCATCAAGGGAGTTAAGGATGATGGTTTCGACGGCGTCCAACTCCATGCAGCTCATGGTGGTCTGCTCAGCAGATTCCTATCCCCATACACTAATCGCCGAGGTGACCGGTACGGTGGCTCGACGCGCAACAGAGCGAGGATCGTAAGGGAGATTGTCGAATCTGCGCGCGAGTTGGTGGGCGCATACCCAATATTGATCAAGGTGAACTGCACCGACCATTTAGAGGGCGGAATCGACGGGCTAGAGTTTGTGAAGCTTGCTGAAGAGTTAGAGAAGATGTGGGTGGATGCGGTCGAGGTGAGCGGAGGCATGAAAGACTGCTTGAGCCGCACCGAAGAGGAACTCGGGTTTCGCCCTGTGCCCGACCCGTGTTCGCGCACGCGCATCGCAAGTGCCGAAAAACAAAGCTACTACCTGACATACGCCGAGAAGTTGGACCTGCGGATTCCGGTCATCCTAGTGGGAGGCAACAGAGACATCGAACGGCTCGAAACAATCGTGCAGCGCGGGAAGGTCGATTTCATCTCGATGTGCCGCCCGCTTCTGTACGAGCCCGACCTGCCGAGACGGTGGCGCGAGGGGAGGGGGGGCAGTGAAGCGGAGTGCAAATCGTGCAACTCGTGTATCGCCGAGATGCGAATGGGTGTTGAAAATGGCTCACCTAAACTGGTGCGCTGCGTTCTAAAAGGCGACAAGAAGGCAGCGAGGCTTGCTCAACGCTGGCTGGCATCTTGGCCGCTGAGTCGCAGCTCGTTGGGCGAATCTCTGCGCTGTTGAGATCACGGGGTGATGCGACTGGCCCTAGAATCTTTGCTCTCCACTCAAATCAGTGCCCGCCACGGTGCGGTTCCGGTCGTGTGAACCATCTGGATTTCGCTTTGCACCCACCTTATCCTGTTCGGACGTTTTTAGGATGTGGCGAGTGATTCAGAGATGGCTGTTGTTGAACAGGCCGCGCTTGCGTGCGTCGCAGGGTGCCGCCGGGTTTCACAGGAGAGAGCAACACCATGAGCGATAGGACAGGCGAGACGATTCAGCAGCTCATCGCAAACATCGCGAGCGATATGCTGGCCAAACCGCTAGACGACATCGCCGCCTCTGCCTGCGGGGCACTGGAGCAACTGGGCCGCGCCGCTCATGTCGAGCGCGTATACATCTTTCTGCTCAATGACGAAGGAAACGCGATCGAGGACATTCACGAGTGGTGTGCCAGTGGCGTTGGCGCGCACGACTACGATGCGCTGCGCGGGGTGACCACGGATGTCTTCCCCTGGTCCATGTCGCAATGGCTGCGGGGTGAGACCATTCGAGTGGTCGATCCGGACGAGCTGCCCGAGGAGGCGGCTCCCGAACGGAGCGCCTGCGATGCAATGACCATCCTCAGCTACATTAACGTTCCCTTGTTCGAGAACGGCCGTTTCGTCGGATGGCTGGGGTACGACTCGGTGTACGAGCATCGCGACTGGGAAGATGCCGAGCCCCTGATCTCCGTCGCCGGGGACATCATCACCGCCGCGCTCATGCGCAAGCGCCGTGAGATCCTGCGACTGCGCGAGCACGAGGTCGACGCGCGTGGCGTGTCCATGGGGATGCTGGCTGCCGGGCTCGCCCACGAAATCAACAATCCCCTCTCCTACACGTTCGGGAACCTCGAGTTGATAGAGCAGGCGCTGCTGCGGGGCGACTGGTCGCATTCCCCGGATCTGCGAGAGGAGCTGCTCGAATACGTTCGCGAAGCTCTCGACGGCACCAATCGCGTTGCCAAGATCGTGGACGATCTCAAGGCCCTCGTACGGGGAGAAGACACCGAATCCGGCGCGGTCGACGTCGCTGACGTGATCGCGGCGGCGTTGCGCATGGCGAACAACTGGCTGCGCCACAAGGCACAGGTCGTCTCCGAGATCGCCGCGCCGTTGCCGGCGGCAGTGGGCACCAACACCAAACTCGGACAGGTGATCGTAAATCTGCTGATGAACGCCGCCGAGGCACTCCCCGAAGGCGCCAGTGCAGACCACACGATCCGCGTGTCAGCGGAGGCCGACGACGAAAACGTACTCATCAAGATCAGCGATTCCGGGCAAGGTATTCCCGAGGCGTACCGCGACCGTCTCTTCGATCCTTTCTTCACCTCTCGCCCCGGTGTCGGCATGGGCATGGGGCTGGCGGTGTGTAAGCACATCGTGCGCGGTTTCGGCGGTGCGCTCCGAATCATAAGCGATGTCGGCGCAGGGACGACGGTGACCGTGATCTTGCCGCGAGTCGAGAAAGATGACGCTCCCAACGGCACCACGGCCCGGGCCAAACGGATCGGTGTCGGCCGATTACGGTTGCTGGTAGTGGACGACGAGGAGTCGGTGCTGCTGATGCTGGGTAAACACTTGGCCGCGCACGAGACGGTCCTGCTTGGCAGCGGGTGCGAGGCGATCGAGTTCCTCGAGGAGGATCGCGACTTTGATGCAATAGTGTGTGACGTGCAGATGGGCGATTATAGCGGAATACAGGTCCACGCAAAAGTGGCGACTATCGATCCCGACCTGGCTCAGCGCATGGTCTTCATCACCGGCGGGGCGTTTACCGATGCTGCCCGGCAGTTTCTGGACGAGCCAGGCCGGAACGTCCTTTTCAAGCCGTTCATGGCGGAAGACTTGCGCAACGCAGTGGACGTTGCCGCCTCCGCCAAATTCGGTCGCGTCGACCGGTCCGCGGACGCTGCGTCGTAGAATTCGCGGTATGCTTTCTCTCGGTTCAGCGACTTCATTACGGGGTCTCCAACGTTTCTCGAGTCAGCGGTTCGCCGAGTCTAACAGGTCGGGGCCTGATTCCTTTGCCGTCTTCCAGCTCTCGACGAAGCGCTTGATTTCCCACTCATGCAGCAGAACCAACACCCGGACGCCTCGGTAGTTGTATGAAGTGCCTTGATTGTTCGAGATCGTACTCATCCCGCTATCCCAGGCCATCCAGGAATCCATCGGCCCGATCCCTGAACGCCGCCAACGCATCCTTGTTCACATAGTAGTACGCCCACACGCCGTGACGGTCGGCCCCCACGATCCCCGCTTTGCGGAGCAGTTTGAGATGATGCGAAACCGTAGGCTGCTTGACAGATACCGCCGCCTCCAGATCGCATACGCATACCCGCCCCTCATGTTGTGCGAGGAAGTGAAGTAGTTGTACGCGTACCGGATGGGCCAGAACATCAAACGTCTGACTTAGACTCCTGGCTTCTTCATCTGATAGCGGTGCATGTTCGCTGCAACAGCGCGTGCCTAGAGCTCGCTCCTCACGCTCTTCATTCAGCGTCATGGCTGACCTCCGGCTAGGCTGCCCGGTAGGTAGTGTGTCATCACCGGCGACCAGGCATCCACCGCCTCGGCACACTCGAAGCGGGTGAACACCGCATGGGCAACATACGAAGGTATCGCGATGGCCTCGTGCTCTTTGACCGTTACTACATCGTTCCCCAGCTCGACGTACAGTTCTCCTCTGAGCACCATTGTAATCTGCTCGCTTTCATGGCTGTGCTTCGGCCAACGGGTATATGGCTCAACGCAGAAGTAGGTCAGCATCACTTGGTCCAAAGCAACACCGGCCGCAACGGCGCCAACCATTCCCGAGTCGATCGCAAAAGAATCCCTTTTGTAGTGCCGAACATGCGCTCTCGATGGTTGGTGTATCGGGAGGATCGACACTCGCGTGTCTAGCAGCATGACTCGTTCTTTTCCGCGGCGCGTTTGGTACCTGATGAGATCCTCAACGGGATGACCTGTCTCGGCATGCCCGACAGCTACCGAGTGGAGTGATTCTCTCTTGGGGAACGGGGAACCTGGGCTCAGCCCCGAGTCATGCAACAACGCCCCAGCATTGGCTTGCATCGTACAACTATCTATCGATAGATTACGTCATCGTTTAACGGTAGGTTTCCATGGCTGTTGTCAAAGTTTCGCCAAAATACCAGGTGGTCATACCACAGAAGATCCGCGAAGCGCTCGGAATCGAAGCAGGGCAAGAAGTCCAGGCGCTACAGTATATGGATCGTGTGGAGTTCATTCCTGTCAAACCCGCAAAAGCAATGCGTGGTTTCCTACGTGGAATCGATACGGATGTTCCGCGCGATGAGGATCGCGAATGAACCTCGTCGATTCCTGCGGGTGGCTTGAATACTTTGCGGACGGGCCAAACGCCGACTTCTTCGCTACCGCCATTCAACGAACTCGCAGACTCATTGTTCCCTCAATCTGCATCCTGGAAGTGTTCAAGCGAGTTTACCAACAGGTTGGGGAAGGTCCTGCGCTCCAAGCAGTTGCGCTCATGGAGCAAGGAAACGTCGTCGAACTGGACGCTCCAATTGCGCTGACTGCGGCTAGACTCGGCATTGAGCACAAGCTCCCACTTGCCGACAGTGTCGTGCTCGCGACAGCTCGCCATCACGGCGCGCAAGTGTGGACGCAAGACGCGGATTTCGAGGGCTTGGAAGGGGTGCACTTCACTCCGAAACTGTAGGCGCCAATGCTGGCTAACTGTAGGCGCCAATGCTGGCTAACGACTCTGCAAATACGCTGCGAACGAACACCCCTCCAGGAGCTAGATGCACGGCCGGACCACGATCTTACGGTGCGCACAAATCAACTCCTCCTTCCGCGTTCGTCAGCTTCTGGCGCGGGTTAGACTGCCACCGTCAGCAATGCTCGGGGTCTATGTCCGTATCTCTCTCCAACTGTCCAAGACTCGCTCCACGTCCTCCGCAACAGCCATTCGCGCCTCGTTGCGTTCAACACCGTCAACAAGCAAGTCGTCATATCGAGTGTGTGAGTGCCTAACGTGTGCACGGACTGCCAAGTCAATGGCTTCTGGTTCAAATCGCTTCGCTGCTGCCGTGCGCCCAACGCGACCAGAGTACTTCAGACAAGCGTGCTCTGCAATGGAGTTACGCTCAATACCCGGACAAGATGGATAGTGCCGCCCTACCTCTTCGGCGAAGCGCTTGATGTACTTCCTATCAAGCAGGGCATGACGCTCGGCAGCACGGTAGCGGGCGCTTGCCCGTGCCTCGGCATCCGCAATGCACTCCTCCTCGGCTCGGGCCATTGCGGGTTCCTCAACGAGCAACCCCTGACGCTCATAACGCTTCCTGCTCCTGCTGAACTTTACGACGACCGCACGGAGCTTCGAATACTTGCCAGCTCGTCGAGTGAGGGCTGCATCGCCTCGCGGCAGAAACACTAGATGGGAGAGATCCGCACAACCGAGGCAAACTGGCCGATCGGCTTCCAAGCGCAGCATGCGCCCGCGTTCGATTTCATCGCCGCACTCATCACACTTCGAGTCTTTGATGATCTGGAAGACAACGATGTCTTTGCTCTCGACGGGCCCGTCATTCGTTGGCACTTAGACTCTTCCTTCGGGCGGCAGTCTAACGAATCTGCAAATGAGCTGCAAACGCGCTCCCAACCAGCTTCCTGGCATCCGTGATTTCAATGATGTCTCCATGCGAACAAACCGATTGTTACCCCAGCGTTTGACAGCTTCATGCGCCTGTTGGGCTGCGCACATTGCTGCTCGTCGTTTCGAACGCAACTGTTGATCACGTCTCATCAATGCGCTCTCTTCACCTCCAGCCACCATGCCCTCAGTAGATGCCGGGAACAAGCCGAAAGTG
The DNA here is from genome assembly GCA_039589395.1 of Gemmatimonadota bacterium. Lineage (GTDB taxonomy): Bacteria > Gemmatimonadota > Gemmatimonadetes > Gemmatimonadales > GWC2-71-9 > JBDGYW01. Next base: position 8,519 of record JBDHHK010000129.1, read on the forward strand.
AACACGCCGCGCATACTCACGATAGCCCGGTAACTCGTCGTGCAGGGTTTGGTCCTCCAATGCGGTTCTGACTACCACAATGATCAAGGCTACGACTGCTGGAATGAGTGTCCACAATGATCCCAAAGCGAGCACAATGCCAGGCAGAGGCAGCAGGTTGCCGGCATAACCCGGGTGCCTCAGGATGCGATAGGGGCCGGTATCACAGACGACGTGCCCTCGGTCCGTCTGAATCCGGACTACGCTGGCGAAGTAGCGGTTCTCCACCAAAGCCCATACAGCAAACGCGTATCCAATTGTGACCAAGATCAGGCCGATGATATTGAGCCACTGCGGGAACACCGGGGACCAACCGTGACGGTGATCCAGCCCTGCAACGATGAAGAGCGGCAGGGAAATGCTCACCGCCGTGAGTGGTGCAAGTACCTTATCCCACGGCTTTGCGTCTCGCAGCTTCTCAAGACTCTGTCGTTCGGCGAGCAGCCCCGGATGTCGCCGTTCCGCCCAAAGGCGGCCGCCTATGCCGGCTGCGAGGAATACAAAAGAATAGATCCACGCCTGCCACCATCGGAGATCCCATGCAGGGACCCAAAGCGCCAGCAGCATGATGACAAATGCGACGAGAAGACGAGTCAGAACAACTGGCATCGACGTTTGAGCCGAGTGTTGATCATGAGGTGTCCGTTTCAAGCCATGGCTCCGAACTGCGTGGGCATCTATCCGCACGGGAGTGTGCGTGAGTCAATTCGCGCCCTGAGTGGGATCAGGATGACCGTGCGCTGCCCAACTATCCAATTAGCCTGACCAGCATATCGAGATATTATGCGAAATTCTGAAACGTAGTGAAATAGCCTGCGAGGTCTGATGGCAGTCAAGTACATGCAACACCCCGTCTTGAAGTCGAGGTACCTTGAACCAACCGTAGATAGACTGCGAAACGCCAGCGCGATAATACGCGTCAAGTCTGGGGGCCGCAAGCCGCTTTTGGACGTACTAAAGTGCGTCTAACGGACTCCTAACGCCGAGCCCACCACGGCTCAGCACGTGAGTGTATATCATCGTAGTACGCACGTCCTTGTGACCCAACAACTCCTGAACCGTACGTATGTCATACCCGGAATCGAGTAGATGGGCTGCAAACGAATGCCTGAGCGTGTGACACGTCGCTCGCTTCGAAATGCCGCTCGCACGCACAGCCTGGCACAACGATCGTTGCACGACAGTCGCGTGGAGGTGGTGCCGCCGCAGGGCGTTGGTGCATGGCTTTCGGTTTAGGTTCATGGTGATGCGAAGTCCCTGATCTTGGGTCATCACCCATGAAGTATTCGAAGCGAAGCCAGTACAAGGAGGAAACAATCGACTCCTGGCAGGAGCCACCCAGCGGGAAACCGGGCGGTCAGCGTCGATCTCCCGATCCCAGATCACACCACGCTGTCTCGGCGGCTGGCGAAGCTCAGAGACATTCGCTTCCGGAAGTACAGTTGGCTAGCAAGATCCTCAATACGATGACCTGTCTTGGGATGCCTGACAGTTACCGAGTGGCCCGATCCCAGCTCGGGGGACGGGGGATCTGTCCTCAGCTCCGAGCCATGCAACAACGCCGTACATGGAGAAGAAAATGAACCAGCGCCCAATTGCTTTGCTAATCGTCACCGTGTTGCTGTCCGCTTGCAGCAGCAGCGCCCAGCCCACTAATACTCCTGTCCTTCGGCAAGCTCGGGACGAAGCAGCGACCGCTACTCCAACAGCGACCGCCGAAGCGGAAAACGCCACTCCCGTAATCTTTGGCCTGGCGGACCAGGGCATGGCCGACGGCGAGCGTTTCCCCGAATTCAAGCTGGACAATTACGTCACAGACGCGGACCACTCTGCCGACGAAATCACCTGGAGCTTTGCGGGCAACGCAGTGCTAGACCTGGACGTCGCGGACGGGGTCCTGACGGTGAGCGCCAGCGATGAGGACTGGCGCGGCTCAGAGACGGCTCAGTTCCAGCCCTGCGACGCAGGCGGCGCTTGTGACAGCCAGGGGGTCACGTTCACCATATTGAACGAATCTCAACTCGTCGTCACCTACGTGGGCAACGAGGGCTTTTTGATTATCTCGGACGGCAAAAAGATACTGGTAGACGCGCTGCACCGCATCGAGATGTCGCCCGAAACCCTGGCGCTTCTGGAAAACGCCCGACCGCCCTTTGACGGCATTGATCTAGTCCTGGTCACCCACAACGACCCGGACCATTTCCACGCGGAAACAGTGGGCAGGCACCTGGCAAACAATCCCGAGGCCCTGTTCGTCTCCACTTATCAGGCCGTGGCAGACCTACAAGCGGGTTACGAGGGCTGGGATGAGATCAAAGAGCGCGTCGCCTCTGTGCAACTAGAGCCACAGGGCAGCCTGCAGCAAACGTTCAACGACATCCCGGTGGAAATGATAGAACTGCCTCACGGAGACCCTTCTTTACAACCGCCGCTCAACCTGGGCTTTATCATTACTCTGGGCAAGCACAAGCTACTGCACACGGGAGACCTAGTCCCGGCAGCCGTGGACCTGGCCTATCTCCAGGCTTATGATCTGCCCGGCAAGCATATTGACGTCCTCTTTATGTCTCACTTGATGCTGTTGGACCAGAGTTACCATAGCTTCTTGGAACAAGCTTTCCCGGCCAGGTATCTCATCCCCATGCACCTGCACCCCGTCAGGGACAGGTTGAATTATGACACCATCAGCGGCTATTTCCCTGACGCCATCATCTTCCGCACAGAACTGGCGAGTTGGCTCATGCCATCCGAGCCTACACCCTCGCCCAGCGCCAGCTAGGACATAGTCGAGGAAACAGTCAGCTTTGTCACTGACGACGGCATTGTCAAATTAACGGGTCCGGGCGAAGCCGTGGGAGCGATCGGCCGGGTTTGCTCAGGCACCCGTAGCCACACTCCATTCTTTGAAGGAGCGGGCTCTTAGCAGCCGGTAGTTCTCTGAGCGCATCAGGTGGCGTGCGAATCTGAAGACGTTCAGGATGACCCCGTGGACCGAAAGAAACCGCTGTGCTTGTCCAGCTGATTTGAACTGTGTCGAGTAGCCCGGGCGGTTGCCCGTCCGGGCCCTCTCGGAACCGAGCAAGGAGATTTCCACCATTCGGCTCTTCCGCTGAGGAGTCTCACAGAGCCCGTGCCCAGATCTGAACATAGAGCCGGGGCGGTGGCAGCGGGTGCGCCTTGAGATAGGCGCCGAACCGCTTCCAGGTGAGGCGTCCGCCGCGTTGACTACGGCGCTGGAGCCGTTTGAACCACAGCCGCTGCGTTTGTCGCAGCACCTGCCTGAGACTCCGCGTGTTTCCGTTCACACCGAAGTACTGGTAATGCCCGCGTAGTCGCCTGCTGAGCGCGGCGTGCTGGTCCTTGAGCGACCTGTGCCGGAGGCGTCGGCACAAGTCGCCGAGGCTTGTGAGGGTCCTCTGGATGCGCGCCTTGCGTGTCTTCATTCCCAAACGCCAACGTCCCCGGCGAGTTTTGCACCAGTACATCGTAAACCCGAGGAAATCGAACGTCCCGGATCCTGACCGACCGTTCTGCCCTTTGCGGGGCCGTACGAATGGGATCAGGCGGGTCTTTTCAGGGTGCAGCGCGAGCCGGTACTTCGCCATGCGCTTGTGCAATACCTCCAGCACGCGCACGGCGTCATCCTGTCTCGCGAAACCAATCACAAGGTCATCGGCGTACCGAATCAACCGTGCGTGTCCCTTGAGACGTGGTTTGATGTCGCGCGGCGTTGGTGCATGGCTCCGGGTTCCGGTGCATCATTGAGGCGATGCCCCTGATCCGGAGTCGTCACCGATGAAGTACCCGAAACGCAGCCAGTACAAGTACGCGAAATCGCCCTACCGGATTCGCAATTGGCCTGAGTACGAAGCGGGCCTTCGCAGACGAGGCGACCTAACCGTCTGGCTTTCCGACGACGCCATCAACTCCTGGCGGGCCTTACCCAGTGGCAAACCCGGCGGCCAACGCATCTATGCGAACATAGCGATTGAAGCAGCGCTCACCCTCCGCATGATCTTCCACCTTCCGCTCCGGCAGACCGAAGGGTTCTTGCAGTCCCTGGCCCACATG
>JBDHHK010000130.1:0-12517 GCA_039589395.1 Gemmatimonadota bacterium
GACCCGACGGGTTGGTCAAAGTCATCTCTGATGCCGACAACGGGCTTGTGTTGGGTATCGGAATAGTGGGTCCACATGCGAGCGAGTTGATATCGGAAGGCACGCTTGCACTCGAGATGGGTGCCACGCTGGAAGACATAATGGTCACGATCCACCCTCACCCAACATTGTCTGAGGCACTCAACGAAGCCGCCGAAGTTGCAGCCGGTGCCCCGACCCACGTGCACCCAGCGAGGAAGCCTAGTTGATCGAACCTCGAGCTTTCGACTGGGACGACGCGCTCATCGAAGTTACGAGGAGCGACGGTTTACCGCGCGCGCGTATCTATCGTCCAGGCCACGTTGCCGTGGTATTGGGCCGGGGCTCTCGACCAGAAATCGAAGTGAATGCCGAAGCCATAGAAGAAGATGGGGTACCGTTGTTGAAACGGCGCGGCGGCGGATGCTCAGTGGTCCTAGACACCGGCAACGTGATTGTGTCTACGACGCTGCCGCTCTCGGGTTTCGGCGGAATCCCGCGGGCCTTTAGTTGGATTTCGGAGTGGGTTATCGAAGCGTTGAACCGTGCTGGCGTGAAGGACGTGCGCCATGCAGGCATCTCGGACTTGGTGCTTGGCGATCGCAAAATCGGCGGTGCCTGCATTTATAGAACGAGAGACTTGCTCTATTACTCAACTACTTTGCTGTTCGATCCGAGCTTGGATCTAATTGAACGTTACCTGAAACACCCGCCACGTGAGCCCGAATACAGGGCCGGCCGAGCTCACAGAGCATTTTTGGGTTCACTCTTGGGCCGTGCCTCGGTGCCGGATATTAGTCTTTTCACCGAACATATCGATCACACGCTGCGCGATACTCTCGAAACCCTTATGGGTCTCGAGAACGCGGCTAACAACACACAAGAGGTTTCGGCATGAGCACTCCTGATGTCAGATACGGATTGGTTAAAGAACTTCCAGGCGTTGTTTATGATGATGCGGTCACCAACACCACCAACGCCCTCAAGGCCGAGGGTTTTGGAATACTCACGACGATCGATGTCAAAGCTACTTTGAAGGAAAAGCTCGACGTCGACTTTCGTAGGTACGTGATACTCGGTGCATGTAATCCTCCTCTGGCTCATAAAGCACTTTCGGCCGAGCTAATGATCGGGTTACTGCTGCCCTGTAACGTTGTGGTAATGGAGACGGACGATGGTGGTTCTGTGGTCTCAGCATTCAAGCCCACTGAAGGATTCTCCCTCGTGGACAACGACGGAGTTCAACCGTTGGCGGGAGAGGTGGAAGAACGACTGACTCGCGTACTCGACAGTCTTTGATAGTCGAACACCCGCAACACTAGGAACGACACTGACTGAAAGATCGTTCTGAGTAGGTTTTCACATGGATAAGCGAACCGAACGCGACACGATGGGCGAGGTCGAGGTGCCGGGAGATGCTCTCTATGGTGCCTCGACGGCACGCGCGGCCGAGAACTTTCCGATTTCTGGAGACGGTATTGGCAGGGACATGATCCGCGCGCTCGGTTTGGTAAAACACGCAGCAGCACGTGTAAACAGTGACCTTGGTTTGCTCGATTCGTATCTCGCCGACGCAATTGCCGCAGCTGCAGGCGAGGTCGAAAGTGGAATCCTCGACGAGCATTTTCCGGTGGACGTGTTCCAGACTGGGTCCGGAACGAGCAGCAACATGAATGCGAATGAGGTCATTGCCAACCGAGCAAACCTCATGCTGGGGTCCACGATCGGAAGCAAGACACCGATCCACCCCAACGACCACGTCAACTTGGGACAGTCGAGCAACGACGTCTTTCCCACGGCAATCCATTTGGCTGCGTTGAGTCTCATTCACGAGTCCTTGCTGCCGGCCCTCGCGGGATTGAGGGAAGCATTGTACGGCAAAAGCGAAGCGTTTGAGAAGATCGTGAAGGTCGGACGCACGCACCTGCAGGACGCGACGCCGATTCGTCTAGGTCAGGAGTTCTCGGCCTACGTTTCGCAGCTCGACCACGGCATTCAACACCTGACGGCGGCCGCAGAAGACCTGCGTGAGCTACCGCTTGGTGGTACTGCCGTGGGAACCGGAATAAACACCCACGCCGAATTTGGAAAGCGCGCTGCCGAGAAACTTTCTGAGCTGACTGGTCTCAAGTTACACGAGGCAAGCAACCACTTCGAAGCACAATCAGCCCGCGATGCCGCGGTACGGGTAAGCGGCGCATTGAAATCGCTAGCGGTCAGTCTCATCAAGATCGCCAACGACATCAGATGGCTGGCTTCAGGTCCAAACGCGGGATTAGGTGAACTCTCCCTTCCCGCTGTTCAACCTGGCTCCAGCATAATGCCTGGTAAGGTGAACCCCGTCATCGCTGAATCTCTGATTCAGGCGGCCGCACAGGTTATCGGCAACGACGCTGCAATCACGGTTGGGGGCATGTATGGCCACTTTCAGCTAAATGCCATGCAGCCGCTTATCGCTCGAAACCTGTTAGAGCAAATCAAGCTGCTTGCTCGTGCGTCAGATGTATTTACTACGAAACTTGTCTCAGGCCTCGACGCAAACCGCGAGCATATTACCCACATCTTGGAAGGATCTGCTACGTCCGCGACTGCGCTTGCGCCGCATATTGGGTACGAACGGACCACCGAGCTCGTGAAGCGCGGATTGAATGAGGGCAGGACAGTGCGTGAGATAGCAAATGAGGAGAAAGTGCTTCCTGAAGAGGAACTCGACCGAGTTTTGGACCCGCGAAGACAGACTGAGCCGGGCTAGTTCATCCACTATCCCGTTTTTTTCTCTCCCGCTCCTCCCACTTCTCCCGCGCTCCGTTCCTGCATTCGTCCAAGCACCAATCCTGTACCCGCCCAGACTGCCGCAACCGGTACTGCAACCAACGCGATAGCACCAAGGGAAAGCCCCAACGCGGCCAGTCCCGTGTAAAGCCAAGCAGTCACCAAGTCTCCGCCCCGGTATCCACCGGCGTCAATGAAGGCCTTCGATTTATATCTCTCTTCTCGCCCAACCACGGTGAACAGCACCTCACGCGAAGGTCTCGAGATGGCATACCGTCCCGCGCGGTACAACACTTGGAATACCACCAAAACAACGAGTAGTGGGTATACGCCCAGGCCGAGGAAACCGAGCATCGCAAGCAGCGGGATGAGGGCCAGACTGAGTCCGATGCCGATTCTACGGATGATGTGGGCAACCAAGAATGCCTGCGTGAAGATTGTGATCACATTGACGGCAAGATCGATCTTGGCGTAAAACGCAGTTCGAGCAGCTCGATCTACCGGGAAGGCGTCTCGTATGAGATCAGCCTGCTGGTAGTAGAGCACTGTTGAGGCAAAGGTCATCAGAACTATGAACAGCAGAATCAGGCTCAAGTAGCTCGACTGAAACACCACCTTCATGCCGCTGAATGCCGTTCCACGAACCGGCTCGGACTCTTCGCGACGCGTTGCAACAGTGGGGAGACCTGATCTGCGATGCAACAGAATCGCAAGCCATGCCGCCACCTCTAAAGGAATGACCGAAATAAGCAGCAGAACGAATGGGGGGACAATTTCGGCAAAGGAGGCCGTAATGAACGACCCCGCAATGCCACCCAACGATGATCCGACCGCAATGAAGCCAAATACCCGCCTGCCCTGTTCGGTGCTAAAGAGATCCACAATGAAACCCCAAAACACTGTAACCACGAACAGAGCAAATACACTCGTCCAGACATAGAACACGCGATCGATCCAAGGCCGCGCGCTCTCCGGCAGCAGGTAGAGAACGCCGAAGAAGATCAACAGGTTTGAAGCGAAAAACCTGTTGGCCAGTGGTATGAACACGCCTCTCGAAAACCGCGACACGACGGCCGAGTAAAGGGGCACCGCTACAAACACCATGACCAAGAACACCACGGTCCAGAGTATCTGCAGATTCCCGCGATCTGCCGAGCTGATCTCGTCGCGAACGGGTCGCAGTATGTAGTAGCTGAGGAGGATGCAGAACCCGTATGCCGAAGCCATCAGCACTGGCGAGAGCTCCTCATCTTTCACTGAAACCAGCTTGAGCAGAATGGTAGTCATTGGTCCTTCGAGTGAATGCGACGGACTGGGTCTTGGAATCTACCCGTTCAAACATACGGAGCCCATCCGGATCGCCGGATGGGCTCTCATATCCAGGCCTACCGTCGAGCTTTCCTTACGACTTCCAGAGGCCGTGCAGGTTGCAGTATGCACGTGCGGAGATGTTCGCCCCTGAAATCGGGAAGAATGCCTCCGGGGCATCGTTTGGATTCAAGAACTGGCGGTATGATTTGCCATCAACTGCAACTTCAATCCACTCAATGTGATGGTCTTCGCCCATCGGATGTGCCACAGATCCGACAACCACTCTGATCCCACCGTCTGCTTCCTCGATCACCGGAACATGCTTCTCGGTTGCGGCATCGGTGGTGTTCTCGACCTGGACTTCCATCGGCTGACCGCAGCAAACCAAAGTGCCGCCACCTGCGAACACGACCTCTACCATGTTCCCGCAAAGCGGGCATCTGTAGATCTGGAGCTTCTCTGTTGCCATTTACTCGGTCCCCCTAATTCGGTTGGACAATCTCAGGCGCCGACTCCATGAACTGGCGCACTGAAGATATTTCAGCTGGCGTGTTTCGCTAGATAAGAGGCTACGCCATCGGCAGTAGGCTGCATGGCGTCATCACCCTTGTGCCAGTTTGCAGGGCAGACTTCACCATGCTCCTCAGTGAACTGCAGAGCGTCGAGCATGCGAATCGCCTCTTCCACGCTACGTCCCAACCCCAAGTCGTTCACCAACTCGTGACGGATAAAGCCTTCCTTGTCGATCAGGTAAAGTCCACGAAGCGCCACTGAATCTCCACTGAGTACGCCGTATTCGCGAGAGATGGACTTGTCCAGGTCAGCGACCAGCGGGTAGTTGATCTCCCCAATGCCACCCTGATCGCGCGGAGTGTTCTTCCACGCAAGGTGGGTGAAGTGCGAGTCCACTGAAACTCCTATGACCTCAGCGTTCCGCTCCTTGAACTTCTCCAGCTCTGTGTCGAACGCGATGATTTCTGAAGGGCAAACGAACGTGAAATCGAGCGGGTAGAAAAATAGGACCACGTACTTGCCGCGATATGAAGAGAGCTTCAGCTCCTCAAATGTGTTGTCTCCCATAACCGCCTGAGCTGAAAAATCGGGAGCTTCCTTGGTTACCAACGTTGACATTTACTTACGCCTCCTGAGGTGTTGTTGCTGCTGCGACGCGCTGACCCAGTTCTTTGTCGAACATGAACAGAGCGCCGTTGTCGTCTCCGATTAGCTTGAGTTGCTCTATGATCTCCGCTGCCGCCTCTTCCTCTTCCACCTGCTCGGTTACAAACCACTGTAGGAACACGTTAGAAGCATGATCGCTCTCGGCTATGGAAAGGTCGACCAGCTTATTGATCTTCTCGGTGATCATCTGCTCATGACCAAACGCTGCCTCGAACACGGCAAGAGGAGAATCCCATTCAGTTTGCGGAGCTCCAATCTTCTCCAACAACACTTTGCCGCCGCGGGCGAGAATGTGGTCGAAGAACTTCATTTCGTGAGTGGTTTCTTCGTCAGACTGCAATCGCATCCAGTGCGCCATGCCCTTCAGATTGATCGACTGGAAGTACGCGGACATCGACATGTATAGGTGGGCCGAGAACGACTCGGCGTTCAGGTGTTTATTGAAGGCATCCTCAATTTTCTGCTTCATCATCGTCGGTTCTCCTTGTTCCGCCCAATCTGGTAAAGAGTCAATGGAGTTTCTCGCCCTTGCATTCGGGACATATCCCTATGAACTGCAACTGATGACCAAGAATGTCAAATCCTTGAAGTTCACCTATGCCAGAGTCTACGATGTCAACAGGCGCATCGAGCAAGTCGTCCACCCTGCCACACTGAGCACAACACACATGGTAATGGTGATCGGTAATACCATCGAATCTGGCTTCATTCTGGCCGGTGTTCAGCTTCTGTATGAGCCCGGTCCGTGCAAGCAGGTCCAGATTTCGGTATACGGTCCCCAAACTGATGTTGGGAAGTCGCTCCCTCACTATCTCGTACAGAGCCGTCGCCGACGGATGAGACTTGAGTTTCTGAAGCTCCTCGAGAATTATCTGGCGTTGCCTCGTGTTTCTACTACCTGATTTGTTACTCATAGCCCCTCCTTATCACTAATAATGATTATTACTATTAATGATAATGTCAAGCCCTGTTCGGGTAAGAGCCCTGCCATGAGTGCGTCACATTCCGCGTGTGGAGATCAAAGGCCGGTTCGGCAGCATCCGGTTGAGCATAGAACCTATCAAGCGCCGTACATCGCCCTCACATTCCAACGATTTTTGACAGATACAGCCTGAGCGGACATTTGCAGAGCACAACAGAGCTGTCAGTCATAACGGCGAAACCGCATTCTGGAGAATCTTCCTCGCGGCATTCAAGTGCGTGATCGAGGCCAATGTCCCTAGCCCTGCAAATGTCTTGGCGTCCCACCTTCGTGCATTCAAAATCGAGGGGACACTTCATCGTGCACAGGATCCTCTTGATTTCTCTTATGTGTTCCGGTTTCATCGTTTCCCTACAAACGTATGTCGGTGAATCATAACATATCCACCATGCACGACCATGGTCGTGACCGATTTCCCGGCCTGTGCGAGCGAGCCTGGTCCGGGAGGTTGTACGTGGCTATGTTGCCATTCATGGATCATCGAAAACTCAGCGAAATGTCAAGCGACCCTTCGTCAGCGAAAAAGTTGAGTCAGGCAGCTCAGCTTATCTCCGCGGAGGGTGATTTGAACGAAATCCTACAAAACACCGTCGACTCGGCGCGGGAAGTGACGAGCGCCACCTACGGCGTGCTCGCAGTAATGTCGGAGAACGCAGCGGAATGGGAGACTTTCGTGACCAGCGGCATGCCACCTTTTGTCGCACAGAAGATTCGTGCTCAACCGGTCGGCAGAGGTTTACTGGGTTTGCTTTTCAGCAACCCCCGACCCACGAGGGTGAGAAACATTTCTCAGCATCCAAGCGCACAGGGGTTTCCAGAGAACCACCCAAAAATGACATCGTTCTTGGGCGTGCCTGTTTTGGACAAGGAAACACTTGTCGGTGGCCTCTACCTCGCCGACCGGATAGGAGAGGAGGAGTTCACAGAGGATGACGAAGCTGTAGCTGTCCTTCTAGCGCGACATGCAGCCAACGCGATTGAGAACGCGCGTCTCTTGGAGCGAACCAGGCTCTTGCTGAAGGAGATCCAACAGATGAAGGACACGCGTGAGCGGTTCTACGCAATGATCAACCATGAGTTGAGAAACGCTCTAACCGCCGTGTATGGATGGGCAGAATTGTGGCTTCGCAAGACCGGCGACGACCCACCGCGGCCCGCCATCGAGGTATATGAGTCGGCCGAACGAACGGTTGTCCTGTTGGAGGATATGCTGCAACTCAGCCGGATCGACGCAGGCAAGCTGCTCCCACTCATCCAGGACGCGGACGGTGCTGTAGTGGTGCACGAAGCCGTTCGTGGAGTCGAACCCGCGGCGGCTCAGAAAGGTGTTCGCGTAGAGGTCAACGGAGTCGGCAATGAGCTGCCGTGCAGAACAGATCCTGTTCGGATGCGGCAGATCCTCTTGAACCTCCTCCAGAATGCAGTGCGGTATAGCCCGGACGGAGAACTCGTCACCCTCGAGGTCCGGCCGGACGGTGAGAACATGCGGATTGACGTAGTAGATCGCGGTAGGGGCATTCCCGAGGAGCGGCACGAGGAAATATTCGAGGCCTTCGATCTCGATTGGGATCGTCTCGAGCGAGGGACTGGGCTGGGATTGGACGTTTCGAGACGTCTGGCACGTCTTCTCGGCGGAGACCTCCGCGTGGAAAGCAAGCCCGGCCATGGAGCTCGGTTTGTCCTCGAGATGCCCTGCCATAGGAAGAAACAGTAAAGGACTCTTCACGTACGGTTTGCGGGGTGTTCATCAACGCCCTGATAGGGTTCAGAATATGCGCCTGTTAGTGGTCGAAGACGACCGAAAGGTCGCCGGCTTCATTCAAATGGGCCTTCGCGAAGAAGGCTTCGCGGTCGACGTTGCGAGCGATGGCGATGAGGCATCCTCGCTCGTGCATCTCACCGACTACGACGCGATCGTACTCGATGTGATGCTCCCCAAGAAGAATGGCCTACAGGTGGCGGCTGAAATGCGCCGCGAGGGCCGAACGACTCCAATCCTCATGCTTACCGCGCGCGACGCGACAGAAGATGTTGTGCGGGGCCTCGATGCTGGCGCGGATGATTACTTGGCAAAGCCATTTAGATTCGACGAATTGCTTGCGCGGATCCGAGCCCTCACTCGGCGCGGTGGCCCAACCGGACTGGAGCGATTGGCATACGGACCTTTGGAGTTGGACCGTCTGAAACACCAGGTCAGAACTGGTGGAAAGACATTGGATCTTACACCACGAGAATTCCAGCTGCTCGAGCATTTCATGCTTCACGCCGAGGAAGTGGTACGCAGAACGGAGCTGCTCGAAAAGGTGTGGGACATGAGCTTTGACCCGGAAAGCAATGTCGTAGACGTTCACGTAGGCAACTTGCGTCGCAAGCTCCGCGACGCCGGATGCGGCAACATGATCCAGACCGTCCGTGGAGTGGGGTTCTGCCTCGAACAAAAAGCCTCCGAGGCCTGATTCTCGGATGCTGTCACAGGCCTTCGCATAACGCTCGCAACTAGTTGCAGATTTCCTCGCCTACTTCACAATCCCCAATGACCCAGCCAGATTGAAATTAGGCTTGTCTCACGGACTCTTTGGGTACAGGGATTCTATGATATGATGCGAGAGAGAGATCGGGAGCGAATAAAGGAACTTCTCGGAAAGATCGAGTGTCCTCACGATTTCAGGTGTGCGGCCTCCGGCTTTCGATACATGTGCAAGGCCAAACCAGGTGAGCCGGGCTGTGAGTTCATGTGCAACGAGGAAGATCCGAAGAAGTGCACCTTGGCCAAGCTTGAGGATGGCGAATTCCGCTGCGACTGCCCACTCAGAAGATACATCTACGAGAATCTCGGTCTCTAGTGTCCGGTGGGGTCAGCACCGCACCCGACGACAAACCCAGCTCAGAACCGTGGAGTTGTTCTCAGGACGGGTTCAGTGTGGCGCCACACTCACCACAGAATTTGGCTCCTGCAGGGGCCAACTCGCCGCAAGCCTGGCACACTACGGACAAGGCTCCTCCTACCAGCGTCTGCCCGCACTCTGAACAAAACGTTGCCGACGTCTCGGGGCGTGGCCCACATGTAGGGCAAACTACGCCGACGGCACCGGCAGTTCGCCCGTCACCGTCACCATCCTCGGCCTTGATCGCGACGAGGGCCGCTCGCTGGTAGGTCGCTTTCAGGGCACTGTAATCCTCATCGGAGAGCTTTCCGGTCTCGCGGTCGAATTCGATTTCTTTGATCGCGAGCAACGCCTGAACTTTTGGTGACTCCGACTCTTCGATGTCGCTGAAGTCAAGTTCACCATCCAGCGTGCCAGACGCAGGAGCCCACCGACGCCCGCGAACGAGGGGTTCCAAAACCAAAGCCATGAGTGCTACGGCCACTACAATTCCAGCGAGAAGCTCAAGCATCAGCTACAGGTCCAAGTCTCCAAGCTCCTTCTCCAAGAGCGCAGCTTCCTCGTCCGAGATCTTCGGGGTTGATGGGTGTGTATCGCTCACAACCGGTGCGAGTTCCCCGCCGGTGCGAGCGCGGCCCATGAGCATCCAAAGCATTGCGGCTCCGACTCCCAAGATTCCCAAGCCCGGTAGCACATAGCCAACGAGGTTGAAGCCACCCTTGGGCGGAGCCATCAACACTGTCTCGCCGTACTGCGCAACAAAGGCGTCAATGATCTCTTCAGCAGTTCTGCCCTGCTGCACAAGTTGGACAACTTCCCTGTGCATTGCGGGTGAGACCCCACAAGTGAAGTCCGTGGTGCGGCAGGTATAGACGTCTAGCGTACATCCACAGGTGCAAGCCAATCGCGACTCGATCCCAATAACGAAAGGGTCGTTCTCGTAGTCGGTGATGCGTTCGCGAGGCATCCCAGCCATTCGCGGGTTTTGCAGCTCACCAGCCGGCCGATCCTGCACCGAGACGGAGTCTTGGTAAATCGCGACCGGTAAAATCGCGACTCCTGTTACTCTCAGTGCATCGCGCCGGGACATTCTCCTTTCATTGGGCAACGGTCGCCACCTCCTCGTCGACAATCCTGGTCTGATAGCCCTCCAAAGCCTTGCGCACTGTCGCTTGACTCGGTGTGCCACCGGGCCACAGCGTTACGACTCCGCCGACCACGAGCAACACCCCCCCGAACCACAGCCACCACACCATAGGATTGATCGCGAACCGATAAACGGCCTCCTCGGTGCCTTCCACCGACCCGGCATAGGTGATGTAGAGATCTTCGAGCAGGCCGCTCCTTATGGCGGGTTCGGTGGAAGGTTGGAACGTGGGCTGCCCCATCGAGTCCCAATACTGGCGCTTCTCGCTCGTCATGATTCCAAGCCGCGTATCGCCTTTGGTTACCTCGACGGATGCAGCGGACACGAACCTGTTCAACTGGTCATACTGGGACACGCCGACATGCGTAAACGAGTATTCGTGACCGAAAGCCGAGCGCAGGGTTGCAGCCTCCCCTGGTAGCAGAGAAGCCTCCATATCCGTCTTGTACGCCTCGCCGATGAAGGCAACAAAGTAGATCACGATGGCAAAATGGATTATGTAGCCACCATAGCGGCGCCGATTCTTGCTTACGAGCCGTGCCAACGCCAACCCGTAGTTCTCCCGGCGCAAACGGTGTCGCGCCCCCGCGCCTTTCCAGAACTCCTGCACAATGGTGGCCAGCACGAATCCTGAGAGCGAAACGGTCATTAGAGCATACCCGTGCCTCATTCCCAGCACAGCCGCGAACAGGGCGGCAAGGAAACCGGCACCGATCGGTGCTAGAAACTGCCGTTTCAGGTTTGCAGTGGACGCCTTTCGCCATGCGATGAGCGGACCGATTCCGGTCAGTGCAAGCAGGGCTAACCCGATGGGTATGTTGACCTGATTGAAGAACGGTGGCCCAACCGTTACCCGGGTGCCTCGCACCAACTCTGACACGACAGGAAACATCGTGCCCCAAAGCACCGAGAACGCCATGCCAACAAGGAGTAGGTTGTTGAAGAGAAAAGTCGCTTCTCTGGAAACCATGCTCTCGAGTTTGGCCTCGGGTTTCAAGAGTGGTAGCCTGCTCCATAGGAGCCAGACAAGTGCTGCCGTCAACACTACCAGGAACACCACGAAATACGTTCCGACCGACGATTGCGCGAAGGAGTGCACACTCGAGACGATCCCACTGCGTGTGATGAAGGTGCCGAAGATGCAGAGTAGGAAACTCAACATGACGAGGATCATGTTCCACTTCTTCAGCATTCCACGTTTCTCCTGGATCATCACGGAGTGCAGGAATGCCGTCATCGCCAACCAAGGCATGAGCGATGCATTCTCGACCGGATCCCATGCCCAATAGCCGCCCCACCCCAGCTCCACGTAGGCCCACCACATTCCCAGGGTGATCCCCGCCGACAGAAAGATCCACGAGACAATTGTCCATTTGCGAATGGCGTGTAGCCAACCTGTGTCCAATCGTTTTGTGATCAGCGCCGCGACCGCAAACGCAAATGGAATCGTGATGCCTACGTATCCGAGGAAAAGCAGCGGCGGATGGAACACCATTCCCGGGTTCTGCAGTTGCGGGTTGAGTCCCGCTCCGTCCGGAGGTGTAAACGCCAGTCGGGCGAATGGGTTTGCCGCGAATAGTGACACCATCACGAAGAAGAGTGTGACAGCCGATGTGACCGCCGCGACGTACGGCATCAGATAGGTGTAGCGGCGTGGCGTAAGCCACTGAGCAGCAGCGGCAAAACCGCAGAGCACGAGCGCCCAAAACAGCAGACTACCCGCCTGGCCTCCATAAAACGCCGATATCAGGTAAGGTGTGGGGAGATTCCGGCTGGTGTAACTGTAGACGTATTGAACGTTGAAGTCGTGCCGCAACAAGGCGGTAAGTAGACTAATCGACGCAACGGAGATGGCGACGAGGAGTGCATACGGCGTTCGCCTGGCACTGAGGGCTAGTTCGGGATTGCCCGTACGACCGCCGAGGACCCCGACGACCGTACCCCACGCTGCGAGAAGCAACGCGAGCCATAGTGACAGCTCTCCTAAGACGGTCACCTATTCAAGCCGTCGGCTGAGCCTCGTAGCGAGAGCCACACTTCGCGAGCAAGCTCGTGGCGTGGAAAACACCATCCCGTGACAGTCTCCCCTCAACCACCACGTCTGCGTCGTCGTCGAATGTGTCGGGCGGAAGTCCGCGATACACCACTGGATATGTCTGGCTGCCATCGGTGACGTCGAAAGAGACCGTCTGTGTCACCACATCACGACGAATGGTACCTGCC